>NZ_JBHJVK010000038.1:13765-87582 GCF_042264695.1 Kitasatospora sp. NPDC056138 | reverse complement strand
AACAGAAGAAGTGGTGTTTCAGAGGATTGGCCGCCCCGGGACCGTCCGCGCCGATGCGTGTCCGGTGCTCCCTGCCGAGCGACTAGAGAACACTAGGCCGACCAGGGGCCGGAAGCAAATCCAGGACACGGTGCCGACGACGCCCGCACGGCCGGCCAGTCAGCCGACCGGCCGCCACAGCGGGCAGCTCCGCAAATGGGGTGGCCGGGCGCAACAGGACGTCACCCCGGCCCGGCAGCGGCCGGAGTGTCCTGAACCGCCCGGGTCGGCGGGTGGCGGTGGGGCGGCAACCAGAACCCGTTCGGGATCGATTGCCGCCCCACCGCCACCTCATGCCTCACACCTCACCCGCCAGGACGGCGGGATCGGGCCGTCCGCCAGGGTCGGAACCGAGATCAGACCGCCGGGGCCGGGTAGGTCGGGTACTCGACGCCGGAGACGTACTGGACGACGCGGATGACCTGGCAGGAGTAGCCGAACTCGTTGTCGTACCACAGGTAGAGGATCGCGTTGTCGCCCTCGACCTTGGTGGCACCGGCATCGACGATCGAGGCGTGGCGCGAGCCGATGAAGTCGCTCGACACCGCGTCGGGGGCGCTGATGAAGTCGATCTGGCGCTTGAGCGGCGAGGTCAGCGACACGTTGCGGAGGTAGTCGAGGACCTCCGCACGGTTGGTCTCGCGCGCGAGCTGCAGGTTGAGGATCGCGATCGAGACGTCCGGCACCGGGACGCGGATCGAGCTGCCGGTGATCTTCGCCTTGAGGTCGGGCAGCGCCTTGGCGACGGCGGAGGCCGCACCGGTCTCGGTGATGACCATGTTGAGCGCCGCCGAACGGCCGCGGCGGTCGGAGCTGTGGTAGTTGTCCAGCAGGTTCTGGTCGTTGGTGTACGAGTGGACGGTCTCCACGTGGCCGCGCAGGACGCCGTACTCGTCCGCCATCGCCTTCAGCGGCGGGACGATCGCGTTGGTGGTGCAGGACGCGCAGGACAGGATCTGCTCGTCCGGCTTGATCGTGTCGTGGTTGACGCCGTGGACGATGTTGGGGACGTCGCCCTTGCCCGGTGCCGTCAGGACCACCTTGGCGATGCCGGGGCGGAGGTGCTTGGACAGGCCCTCGCGGTCGCGCCACCGGCCGGTGTTGTCGATGAGGATGGCGTCGTCGATGCCGTACGCGGTGTAGTCCACCGTCGTCGGGTCGTTGGAGTAGATCACCGTGATTTCGTGACCGTTGGCGATGATCTTGTTGTTCGACTCGTCGACGGTGATCGTGCCGTGGAACTGGCCGTGGATGGAGTCGCGGCGCAGCAGCGAGGCGCGCTTGACGAGGTCCTCGCCGCCGCTGTTGCGGACGACGATGGCGCGCAGCCGAAGACCGTTGCCCGAACCGGCCTTCTCGATGAGCAGGCGGGCGAGGAGCCGGCCGATGCGGCCGAATCCGTACAGGACGACGTCGCGCGAGTCGCGGCGCTCCAGCTTGTTGGCTCCAGTGGCCCCGGCGACGGCTTCGGCGGTGAAGCCCTCCACCGAGAGGCCTCGGTCATCGGTCTTGTAGGTGGCGGCGAGCATGCCGATGTCGATCTGGGAAGGGCCGAGATCGAGCTTGGTGAGAGCCTGCAGGAACGGCAGCGTCTCGGTGACCGAGAGCTCCTCACCGGCTATCTGGCGGGCGAACCGGTGAGTCTTAAGGATGCTGACCACCGACTTGTTCACCAAGGAGCGGCTGTGCAGCAGGACCGTGACGTCCCTCTCCCGATGCAGTCTCCCGATGATCGGGATCATCGACTCCGCGATCTCCTCGCGGTTCTTCCAGTTCGTGAACACGTCCTCATTGACAGTCACAGGTCCATCTTTCGATCGAGCTAGGCGATGTGCACATGCTAGCTTTCGGCCATTCCGGTCCCTCGGGCGGACCCGTCCGAACGCCGAGGTCCCCCGCCGCTCCGGCGCCCGGATCAAGCGGGCACCAGGCACCCGCCCAACAGCCCGGGCGGAGCTCGCCCCGATCGGGGGCGACGGGTGCCGAGATCCCATCCGTACTGGTCAAACGGCATGTCGGTACGCGTGAAAACTGCCGCCGACGCGGTCACGTCCACCGACCTGCAACCGTGCCGACCGCCCTGGACCGGTGCGCCCTGGCCGCCCGCCGGCGCCGAGGGCTCCTCCCCCGGGGCACCCGCGGTGGCCGGCCCCCGTCCCAACCTGATCAGGCCTGATCGCAACCGGGTCAGGTCGGCTCGGCCGATGGCCGGTACTCGGCGAGCAGCAGGGCGATGTCGTCCGCGCGGCTGGTCAACCGCTCGGCCCCGTGCAGCAGATGGTCGGCCAGCGCCTCCAGCGAGCCCGAGCGGGCGTGGGCCAGCGCCGCCCGCAGGCGATCGATCCCCTGGTCGATCCCGGTGCCGCGTTCCTCGACCAGGCCGTCCGTGTAGAGCGCGAGGACCGAACCGGGGCGGAGGGTCAGCAGGGACTCCGGGTAGGAGGAGGCGGGATCCACCCCGAGCAGCGTCCCGCCGGGCAGGTCCAGCACCTCCGCCGTGCCGTCCGGCTGCCGGAGCAGCGGCGGGCAGTGGCCTGCCCGGACCGCACGGACCCGGCCGCTGTAGGCATCGAGGCTCAGGTAGCAGCAGCTGGCGAGCAGCCCCGAGTCGAGGTCCACCAGCAGCCGGTTGGTCCCGGTGACCACCTGGCCGGGCCGCTGCCCGGCCGTGGTGTAGGCCCGGGCGGCGCTGCGCAGCTGCCCCATCGTCGCGGCGGCGGCGACGCTGTGCCCCTCGACGTCGCCCACCACCAGGGTGACGCTGCGGCCGGCGGGAACGACGTCGTACCAGTCGCCGCCGATGTCCATCCCGCGGGTCCCGGGCAGGTAGCGGGCCGCCGTTCGGATGTTCGGGAGGCTGGGCAGCCGGTGCGGCAGCAGTGCGTCCTGCAGGCCGCGCGCGATGGCGGACTCCTCGTCGTACAGCCGGGCACGTTCCAGCGCCTGGGCGATCAGCCCTCCCATCGAGGTCAGCGCGCCGCGTTCCTCGATCGTGAAAGGGTGGATCCGGTCGAACCCCAGGACGCAGGTGCCGATCGGACGGCTGCAGGCGATCAACGGCAGGAACGCCCAGGCACGCGACTCGCCGACGGGGCTCCCCGGATAGCCGTCCGCCAGTGCCTGCGGTGATTCGACGAACAGCGGGACGCCGGAGGTCAGCGCCTCGGTCCCGGGCAGGTGGGCCTGCAGGGACGCGCCTTCCAGCCGGAGTGGGAACGCCTCCTCGCAGGCCGTGCGCGCGAGCAGGTGCAGCAGTCCGGACTGGGCCAGGTAGATCGCTGCCTGCTGACCCCCGAAGGCCGGCAGCAGCTGGTGGGCGACGACGTCTCCCACCTCGCGCGCGGTGACCGCCTGGGTGAGCGCGCTGCCGAGCTGGAGGACGTGGTACATCATGGCGAGACCGGTCGAGGGGGCGGTGTCCGGGATCTCAGTCTCCGGGGTCGCCGTCTCCGGGGTCGCCGTGCCCGGGATCGCGCTGTCCGCGGGCGCGGGTGCCGCCGCGGTCGGCCCGTCGACCGGTACGACCCGGCCGGTGACGCCGCTCGGGTCCGGGTGGAACGAGAAGGCGAGCCACTGGTCGGGCGGGCGGCAGGCCAGGAAGGAGATGGTCCGCTGCGAGACCAGCGCGGCTCTGAACCGGTTCTCGTACGTGGGCGCGGACAGCCACGGCAGGACGTCCCAGATCCGCCGGCCCAGCACCTCCTCCCGCCGGACCTGCAGCAGCAGCTCCAGGCTGCCGTTGAGGCAGGTGAGCCGCCCGGCCGTGTCCAGCGCCAGCACGCCGTCGGCGAGGCGTTCGGTCGCCGCGACCGCCGAAGCGCCGTCCCCCGCGTCGACGACGGCACCGACCACCCGGGTCGCCGACCCGTCACCGGCCGTCGGGCCGAGGCGCGACACGCGTGCCCAGAGCTCGACCGTGCGCTGCCGGGACCTGTCCACCCACACCCGCAGCCGTTGGGAGAACACCCTGCCGTCGGACGCGGCCCGGACCTCGGCCCGGAACGCAGCCAGGTCACCGGGTGCCACCTTCGCGGTGAGTCCGGCGAACGTCCCGTCGAACGCCTCGTGGGCAAGGCCGAGGACCGTACAGAGCCCCTCGTCCTCGACGACCTGATCGGTGGCGGGTTCCCAGTCGAGCAGCCCCACCCGGAGCGAGGGGCGGGCGGGGGCGGGCACCTCGACGGCGGCTGTCCGCGGGTCGCACTCGACGGGGTCGCCACCGGCCCGGAGCCCGGCCAGCGCGGCGCCCAGCCGGTTGGCGGTGGCACGCAGCTGGCGGCGCTGCGCGCGGGGCAGGCCCTGGTCACCCGGTTCGGTCGCCCACACCACCGACAGCGCTCCGAAGTGCTCCGCGTCAGTCCGTACCGGCACGGAGGCCGAGCCGAACATGTACGGCAGCGCCACCGCCAGTTGCGGGTACCGGCGCATCGTCTCGTGGGCGTCGGCGAGGTGGACCGTCCGACCGGACCGGTACGCCACGGCGACCGGGATCGGGCTGCTCACGGGAATGAGCCGCCAGCCGCCCAGCAGGGACGGCGGCGCCCCGCAGGAGGCGGCGAGCACCAGCGAGCGGCGGTCACGCGAGCGGAGGAAGACGCTCGCGGCGTGGCCCCCGGTATCGGAAACGGCTCGGCGGACCGCGGCGACCAGCAGATGGTCGCGCTCACCGGTGTCGCCCTCGGCCACCAGAACATCACCGCCTGCCATCAGGCCCGGGCTGGTCCGGCGGCCCGACCCGTATCGATTGTCGCGCCATCCGGAACACGCCGACAAGGAGCCCGGGGCACCCGTACCACCGGACCGCCGCCTGCTGGGAGCACGCGGCTTCTCTCCCCCGGGGGTCAGGCCCGGTCTTCTCGCCCGCGGCGCTCGGCTCGATTGCGGGGCGCCGCTCGGCGTCCGGCTCTCCCGCCGCCGGCCGCTACGCTCCGTCACCGTGACGGCGCCGACCACGGCCACCGCGTGCTACGGCTCCACTTCCACTCCGAGCTCGCGTTCCAGTGCCGCCAGGGCCGCCCGCCTCCCCGCCGTCAGGAACGAGAGCTCGTTCGAGTCGATCTCGTGCGCGCGCACCGCCTTGAGCACCACCCGCACCGCCACGACGACCGGGGCGCGGTCGCGCGCCAGCTCCTCGCCGATTCCCCGGCCCAACGCCGCGTAGAAGTGGGGCAGTTCACGGGGGAAGGAGTAGTCGACCTGCAGCGCGTCGGCCACTTCGAACACGAAGCCCTCCCCCGACGGCTCGAAGTCGAGGGTGACGTCGGCGAACAGACCGGGTCCCGAGGTCTGCTTGCGATGCAGGATCCGGACGTCCCGGATTGGCTGCGACGGGAACCTCCCGGGCCGGAACTCGAGCAGCGGAAGGCCGTCCAGGGCGTCGAGGCGGGCGCGGTCGAGCGGCACGACCGGGTCGGACGCGACGTGCTCCCGCCAGGTCCCGACCTGCACCCGGTCGGTGAGGAAGTCCATGGAACCGTGCTCGATCTGCACCCCGCCACCGCGTTCGAGCATCATGACCAGCGGTTCGAACGGCTCCGGCAGGCCGGCGTACGGAGCCAGCGCCGCCCTCGTCAACGCCGTCCAGTTCAGCACCGCCCGGTACACCCCGACCGCCACCGGGCCCGGCGCCCGCCGGGCCAGCACCTCGTCCCACCGGCCGGCCACGACCGGGTCGGCACACACCTCCGGGGCCACCCGTCCGGCGATGTCGAAGAACGGCCACTCCTCCGTGCCGCCCAACGCCTCGGCCCACAACGCCGCTCTCCGCAGGTACTCCCGCATCAGCCCCGCCCGCGCCACGCAGTGGTCGTACGCCTCCTCCTGCTCGGCCCAGCCGACCGCAAGCACCCGCTCCAGCAGCAGCCCGCCCGCTTCCCCACTCATCACTCGCCCCCACCCACTCCCTGCCCTGTCGGGACAAGCATCTCCTGCACCGCGTCAGCCGCGCTCGGCCTGGCGGCGGCCGATCAGTTGCCGATCACCGGCCGCCGCCCAACTCCCGTACCACGAGCCGGAAGTCGTCGCGATCGCGGCTGCGGTCAACGAGGGCGGCGACGCGACGCCATCCGCTCCGCGGGCAAGCACTGATCCGGCCCGGCAGCAAGGAAGGCACCGCAGCGGATGTCGAGGTCTACGGCAACAAGGGTCTCGAGTTCGAGCCCAAGGGCCCGGTCGGCGGCACGGATATCTTGAGCGTCTGCAACAAGACGAGGTGAGGCAGACATCGTGAACGACTCCGTCGAGCGACTGACCCAGGTGCTACCCGGATCCCCCGGCGGGCATCCGAAGGACTGGGCCTCGGCCACGGAGCGGCTGGGAACCGAACTCCCAAGTGATTACGTGGAGTTCATTGAGAAGGTCGGCGGCGGCTACCTCGACAGCTACCTGTACGTCCTGGAGCCGGACTGCGCCAACGACAACTACGACCTAGTCGACTCCGCTCAAGAGCGCACCGAGGCGTTCGGATACCTGTGGGACGACGATCCCTGCGAGGAGAAACCCTCCGAGCTCGACGAGCCCGGCGCCCGCCTGATCCCCTGGGCATCAACCGACAACGGGGAATTCGTCTACTGGCTGGTCCGCCCCGGGCAGCACCCCGACGACTGGACCATCATGATCAACGAGGCTCGCGGCGACTGGTGGGAACGCCTCGACATGGGCTTCGCCCGGTTCCTGCTCTCCACCCTCACCGGACAGATCCGCGCCGAGATCCTCACCGACGACTTCCCGACCTCCCCGCACACGTTCCGCCCCTTCGCCGACCCCTCCTGGCAAGCGTGACGCCTCGCGACCACCGCATTCAGTGACGCACCGCTCCGAGCGACGGAGCCGCTCTGCGCCTGGGGTGCCGAGCAGCGGGGCTCGGAGGCCGTGACAACCGGCTGGACATGCGGGTCCAGGGTCCCGCACATATAACGGCCTCATGGAGACACAGAACGACTCCGATGCAGCGGCGAGCTGCCAGCCGTCCAGGCATATGTCAACCGCGATCGCCAGCCTCATCGGTGCACTGATCGGGGCGCTAGCCGGGGCGACAGGGAGCCTCCTCGTCTACAAACAATCTGCGAACAACCTGAAGGCGAACGAGATGTCGCACACGGCAGACGTCCGACGCGCGGCCTTCAGTAGTTTCATCGCACAGGCCGACACCGTCTATGGCGACTTCGTCGAATTCACGAACGGAGTTCGTGCAGGCGACAACGCGGCGGACCTTGAATCTCGATACCAGTCAGTGATCTCCCCCGACTTGATCAAGCTAAGCCAGACCGACTCCCTGGCACTGCTGGTCGCGACCAGCAGTGACGTACAAGCCGCCGCAATTCGTGTCGGCGAGGCCGAGTCCGCGATCTACAGTCTGGTCATCGGACCGAGGGCAATGGTCGACACGAATCGCCAGTACTATGACGGCTCCACCTACGCCGCTGAAATCCAAAGTTTCAGCACAGCAATCAGAGACTTCACTTCTGCCGCAAAGAAAGAAGTCGGAGCTTCTTGACCGGGGCAGTACCGGAGGACCCCCGCCCCTGGACGAATAGATCCGAAGTTCGGGTCCGCCAAAGGGGCGAGGGTGTCCGAGATCCGTGTGTGACGACAGACCTGAACACCCTCTTGACCGCACTGTACGTGAAGATCGACGACGAGATCGGAGGAGCCCGATGCCTCGGCAGACCGCCGCTGCTCAGCGACTCCGGACTCGTCTGTCCGGCGGCGGCGCAGGCCCTGCTCGGCTTCACCTCCGAGGCCCGGTGGCCGCGCTCTGCCCACTCCCGCTCGCGTCCGCTGCTCCCGTACCTGCCCCAGCAGAGCGGCTGGAACAAGCGCCTGCGACGGGCGGCCGGGCCGATCCGGCAGGTCATCCGGGCCCCGGCTCGCGACACCGCGCTGTGGAGCGACGACGTGTGGGTGGTCGGCTCCACAGGCTCCGGTGTCAACGGCCGGTTTCACGGCCTCCGTCACGCCGCAGGCACTGGTGGGGGTCGGACCGCCAGGGTCGACCGCCCCTCGTGCAGGTCCGGACCCAGGCCGCTGACCGGATTCCGACGGATCAACGGCTCAGGACGCCGGATGACTACGCGCCTTCGCGGTGCGCCGCAGCGCCAGGCTGATCACGGTCGTCACCGCCATCGAGGCAGCCCCGGCCCAGGCCGCCGAGGTGTATCCGGACTCGGTGGGGAAGCCCGTTCCCGAGCCGGTGTGGGCCGCGAGCACCAGACCGCCGAGCGCGCTGCCGAGGGAGAAGCCCACGCTGCGCACGACCTGGTTGAAGCTCATCGCACTGGAGGTCTCCTCGCGCGGCGTGACGGCGAGGATCGCGGCCGGCATGGCGGCGGAGAACGTGCCGACGCCCAGGCCGAGCAGCCCCATCACGGCGAACGCCAGCCACAGTTGACCGCGGGTCAGCGCGAACACCACCAGCGCCACCAGCACCATGGCGCCGCCGATGGCCAGCACCGTCGGGGCATCGAGCCGCTTGCGCAGCGGCGGCACCAGCTTGCCGCCCGCGAAGCCCAGCGCCGAGAACGGCACGAGCACCAGGCCCGCGATGAACACGTCCACACCGAAGCCGTAGCCAGCCGTCGCGGGTGTCTGCACGTAGCGGGTGACCAGGGTCAGCAGCAGGTACATGCCGATACCGCCGAGGAACATGGTCACGTTGGCACCGGCCACCGCGGGGTGCCGCAGCAGCCCCAGGTCCACCAGCGGGGTGTCGGACCGGCGTTCGCGGCGCACCCACACGGCCAGTAGTACGACCGCGGCGGCCAGCAGACCGCAGGCGAGCACCGGGTTCCCGGTCCACAGGGTGGTCTGGCTGATCGCGAGCAGCAGGGCCAGCAGCCCACCGCCCAGCAGCGCGGCCCCGGGCACGTCGACCGCCACCGACCGGCCCTGCGGCGGCTGCGGCACGGCCCACCAGGCCGCCGCCAGCGCGACCACGGTGATCACCAGGCCGAGCCCGTACGCCGCCCGCAGGCCCGAGACCTCGGTGAGGAGGCCGGCCAGCGGGTAGCCGACGCCGATACCGACCGTGGAGGCCACCGACAGCAGCGCGATCGCCGGCCCGGAGCGCTCCTCCGGCAGGTGGTCGCGGGCGACGCCCATCATCAGCGCGGGCAGGGCCAGGCCGGCGCCCTGGGCCACCCGCCCGGCCAGCAGCCAGCCGAACGACGGCGGTACCACGGTCAGCAAGCTGCCGACCACCACCATGGCGAGGGTGGCGAGGATGACCTGGCGCCGGCGCGGCCCGGCGCCCAGGCGCCCGAGGACCGGGGTGGCGATGGCACCCACCAGCAGGGGGGCGGTGAGCGTCCACTGCGCCGCGGCCAGCGAGACGTCGAACTTGCCCGCCACCGCGGTGATCAGCGGTGCCCCGAGGCTGCCCACCACCGCGACGACCAGGGCGATGAACATCAGCGTGGGCACCAGCGGGCGGCTGGCGGCCTTCGTCGGGGACTCGGTTAAGGTGTCGGTCATCGGCTTGCCTTACTCATCGGATGTTCCAAGAGACTTGTCCGGATACGGGTAGTGGCCCGGCGGGGACCGGTCGGCGGCCGGGCCGCCGACTCCAGTGCGGCGCAGGCGCGGCCCCGGGCCGGTGGCTACCTGTGAATCACCGGTAACCTAACAGCCCGCTCGGGCGGTTGTCGTGCCACTGTCGATTCAGCGCGGGGACCGCACGAGATCGCCGGAGTGTGTGCGGACGGCCTGTTCGACCGCCGCGAGGAGGTCCAGCACGGCCGGGTCGGCGAAGGGCATGAGCTGCGTGAACAGCACGGCCACACCGGCGCGTTCGCCGTCACCGTCCGCCCAGTAGTAGCAGTTGGCGCCCCCGGCCCAGGTCAGCGTGCCGACCGGGCGCCCCAGCGGCGTCCGCTCCTCGTTGCGCATGCCCAGCAGCGACCAGGTGACCGGGGTGCCCGGCAGCAGCTCTATGTCGTGCGAGACCGCCGGGTTGACCGAGACCATCCGCCCCACCGGGCCGGAGTGGCTGCGGCGCGCCTCGGCGAGGGTCTCGGCAGCGAGGATGGTCGTGCCGTCCAGCGTGCCGCCCGCCGCGATCATCCGAAGGAACGTCAGGTAGTCGCGCGGGCTGCCGTACAGCCCGCCGCCAGCGGAGACGAACTCGGGTTCCTGCGGGAGCTCGAACGGGATTCGCACCAGTCCGTCGGGAGTGCGGGCGTGCATCGCGGCGAGCCGCCCGCGGTCGGCTATTCGAAAGCCGGTGTCGGTCATGCCGAGCGGCGCGAAGATGTGCTCGCGCAGCCGGGTCTCCAGATCGGTGCCGGTGATCCGGGCGATGGCCAGACCCACCCAGTCGAGTCCCATGCCGTAGTGGGGTTCGGCGCCGGGTTCGCAGATCAGCGGCGAGTCGACGAGCGTGGCCAGCCGGCCCTCCTTGGTCGACGGGATCGCGTTGGCCTCGTGGTAGCGGGCGAGCTCGGGGCTCAGGAAGGGGTAGCCGGCGCCGCTCGTGTGCGAGAGCAACCTGCGCAGCGTGACCGGCGACCGGGCCGGGCGCAGCAGCGGCACGTCGCCGTCGTAGCCCTCGAGCACCTGCGGCGCGGCGAGCTCGGGCAGCACCTCACCCAACGGGTCGTCCAGGCCGATCGCGCCCTGCTCGACTGACTGGAGGGCGGCGACGGCCACGATCGACTTGGTCATGGAGGCCATCCAGGCGATGGTGTCCTCACTCCACGGTGCGCTGCCGTCGCGGGTTCCGGCGCCGCCGGAGTAGCCGGTCCCGTCGCGGTCGGCGGTCATGGCGTAGACGCCCGTCGTGACGCCGCGCTCGACGGCCTCGGCCAGCAGGGCGTCTATCAGGGTGGTGTCGATGGCTTCCCCCACGTGGTCACGGGAATGCGGTGCGGTCATGAGAATGCGGTGCGGTCGCGAGAGTGCTTCGAACAGGACGGGAAGGGTGGCCCGCCGGCCCGCCCCGCGGCGCCGCGGGGCGGGCCGGGGCCGTCCAACCCGTGGCGGTGAAGCCGCAGTTGCGTCTTCATCACCAGGCCACGGGCAGGCTGTGGAGCCCGAAGATGGTCATGCTGTGACGGCAGTCCAGATCTTCCAGGGAGTCGTTGACCAGGCGGAGTCCGGGCAGCCGCCGCAGGATGGTGTCGAGGGCGATCTGGAGCTCCAGGCGGGCGAGCGGCTGCCCGAGGCACTGGTGCACACCGAAGCCGAAGGCGACGTGCCCGCGGGAGTTGCGTTCGACGTCCAGTCGGTCCGGGGCGTCGAAGGCCCGCGGGTCGTGGTTGGCGGCGGCGAGCGAGAGCAGTACGGCGTCCCCGGCCGGGATGGTGGTGCCGTCGACCTCGATGTCCTCGACGGCGACCCGGGGCAGGCCGTTGTGGGCGACGGTGTGCACCCGCAGCAGTTCCTCCACGGCGCCCGGGATGAGCTCCGGCCGCTCCCGCAGCAGCTCCGACTGCTCGGGGTGGCGCAGCAGGTCGAACACGGAGAGCGCCGTCATGTTCGCGGTGGTCTCGTGGCCGCCGACGAGCAGCAGGATGGCGGTCTTGACGACCTGTTCGCGGGTCAGGTGCCCGGGAAGCTCCTGGTTCAGCACCATCCGGCTGAGCAGGTCGTCGGTGGGGCGTTCGGCCTTCGATGCGACGAGCCGTCCCAGATAGTCCGTCAACTGCTCGCGGCTGGTGCGGATCTGCTCGGCGGTGGAGTTCCGGTTGAACGCGACGGCGGTGCACCGCTGGAAGAAGTCGTGGTCGGAGTAGGGCACCCCGAGCAGCTGGCAGATGACGAGGGAGGGCAGGGGCAGCGCGAAGGCGGTGACGAAGTCGGCGGGAGAGCCGGCCGCGATCATGTCGTCCAGCAGCCGGTCGACGATCCGCTGCACGCCCGGCCGCATCGACTCGATCTGCTTGACCCGGAACTCCGCGGTGAGCATGCGACGTTGCCGGTCGTGCTCGGGCGGATCGGTGCGGATGAAGCTCTCCAGCAGCTCGCGGGTGGCGACCTGCCCCTCGGAGAGGAACGGGTAGGAAGGGTTCCGCACGTCGGCGCTCAGCCGGGAGTCGCGCAGCAGCCGACGCACGTCCTCGAGCCGGGTGACCAGCCAGGCGGTTCGGCCGTCCCACAGCGTCACCGGGCTGACGGCCCGCTGCTCACGCAGCTCGCCCAGCAGCGGTGGGGGGTCGAGCGGGCAGCCGGTCGCCCGCGGAATCGGATAGGAGGGGGCGATCTCGTTGGTCTCTGCCATGAAAGGAACTTCCTGGGAGCTGTACTGGTTGGCGCCGACGATGTCCGGGCCTGGGGGATCCGCTCGGTGCGAAGGCTGTTGTCGGCAGGGCACGCCTTCGCCCGGTCCGAAGGGCGGGAACGCCCTGCGCGTCCACCCTTCGGACGGGCCACGGCGCGCAGCGCGCCGCCCCCGTGTTCGGCTACAGGTCGAGCTTCAGTTCCGGAAGCAGCTCCCCGGCGGTCGCGGCGTCGGGGCCGGTGCGCGGACCGGGCGTGAAGCGGGCGGGCATCTTCACGTAGCCGTTGATCTGCCCGACGGTCCGGTAGCGCTCGGCCGCGCCCTCGATCAGCTCGTAGTCGGGCAGCCGTCGGAGCACCTCGTTGACCACGACGTCGAAGTCCGTCATCGCGATGTGGCGTCCGAGGCAACGGTGCATGCCGATGCCGAAGGCCGCGCTCTTGCGGGTGTCGCGGTCGAAGTCGATGGTCAGCGGGTCGGGGAACACCTCGGGGTCCAGATTGGCCGCCGCCCACGAGATGAGTACCCGTTCGCCCTGGGAGACCGGAACGCCGTCGATCTCGGTGTCGTGCATGGCGGTGCGGCCGACGCAGACCACGGGGGTGTAGTAGCGCAGGAACTCCTCGCCCGCCTTGGGAACCATCGCGGGCTCCTCGATCAGCCGGCGGCGGGCGGCGCGGTCCCGGTCGAGGTACTCGAAGGCCGAGGCGAACAGTGCGGTGGTGGTGTCCATGCCGCCGGCGATCATGGCGGCGCAGGTCGCGAGGATGTCCTCGTCGTTGATCTTCGCCCCGTCGATCTCCAGTTGGGTCAGGAAGCTGACCAGGTCACCCTTCGGGTCCGCCCGGCGCCGGGGAATCATCTCCTGGACCTCCTTGAGGAGCATCCCGAAGCCGAGTGCGACCTGCTGGTACTCGGGAGTGCCGGAGGGGGTGAACGCCAGCGAGTGCACCGCGTCGGCGTAGAGGCGCCAGTTGTCCATCGGCAGCCCCATCATGTCCAGCGTGAGCAGCGCGGGAACGGCACTGGCCAGGTCCAGGACCAGGTCCATCTCACCCTTCTCGATGCACTGGTCGACGCACCAGGTGGCGTAGGCCTGGATCCGCGGGCGCAGCTGCCGGGCGACCTTGGGGGAGAAGAAGGGGTTCAGGGCCTTGCGCCAGTCCAGGTACTCCGGCGGGTCCATCTCCAGCGGCAGCGCACGGAAGGTGGTCGCCGGGATGATCGTCCCCTGCGGACGGCCGGGGGTGTTGGGCAGTTCATGAGCGGAGGAGAAGACCTCCGGCCGCTTGGCCACGTCCGCGACCTGGTCGTACCCCGTGACCACGTAGAAGCCGCCGTGGTGCCGGCTGTGGGCCACCGGGCACTTGGTGAGCAGCTCGGTGTTGGCGGCCCAGGGGTCGCGTCCGTACGCCTCCGAGTGGTGGTCGAAGTCGATCTCCGGCACTTCGCGATGTGCCATGGTTGTGCTCCTGTTCGGTGGTGGGAACTTCGGTGGTGGGAACCGGTCCTCGAAGAGGACCGGACGGGTTCTCCTGCGGGCCACTGCGTCACGGGCGGGTCAGCGCGAACCCCCGGTAGCCGCCCTCCGCGACCTCGGCGCAGGTCTTCGCGTAGGCGGGGAAGCCGACGAGCGGCATGAACACCCGCTTCTTGCCCGGGATGTTCGCGCCCAGGTACCAGGAGTCGCAGGAGGGGAACAGGGTCTTCCCGGCGACCTCGTCGACGTGCATCCCCCAGGCGTCCTCGGCCTCGTGGGTGGCCTCGATCACGCTGATGTCGTGGTCGACCAGGTACTGCAGGCAGTCGGCGATCCAGGTCGCGTGCTGATGGATCGCCACCAGCATGTTGGTGAGTACCGACGGGCTGCCGGGGCCCGTCATCGTGAACAGGTTGGGGAAGCCGGGAACGCCGAGGCCCAGATAGGTGCGCGGACCGGCCGACCACATCTCCTTCAGCGACAGCGAGTCCCGGCCGCGGATGTCGATCCCGAGCAGCGCCCCCGTCATCGCGTCGAACCCGGTGGCGAAGACGATCACGTCGAGCGCGTGGCTGCCGGCCGCGGTGCGGATCCCGTCCGGTGTGATCTCCTCGATCGGTGCCGAGGCCACGTCGACCAGGTGGACGCCCGGCCGGTTGAAGGTCTCGTAGTAGTCGGTGCCGATGCAGACCCGCTTGCAGCCGATCGGCTGCTTCGGGGACAGCAGGTCCGCGACCTCCGGATCCCTGACGATCTGGCGGATCTTCCCCCGGACGAAGTCGGAGACCAGCTCGTTGGCGCGCGGGTCGGACATGATGTCGCCGAAGGAGCGCAGCACCAGTGGCCCGCCCAGTCCCCAGAAGTACTCGAGGGCGGCCTCGCGTTCGGCCGCGGAGACGAGGAAGATCGAGGACGGGTTGGTCGGGTACCGCGACAGGCCGGCCGTCGGCATCGCGCTGTTGCGCGCCCGGAAGCCCGCGTAGTCGGCCTTGACGGCCGCGCGCAGCTCCGGATCGAGCGGCTGGTCGCGGGCCGGCAGCGTGTACGCGGCCGTGCGCTGGAAGACGTACAGCTCCTCCGCCTGCTGCGCGATGACCGGGATCGCCTGCACACCGGACGATCCGGTGCCGACCACGCCGACCCGCTTGCCGGACAGGTCGACCGGCTGCTTCGGCCAGCGGGCGGTGTGGTGGATCTCGCCGGCGAACGTCTCCCTGCCGGCGATGTCCGGCACGTTGGCCGAGGACAGGCACCCGGTGGCCATGATGACGAACCGCGCCACCACCTCGTCACCGGCCTCGGTGCGCACCGTCCACCGACCGGCCCGCTCGTCGTACGTCAACGCCTCGACGCGGGTGTGGTACCGGATGTCGCGGTCCAGGTCGAAACGCTCCACGACGTGGTCGATGTAGCGCAGGATCTCGGGCTGGGAGGAGTAGCGCCTGGTCCACTCCCAGTCCTGCTGCAGCTCCTCGGAGAACTGGTAGGAGTACTCGAGGCTCTCCACGTCGCAGCGGGCGCCCGGGTAGCGGTTCCAGTGCCAGGTGCCGCCGGCGCCGCTGCCGGCTTCGAAGACCCGTACGGTGAGGCCGACTTGGCGGACCTGATGCAGCATCTGGATGCCCCCGAGACCGGCGCCCACGATGACCACGTCGAAGCTGTCCGTCATCTCAGCGCTCCTGTGCGAGGACCGTCGGACGGACCTCGTGGTTCGGTTCCGCACCGGCCGGGGAGTTCGATCCCGCGCCGGAGCGCTCCCAGCGGGTGGCCGCGAGGCTGCTCATGAAGATCCAGAGCAGCGCCAGGAAGAACGGGCCGTAGGTGATCAGGCCACCCGGCTTCAACGCCCCGTCGGGGACGATGAGCGGGACGCTGGCCAGCACCTGGGCCGCCAGGGCGACCATGCCGAGCTTCTTCAGCCAGCCCGGCCAGCCTGCCGCCGACCGCGTGCACCACGATCCCGCGCCGATCATGACGGCCGCCGGAAAGGAGTTGAACGCGAAGGCCAGGACGTACGCGTCGGAGAACGCCTTCAGGATCCCGTGCGCTTCCGGTTCCGCGGCCCAGACCGAGAAGATCTGGAAGAGCCCCAGGGAGACGATCGCGAAGGTGGCCCAGGCGGTGCCGGCGGCGAGCATGATGACGGGCAGCGGGCTGCCCGGCACCTCGCGGCGGAACCGGGTGTAGGCGTAGCCGAGGAACCACAGCGCGGCGAGCAGGGCCAGGCCCGCCATGAACTGGTAGACGTACCCGCTGGTGGTGTGGGTCGCGTAGAAGGTCACGACCTCGTTCTCGGACGAGCCGAAGGCCGGGATCGGCGGCAGTACCGCGAGCGTGGCGAGCAGAACCACCAGGCTGACGATTCCGGCTGCCGCGTGCGGCGTCTGGGATGGTTGCTTGATCATGGGAGTCCCTCCGATGTGCGCTCGGGTGACGATCCCGGTCGGCGGGGGTGGGAGGCCGAAGGACCCCGCCGACCGGGATCAGCGACGGTGGAGCGTCGGGCTACTGAGCCGTTCCGAGGTTGAGCCGGTCGAGGATGCGAGCGGCCAGGGCGGCCAGGGTGGAGTCCTGGCGCATCTGCTTGGGAGTGATGCGCACGTCGAATTCCCTGCCGATGCGGGTGCTCAGCTGGAGCGCCATCAGGGAGTCGAGGCCGTAGTCGGTCAGGGACAGGTCCGGGTCCAGACCGGCCGGGTTGACCCGCAGGATCTCGGCCGCCTGTCCGGTGAGGTGCCGCTCGAGGAAGACCTGCCGGCCGGCCGGGTCGGTGAGCCGCAGCTCGGCCAGGACGGCCTGCTGGGCGGCGTCCGCAGTGGCCTCGGTCGTGTCGGCGGCCGGGATGGCCGCGAAGAAGGGCGAGGTGCGCATCTTCTGCGCGAACATCTGCTGCCAGCCCCGGTCCAGGATGGCCAGGTAGCCGGCCCGGGCCCGGTCGTGGCGCAGCAGGCTGTCGCAGGCCTTGATGCCCTCGTCGGGCTCGATCATGGCGTGGCCGTCGTCCGCAAAGAAGGTGCCGCGCCCGACTTCGGCCCAGGCCCCCCAGTTGACGCTGAGTGCGGGGCTTCCGTGGCCGCGCCGCCAGATGGTGAGGCCGTCGAGGAGGGCGTTGGCGGCGGCGTAGGCGGCCTGACCGGGGAACCCGAGCATCGACGAGGCGGAGGAGAAGCCGAACCACCAGTCGAGCTCGCTGTCCCGGCAGGCGGCGTGCAGCCGCAGGGCGCCGCGCGCCTTGGGGGCCCAGACGCGCTCGACCTGGGCCGCGTCGAGGCCGGCGATCGCGGCGTCGGCGATCACCGCCGCGCCGTGGACGACGCCGCGCAGTGCGAGACCGGTCGCGGTGGCCGCTCCCACGAGCTGCTCCGCGGTGCCGGCCGCGGCGATGTCGCCGCGCACCACCTCGATGTCCGCTCCGCCGGCCCGCAGCTCCGCCAGGGCCGCCTGGACGTCGGGGGAAGGCGCGGAACGGCCGTTGAGGACGATCCGGCCCGCACCCGCCCCGGCGAGCCACCGGGCGAGCAGGATGCCGAGTCCGCCGAGTCCGCCGGTGACGACGTAGGCACCGTCGCCGCGGACCACGGGGACCTCGTCCGGCCGGACGACGGCCCGGCCGTCACCCTCCTGCGGGACGGCGAGGACGACCTTGCCGATGTGGTCCCCGGCGGCCAGCGTGCGGAAGGCCGTGCTGACCTCGTGGATCGGGTGCACCGTGTGCGGTGTGGGCTCCAACGCGCCGGTGGCGAGGAGGTCGTGGACCTCGCGGAGCACACCGCCCAGGTAGTCGTAGTCCAGCACGCCGAGGTCGACGCTGTGCAGCGAGATGTTCCGGCGGAACGGGAAGAGCCCGATGCGCGCGTCGGCGTAGATGTCCTTCTTGCCGAGCTCGACGAAGCGGCCGCCGATCCGGAGCAGATCCAGTCCGGCGCGCTGGGCGGCTCCGGTGAGGGAGTTGAGCACCACGTCGACGCCCTCGCCGTCGGTGAGCTCGCGGATCTGGTCGGCGAACCGGGTGGACCGGGAGTCGAAGACGTGCTCGATGCCGAGGTCGCGCAGGTACTGCCGCTTGGTCTCGGAGCCGGCGGTGGCGAAGATCTCGGCACCGAAGTGCTTGGCGATGGAGATCGCGGCGAGCCCGACACCACCGGTAGCGGAGTGGATCAGCACGCGTTCCCCGGCGCTCAGCCGGCTCAGCCGGTGCAGGGCGTACCAGGTGGTCGCGTACACACTGGGCCGAGCGGCGGCCTCCTCGAAGGTGACGTCGTCGGGGACCGGAACCGCCTTGACGGCGGGCACGATCGCGAAGGAGTGGAACGCCCCGGGGTGCAGGGCCGCCACGCGGTCGCCGACCCGGTGCAAGGTGACACCGTCACCGACGGCGGTCACCACTCCGGCGCAGTCGAACCCGAAGGGCATCGGCCGGCCGTCGAAGGTCTTGTACAGACCCATCGCATTGAGCACGTCGGCGTAGTTCAGGCCGAACGCCGAGGCCTGGATCTCGATCTCCCCCGGGCCGGGCCCGCGCCGCTCGGAGGCGACGAGTTCGAGGCTGCCCAGGTCGCCCGCGTGCCGCCACCCGAGAGCGAAGCGGTCGTGGCCGAAGCGGATCGGCCGGACCTTGCGCTCGTCCTCCTGGAGCGGCGCCACCTTGAGCCGCGCGACGTAGGTGTCGCCGCCGCGCACGGCGATCTCGTCGGCGCTCCCGGTGGAGCGGAGCGCGGCGGCCAGCTGCTCGGCGGTGGTGTCGGTGTCGATGTCGACGCAGCACACCTGAAGTTCGGGGTGCTCGTGGCCGATCACGCGGCACAGGCCGCGCAGCGGCGTCTGCTCCAGGTTCATGCCGTCGCCGCCGTGCACCGCCTGGGCGTCCCGGGTGACCACCCACAGGCGGGGCGGCTGCGCCTCGGAGCGTTCGGCCAGCAGGCGCACCAGCTCGACCAGCCGGTTGACGCGGTGCTCGGCCCGGTCGACGGCTGCTTCGTCGGCCGTCCCGGTGGGGGGCGGGCAGAGCAGCACCAGGCCGTGCAACGGCTCTCCGGTCGCCCGGTCGTCGAGCGCGGCCGCCAGGGCCTGGACGCTGTCGGGGGTCGCGCCGAGGGCCGCCTCGGCGCAGCCGCTGTCGCCGGCCAGCGCCGCGGTGAGGTCGTCGACGAACGCCTCGGGCTCCGCGTCGTCCTCGGTGACGACCAGCCACCGTCCGGTGGACTGCGGCTCGGCGGGCTCGACGCGGTCCCAGCCGATGGTCAGCAGTCGCTCGGCGAGCCGGCGGTCCTGGGTGGCCAGACGCACCCGCTCGATCTCGGCGAGGACGGTGCCGTCCTCGTCCAGGAGCGTGATGTCACCCACGGCCAGGTGGTCGTCGAGGTGACGGAGCCGGGTCAGGCAGTAGCGCCCGCGGTGCGGATCGCCGTGCACGCGCAGGGTGCCGGCGCCGATCGGGAGGGCGTCCCGGGTCAGGGCGGGATGCGCGGCCAGGGCCTGCAGGCAGCCGTCGATCAGCACCGGGTGCATCCCGTAGGAGTTCAGGTGCGAGCGCACCGCGGTGGGAAGCCGGAGCTCGGCGAGGATCGTCTGGTCGATCCCGGTGCCCTCGGACAGGTGCAGGGCGCCGAGGGCGGCGAACGCCTCGCCGTGGTGGACGCCCACCGCCTGGAACTTGGCGTAGACCTCGCGCGGTTCGAGCGTCCCGGGGTGCCGGTCGAGGAGCTCGGCCGGCTCACGGCGCTCCTGCGGGACGGCCGTCGCACGGCGCAGCGATCCGGTGGCGAGGGTGGTCGGCTCGTCGCCGTCGCGACGGGTCATGACCTCGAACCGGACGACGTCCTCGCTGACGGGACGGACCCGGGTGGACACCACGGTGTTCTCGTCCAGGGGCAGCACCTCGTGGATGGTCAGGTCGGTCGCCTCGACGGTGTCCGTACCGAAGACGTCGCGTCCCGCGCTCAGGGCCATCTCGCAGTAGCCGGCACCGGGCATGACCGCCTGTCCGTGGACGCGGTGGTCGCTCAGCCAGCGCAGCTCGCGACCGCTGATGCGGGCCTGCCAGTGGTGCTCCTCCTCGGTGTCCACCGGCGTCAGGTGGGCGCCGAGCAGCGGGTGGGTGGCCACGCTCGATCCGTCCGGCCGCTGCACGGACAGGGCGAGGACCCCGAGGTCGCGCCCCGCCCACGCCGGGAGGGGGACGTCGGCCAGGCTGCCGGTGGGGAACTCGCGCTCCCAGTCGACGGGGACGCCGATGCAGTGCAGGCCGGCCAGCTGCGGCAGGAGACCGAACTGCGTGTCCTGGTCGCGGCGGAGCGTGGGCACGGTGACCGTGTCCCGGCCGATCGCGTGGGCGGTCTCGGTGACCGCGTGGGTGAGCAGCGGGTGCGGGGAGACCTCGACGAACACCCGGTGCCCGTCCAGCACCGCTGCGGTGACGGCGTCGGCGAACCGCACGGGCCGGCGGAGGTTGCCCGCCCAGTAGGCCGCGTCGAATGCCGCCGGCTCCCTCGGGTCGTCCAGCACGGTGCCGTAGACCGGGACGGTCGGCGCGGCGGGGGCCAGGTCGGTCAGCCGCGCGACCAGGTCGTCCAGGATCGGGTCGACGTGCGGGGAGTGCGAGGCGTAGTCCACCGCGACCAGGCGGGTGTGCAGGTCACGGGCCTCCCATCCGGCCACCAGGAGGCGGACCCGCTCGGGGTCGCCCGCCACGACGGTGGAGTTCGCCGAGGCCACCACCGCGACGCTGACGTCCTCGATGCCCGCGGCGGCGAGCTCGGCCCCGACCTCCTTGTGGGGGAGTTCGACGGTCGCCATGGCGCCGCCGCCGGCGATCCGGGTGATCAGGCCGGACCGCCGGCAGATCACCTTCGCGCCGTCCTCGTAGCTCAGCACGCCGGCGACGACCGCTGCGGCCACCTCGCCGAGGGAGTGCCCGATCACGGCCGCGGGCTCGACCCCGCGGGCCCGCCAGGCCGCGGCGAGTGCCACCTGCATCGCGAAGATCGTGGGCTGGACCCGCGCGATCCCGGTGACGGTCGTGTCGCTCACCAGCTCGGCGCGGACCGAGAAGCCCGCCTCCCGGGCGATGAGCGGTTCGAGCTCGTCGATCGCCGCGGCGAACGCGGGCTCGGTCTCCAGCAGGGTCCGCCCCATGCCCGCCCACTGGGAGCCCTGTCCGGAGAACATCCAGACCGGCCCGCCGTCGTGGACGCCGACCGAACCCGACACCACTGCCTCGCCGGCCTCGGAGGCGGCGGCCAGCTTCAGCTGGTCGACGAGCTGGCTGCGGGAGGACGCCATGACGACCAGCCGCTCCTTGCGGTGCTCCCGGCCGCGGGCGAGCGTGAAGCCCACATCGCTCAACGGCACCGACGCGCCGTCGCCGGACAGCCACCGCTCCACCCGGTCGGCCGACTCCGCCAGGGCCTCGGGCGTGCTGGCCGACAGCACGTACGGCCGCGCCCGGTCCTCCGCCGCGGGCGACGCGGTGTGCGACGCGGTGTGTTCGACGGGCCCGGTGGTCTCGGGGGCCTGCTCGACGATGACGTGGACGTTGGTGCCGCTGAACCCGTAGGAGGAGACCGCGGCCAGCCGCGGCCCGCCGGTCACCGGCCACTGACTCAGCTCGGTGGGCACGAACAGCCGGGTCCCCTCCGGCGAGATGTCCGGGTTCCACTCCTTGAAGTGCAGGTTCCCCGGCACCTGGGCGTGCCGCACCGCCATGACCGCCTTGATGAGACCGGCCAGACCGGAGACCGACTCGGTGTGGCCGATGTTGGTCTTCACCGAACCCACGGCGCACGGCTGGTCACCGGGGCCGTAGACGGCGGCGAGCGCCTTGAACTCCACCGGGTCGCCGGCCGGCGTGCCGGGGCCGTGCGCCTCCACCAGACCGATCTGGGCGGGGTCCACGCCGGCTGCGCGCAGGGCGCTGCGCTGCACGGCCTCCTGCGCGGTCGCCGAGGGGACGACGATGTTCTCGGAGCGTCCGTCCTGGTTGGCCGCCGAGCCGCGGATGACGGCGAGGATCCGGCGGCCGTCCCGGATCGCATCGTCCAGCCGCTGCAGCGCGATGACCGCGCTGCCCTCACTGCGGACGAACCCGTCGGCGGAGGCGTCGAACGCGGCGCACCGGCCGTTCGGCGACAGCATGGACCACTGGGAGAACAGCACCCCGACCTCGGGCCCGAGCTGCAGCATCGCCGCACCGGCCAGGGCCAGGTCGGACTCACCGGTGCGCAGGCTCTGGCAGGCCAGGTGGACCGAGAGGAGACCGGAGGAGCAGGCGGTGTCCACGGCCATGGACGGACCGTGCGCGCCCAGCAGGTAGGACACCCGCCCGGTCGCGACCGAGTGCGCGTTCCCGGTCATCACGTACGGGTTGTCCACCAGCGAGTCGTCGAACGTCCGCAGCAGGTAGTCGTGGTGTGCGAGGCCGAAGAACACGCCCGTCTGCGAATCCTTCAGGGAGTTGGGCGCGATACCGGCGTGGCCCAGCGCCTCCCAGGACATCTGCACCAGCATGCGGTGCTGCGGGTCCATCGCCTCGGCCTCGTACGGCGTGATCCCGAAGGCGGCCGTGTCGAACCCGCCGATCTCGTCGAGGAAGCCGCCCCAGCGGGACACGGTCTTGCCCTTCACCCCGGGCTGCGGGTCGTAGACCTCGTCGACGTTCCAGCGCTCCGGCGGAACCTCCGTGACCGCGTTGCCACCCTGTTCGAGCAGACGCCATAACGCGTCCGGGGAGTCGACTCTGCCGGCGAACCGGCACCCGATGCCCACGATGGCGATCGGGTCGGCCTGGGGCCCCTGCTCCTGGACGTCCGACCCGGAGGCGGGAACCCGCTTGTTGGTTCGACTAGACATGGTGAAGATCGCTTCCTTCCTTGTCGACCGCGAGGACGGTCATCGGCAGACTGTTGGGACGGGGCATGGCCGCGGCCACGCGACGGACGGAGTGGCCCCGAGCCGGGACGAGCCGCCACTGGCCGAGGATGGTCGCCAGTGCGATCACCGCCTCGGCCTGGGCGTAGCCTTCGCCGATGCAGCGGCGGTTGCCGGCGCCGAACGGGATGAAGGCGTCCCGCGGAGGCAGGCGGTCCTGGTCCGTCAGCCACCGCTCAGGGTCGAACCGGTCCGGGCCCGGGAACGGGCGGGCATCACGGTGCAAGTCGGACTGACTGAACATCACATCGGCGCCGGCGGGCAGTTCGACCCCGCCGACGACGACCGGCACGGTCGCGCGCCGGAACAGCATCAGCAGCGAGTACTGCCGCAACGACTCGCTCACCACGGCGCGGGTGTAGGGCAGGGCGGCGATGTCGTCGTAGCCGACCTGTCGGCCGCCCAACACGTCCCGCAGCTCGGCCCGGAGCCGTTCTTCGATGTGGGGGTTCTGGGCGAGCTCGTGGAACGTCCAGGCCAGGGTCGCCGCCGTGGTCTCGGTTCCGGCCATCATGATCGAGACGAGTTCGTCCCGGATG
Organism: Kitasatospora sp. NPDC056138; assembly: GCF_042264695.1. Classification (NCBI taxonomy): domain Bacteria; kingdom Bacillati; phylum Actinomycetota; class Actinomycetes; order Kitasatosporales; family Streptomycetaceae; genus Kitasatospora; species Kitasatospora sp. NPDC056138. The sequence goes on along the minus strand of NZ_JBHJVK010000038.1, from coordinate 64,385 downwards.
AGGTCGTCACTCATCGGCTCGCCCGTCTCCGGATCACGGGCCGCGCGCAGGTGGGACAGCAGGTTGCTGCCCTCCACACCGTCGGGGTGGTCGCTCTGGATGACCTCGTCGACGGCCGACCGCAGCCGTCCCGCCGCGGCCAGGAAGCGCTTGTCGAACCCGCTGACCCGGCACAGCCAGGCCGGGAGCACGGTCCTGGCGACCATGCCGCGGGTGAAGACCGGCAGCGAGCGGAGGATGTCCGCCGTCACGGCTCGGGGCAGCTGCCCGGAGAACATCGACCGGACCAGCGTCCGCAACGTCAGCTCGACCATGACCTCGTCGACGGGGACGGTCTGCCCGGGGCGCCAGGAATCCGCCAGCGCCTGGGCCTCGATGGTCATCGTCTCGGAGTAGAGCTTGATCATGTCCTTGTGGAACAAGGGCTGCAGGATGCGCCGCTGGCGACGGTGCAGCTCACGTCCGGAAGCCAGCAGCCCGTTGCCACTCAACGGGTGGACGGCCTCGTAGACCATGCCCTTGTCGAAGAAGCGCGCCTTCTCGACCAGGACCTGGTGTGCGAGCCGCGCCGTGGTGAGGACGTAGATCGGGCGCGGGCCGATGAAGATGCGGACGATTTCACCGTGCCGGCGAAGCGACTCGAAGAACTTGAACGGATCCCGCATGAGTGGCCACGTGTGCCCGATCATGGGCAGGCGACCAGGCGCGGTGTGGGCGGGCCTCGGGCGGTCTTCCTGCTCTGGCGCCCTCCTGCTGACAGGACACGCTGACGGCGGATTCGCCGGCGATTCGTCACTCATTCGCCTTGCTCACCTTTCAGGGCTATTTCGATCAGAGACTCAATTGGTTCTCTTCGAGGGCGTAGCGGACCTGTGGGCCGCCGAGGCAGCCGCGGACGATGCAGGGTCGGCGCTGATGACTCCAGACGAAGCGCCGGGCCTCGGCGGTCGACTCGGGCTGCTCCCGAGCCCGGCCGTGCGCGGGCAGACTGCGTTCGAGGTCCGTGTTGACCGGCCCGTCCGGGCCCGGTTCCGGCGAGTACGACGGCAGGAGCGCGGCCACCGGCCGCAGCCGCAACGCTTCCTACGCCGGCAGCGACAAATGCCGTGTGTCCCGCACCAGTTCGCTCATGCGGCGTTCAACGACCCGAAATCCCCTACGGTTTCGGACCGGAAAGAACACCCGGTAATCCGACGGCAACCGGCCCGACGCCGGACCGGCCTGGGATGGGGCGACGCCTGCCACGTCCGAATGTCCCCCCACCATGGAATCGGCGTCACATCGACGCCTTGAACCAGCGTGACGACATTCGCTACCACCAGCCGTTGATGAGAGTCTCCACGATTCCCCCCTTCGGAATTCTGTGGGCGGCACTTCTTTCCGCTCACTGCTTCGCGCCCCAATACTCCGCCACCTCATGGGGCACGTCCAGGGATTCCGAGGGCGAGCAATTGCCTTGGCAGCCTGGGGACTCCGGCCCCGTTCGTCTCACATTTCAAGACGCGCCATGTGCGCGACTGCCGCCACGGCCACCGGCGGAAGGTGTCGCACCGTCAGGAGCGGTCTTCGTCGCGGGTGCGAGCGCAGGCTGCCGCAACGTGGTGTGATCCTGTGAGTGTGCTGGCCAGAGCCGTGGTCGCGAGGTGCGTGCCCAAGGCAACGAAGCGCCGTTGGAGCAGGTGACCCTCCCGAGCTGCCCGTGCGCTGCGGAGCTTCGGCGTGTCGGCAGCCTGTCGTGACCCTTCCGCGCGAGAGGGCGGTACATGAGCTGATGTCCGTTTCGGCGCTGCGGAGTCGGTCGTGGGTCCGCAGGGCGGTTGCGGTCGTGGCCGGGTGGACGAACCGGGCCGGGGAACGAACCCGGCGTCCACCGGGTTGCGCTGACCGCCTCGACCGTCTCGACCTCGATGCCCGTTTTCGCGCCCCGCGGGCCACGGCGGTGTTCTTGAATCCCTGGTCCGCCGCGGCTTTCCCGACCGCGTCGGGCTCGGCAGCGGCCTTGTCCAGCAGGGCGGTGCCGGCGGTGCCGTCCTGGGCAGAGGCGGCCGGCACCACCGCCGCGATCACCAGGCCCAGCGCGTCAACAGCCGGGCCGTGCTTACGATCTGGCGCTTTCTTCGCCGCGTCCCGTCCCGTCGTGTACGCGGGCACCCCGGCCGCCGCGCGAAGGCTCTGGGCGTCGAGCAGCACCCGGCCGGGGTCGGCCGATCGGTCCCGCTTCCCGCGGACCTACCCGCGCAGCAGGGCGTGGACGACCTGGTCGGTGCCGTCGCCGCGCCACTGGCGAAGCGGTAGTGCACCGCGCCGCGCGGTGGCGGGTCGTGCGGCAGGTGGTCCCGCCGGCAGCCGGCGCAGCTCCGGCAGAGCAGCGCGTCGACGATTCCCAGGTGGCGGTGCGGGAGAGCATCCGGACCGCTGCGGGCCGGCTCAGTGAGCGGTCCTGGTCGGACGTCGCATCAGCTCGCGCACCGGCTTTCGGCGCCACCGCATGGGAACGACCGGCCGTCATCGCGTGACACCGATCGGGTGGTGCCACCCTGAACCGTGGCTCCGCCTGTGCCATCGGCACAGGTGGTGCCACCCTGAACCGTGGCTCCGCCTGTGCCATCGGCACAAGCCGCACCAACTTCTCCGCTACGTTGACGGATTCAGCAAGGTCATGGCGGTCGCAAGCCCCCGGCTCAGAGCGAAGGCCGACTTCTCGGGCTGGCGGCCGGCAAGCAGGGCATCGGCCATCTCGTGATAGACCGCCATGTGAAGCTCCGACATGGTGGGTGTCTTCCGCGTGCGTGTGGTCGACCGGTCCGAAATCCTCAGCGTCCCGCCGTCCAAGGTGAACCGGCGTTCCGCGTCGAGAACCTCCAGCCGCTGGACCGGGTTGACCGAGTTGATGGTCACGGCGATCGACAGCTGTGCCCCGGAGGTGAAGCGAGCGCTCCCGGCGGCCGTGCCCCTCTCGACCCCGTCCAGACGGATCGCCACCGGCTCGCCCAGCAACTGGCACGCCAGGTCCAGATACGGCGCCAGCAGTGCGACAACGGCGCCTTCCTGCCACGAGCGGCCGGTCGAGGCCCACAGCGGATCATCATGGCTGGCCTCTGGAACGAACCGCGACAGCTCAAGACTTCCGCACGTGACCGGACTCGAACCGACGGGCCACTGGCCGGCGTCGAGCAGCATGCGAAGGGGCAGCATCACACCGAGCGGCGTGTCAGCGGACTGTCTGGCCGATAACGCATCGAACTCCGTCAGGGATGCCGGTACGAGTCCGTCCAGCAGGACCGCCTTGTTGGCCGCAAGCACGGCACTGGCCGGCTCGAGCAGATCGGCAGGCGGCAGGCACAGCGCCACGAAGTCGACGTCGGGCCTGCTGAGTACGCTGCGCCACCGCCTTTCGGTGAGCTCCGAGCCGTCCCCGGCCGGACAGCCCTCCAACAGGGAGAGGACTTCGTAAGCGCCTGAGCGTCTCAGACCTTCAGCCATCCGACGGGCAGCAGGCCCCCGGCCGACCACAGCGGTCCCGATCCTCATCTGTACTCCTTGCCGAGGGCTGACGGTCCAGATTGCGCCCGCGGAATCAATTCTCGGCGCCAGGCGCGGCTTTCTGGGTACGCGGATGGACAGCATGCCCTGAGGTGTCCATGACCAGCGTGGGACAGGTGAGGCGTGTGGAGATTCGGAGCGAACGGAGCGGGGTGACCCAATCCGCGCCTCAGAGCCATGCAAGACGCTTTATACCTCTTGTGGTCGACATGGCGGTAGCCAGCCAGGTAAACCGACGGCAACTCCCTGGTCATGTGTCTTACATGCTGAGAATGCGGTTGGCCGTGGCGGAGAGTGGCCATGGCGTGCGTACCCGGCCGGATGAGCTGGACTCCGTCGGCGACGGTCGGTGAGGATGAACCGTCCATCCGAAAAGGGCCGAGTCACCGGAAGGCGACCGTGTCCGATCGCACTATTGTGGCGCCGGGTTCCTGGACCGTTCCGAAGAAGCACTACCTGACGGTGCTCCAGACGCTGCGGCACCGGAATCCGCCCCTGCCGCAGGACGTGCATACGGACCGGACGGCAACCCAGCGGCCCCTTCCACCGGGCGTTCGACCCCGAGGACGCCTCCGAAGCACTCGGCGCGAAGCTCCTGTCCGGCATCGGCGAGACCGCCGGTCCGGGAGAGCGGCACACCACCGGGCAGGAGCTGGAACGCGCGCTTCAGCTGCACGACGGGCCGGCCCAGGACTACGAGCGGTATCCGACCATGGAGGAGCGACACCCACTCCGCACCTCCGGGTTCGGTCCTGGCGTGGAGCACCTCCTGCCCGTGGAGCACCTCCTGCTCGTGGAGCACTTCCCGCTCATGGAGCACTTCCTGCTCCGGGCAACCCGGCACGACGACATTCGCGACCTCGCCCTGCTCCTTCGTCTCAACGGCGAGGAAGTCCTCCCCTGCGCCAGTACTGCGGCACAGTGCGGCTCACGCGGAGCTTCGCTCACCGCCGATTCCGGGCCGAAGGTCCTTTCGGGGATCGGGCTTCGGCAGGGGTATCGGAGAGTCCAGCATCCCGGCCCGGACGAGTTTGGCCCCGGCCTCGAACCGGGTCTGGACGCCCAGATCCTGCAGAAGTTTCGAAATCGCCCGACTGAAGGTCCTTTTGGAGATGCCCAGCTGGCGCGCTATGGCGTCGTCCTTCATCCCGATCGCCAGCATGCGTGCGATCGTCTGACCTTGGGGGCCCAGGGGCTCTTCTGGCGCGGCGTCCGGGAAACACTCGTCGAGCGGCAGTGACATGGCCCAGTGATGCGCAAATATCGTGTGCAGGCTCCTGGATATTTCCTCGCTCTGGACAGCGAATGCCCCACGCGAGGTGTCCTGGGGATCAAGTGGCAGGATCGCGAGGTCCTGGTCGATCAGGATCATCCGGAGCGGCAGGTAGTCGGAGACCCGAATATCCGCACCGTGGTGAGCGACCTCCGTCAGGTAGTCGCGCATGTAGGCGACCTCGGTGAGGTGACGGGCGTAGAGGCCCTGGACCTTGACGCCCTGGGTGAGGACCTCCATGTCGCGCAAGAGCATGTCGTCCACGTATTCCAGGGGAGGAACACCACCGGGATGCATGGCGAGCTCCTGGGTCAGGATCCCGTCGAGGCGGTCCTCGAGGTAGGAATGGATCTTGGACGGGGTCGGCAGCATCTCGACGTGCACGCTCCCGCCGGCCGTTCCGGGCAGCGGGAACTCGCGGAGGAGGGAATTCACCCGCTGCCGGTGATCGGCCAGCTGTTGGTGCCAGACCCCGGTCAGATCCTCCTCCAGGGCCAGCAGGCGGGACAACGCGGCGTCGGGCCGGACGGCCGAGTAGCCGCTCGGATCGGTCGGGGACGGGACGAGCAGCCCGAGATCGAGCAGCCGCTCCAGGGCCGCTTCGACGTCGAGGATTTGCGTATTCATCTCCTCGGATATCGCGGCAGGGGCCCAGGAGAGACGGCGGTCCGCTGTTCGATACAGCATGCGGGCCAGCGTTTCCACCATCCCACCGTGGGGCTCCATGCGCACCATCCCCCTGTCGAGTTGAGTGATCCGAATGTCGCAACCAATCGAACGATACGCCCCGAGCGGTCGACCTGCAGTGAAATCCCTTGCAAATGGCCGGGTTTGCCACCGTTCGACGCCCAATGCGTTGCAGACGTGACATTATGACGCTGCGACATATGTCAGGGGTTTCCATTGGGCCTGAACGGTTGATGCCGGAGCCGTTCGACCGGTGGCGGCTGGACAGCTTCGACAGGTCGGGTTGTGAGGCACGCGCAGGGCGGCGGCTCGACCAACGCCGTGAGGGCCGCGCGGGAGCGGATCCGGCCGCAGGCACTCAGCCGCTTCGAGTTGGCCCGGACGTCGGCGGACGCTGCGCTTGGCTGGCACTGCGGGGACGTTCCTCCGCCGTGAGAAACCGCGTGACCCTCGCGTTGCGCCACGAGGTGACAGTGCTGCAGCACCAGGTCGGGCGGCCGCTGATGTCGTGGGCGGACCATGCGGTGCTCGCGGCACTCGTGCGACAGCTGCCCACCGCACTGGGCCGGCAGCGGCTCGTCACCCCGGCGCCCTGCCGGCCTGGCACCGCAAACCGGTCCGCTGGAAGTGGCGCCGGCTGCCGACCCAGCCAGGCCGGCCACCACTGTCCGACGAACTCACCGCGCTCATCCATCGCCTCGCCACGGAGAATCCGACCTGGGATCCGTCGGGATCCAGCGCGAACTACCTGCACACCAGCGACCAGCTGCGTGCAGAGGACGGCACGCTCCACCTCATCCGCGGCCTCCGCGACCGCGCCTACCTTGCGCCGCAGACGGTCTACGACCTGACGGTTGACGATCTGCACACCTTCTACGTGCGTACCGCCGACCGCAGGACCTGCTGGTCCACAACTGCCTTGACATCGTGGCCGACGAGGGAGACAAGCACGGTGCCCACACCCTCAAGGACCACGTCCTCAGCGACGCGGACGCACAGACGAGGGCAGACGACATCGGAACGGCGACCAAGTGGAAGGACCAGGACACCGCAGTCCGGGCTGTCGGCAAGGCATACCAGCAGTGGATCGCAAAGCCCGCCAACCTGAAGAGGTTGGAGAGTTGGATGGCGCAACAGTCCAAGCGCGGAGGTGCCTTCGACCCACGTCTGACCTGCTCCCGATCACCTGGGAGGTCAGAGACGAGGGCCAACTCGGTAGCGTGTTCACGAAGGGCGGCCCCACCGGGGGCACGCCGACCGGGAGTACCGTGCTGATCTTCCTGAAGTACGTCGGAAAGAGCCACAAGCCGACAAAGTTCGTTGTCTACACGGCGTACCCGAAGTAAGGACTGTATCGATGACCAAACCGCATGATGCCTACTTCGAGGACTTCGGACTCAGCGGGCTGACCAAGTACTTCCGCCATCCCGTGGCCCGGAACACGGCGGCAGGCCTCGACCTCGCCGGTACGCTGACGGAGCGGTACGGTCCGGTTTACGTCCAGGACATCCTGACGGATATTCAGCGACTAGCTCCCCTGCCGGACGAGGTACTCAACACCCTCTGGCTGGCGGCGACAGAGGCGTACGTCGACCCGGTGAGCGAGGGATACGACATCCGAACCTGGCTAGGTCGGATCGCGGACATCTGCGTCACCCGGATCCGCCAGAACGACCCCTCCCTCATATCCGCTGCCCCGGCCCCCGAGCCGGACCCTGACCTGAGGGAGGCCGTCCTAGCAGAGATCCGGGAAACCGCACCAGCGCTGACGGAGAAAGCCGTAACCAGCATCTACGCCGCACCCCTGCCGGACGTGACACCGGCACTCGAGCGGGCGGTCACCGAGGTCGACCCCGACCTCGGGTTCCGGCTCTACCTGCGGGCCCTGAAAGCGTACTTCGTACCCATCAGCGAGGCCCGATACGACCGATTCATTTCACTCGGCGAGCGGTTCGGCTACCACGAGCTCGTCGTCGACGACGGAAACCTCAACATCTGGTCGGACCTCGTGGACTGATCGCGGCACGAAAGAACCGAGGCCGCGTGTCCGGTTCCTAGCGACCGTCCGCGGTCCTAGCGGGCTCATGGCGTCACGGGATACAGGGCCGACATCGCTTCAGCGCGATGATCCGGAAGTCCTGTGCACCGAATATGCATTCGCCCGGGACCAGTCGGCGACTGCCGGCACTGGTCCCGGGCGTGCGTGGGTCCTGGTTGGTCAGCCTCTACAGGGCGAGCAGAGCTGACGCGCTCACGAGCCGTCGACTGCTCCGTTGCCGTACGGACGTCCTGCTGCCATGACGAGACGTGTGGCGTGCAGGGCGCTCAGGTCACGCAGCGGGTCGCCGTCAACGACGAGCAGGTCGGCGCGGTAGCCGGCGGCGAGCCGCCCGGTGTCAGCGTCGATTCCGAGGGCGCGGGCGGCGTCGGTGGTGGCCATGTCGATGACGCGGTCCAGGGAGAGGCCCAGGTGTTCATAGAGCTCGAGAGCGCCCACGAAGCCGTCGAACACGGAGCCCGGCACCCCGGCATCCGTTCCGACCACCAGGCGGACCCCTTGTTCGGCCATCCACCGTATCTGGCCGAACAGTTGCTCGGCCCGCTCGGTTCCGAAGTACTCGGCGAAGCGCCGCCAGTTGTGGCTGGCCGCCGGGCAGACGTGGATCTCCTTGGCGGCGATGTCGGCGACCACGTCGGCGCGCAGCTCGAAGCCTCCGTCGACCATCCAGGTGCAGTGCTCGATGGTGTCCACTCCGGCGGCGACCGCGGCGGCGATACCGTCCGCGCCATGGGCGTGGGCCGCGACCGGCAGACCGGCCCGGCGGGCCTCCGCCACCACCGCGTGCAGTTCCTCGGTGGTGAACTGGGACTGCCAGGTTGCCGCCCCGCCCTTGGTCAGGCTGCCCCCCGTGGCCATGACCTTGATCACGTCGGCGCCGCTCGCGGCGTTGCGCCTCACCCGGTCCCGGATGGCCTCCTCTCCGGACACCTCGCCTCCGAGGAACCAGCAGTGTCCGCCGGGCGGGGTGAGGGGGGCCGTCGCCGCCAGGATCCGCGGACCAGGCAACACTCCCGCCGCGATGGCGTCACGCAGACGCACCGAGAGCCCACCCCGGTCGCCCAGGTCCCGCACCGTGGTCACACCCGCGGCCAGAGCCTGCTGCGCCCGGCCGGCCATGCCGAGTAGCAGACTCGTGTTGTCTGCCTCCTGCAACGAAGTTATCGGGTCCGGCCCGGCGTCGAAGGCTAGATGGACGTGGCAGTTGATCAGGCCCGGGAGGACGGTGCCTTCGGGGAAGGACGCCCTCCGCACGCCGTCGGGGGCGACCTGTTCGACCTCGTCGCGTGTCCCGACCGCAGCGATGGAACCTCCGCTGACGAGTACGGCCCCATCGTCCACGCATTCGCCACCAGGGCCCGTGAGCACCCGCCCGGCTGAGATCAACAGCTCCATCATCCGTCTCCTTGATCCAATCGTGTTTGTCTGCCACGAACCGAGTGCCGCCCCCGAGCCGACGACCCGGCTCTGACCTGTGGATGCAATGTGCCCACCGAGACGGGGCGCTGAACGGCGTCGGGGTGGACCGGCCCGCCATCGAGTCGTCATCCGGGCCGCGCACCTGCGGGCAGGTGTGGGGCTCACCGGGCACAGATGCGACGTGCTAGGCGGATCTCACCGCATCTGCCAGTGCCACGAGTTGTCGTACGTCGGCGTCAAGGTCGTCGCCGAGCGGTATCGCTATCGGAACCGCCGTCGAAGTTGTCGAGCCGCCTGACGCGTAGGTTTGGAGTGCCGTTCGCAGGTGCTCGGCCAGCGTCGCCGGCGAGGGAGGGGCGGCAGATCCTGCACCGCTACGCGGCCTGGCACCTGATCCGCCGGATTCGCCGCCGAAGCCGCGGCTACGACATCACGCACACCCAGCTCAACGTCGTACGTGCGCACCTACGAGCCGCTGTCTATCTCCTGGACTGGCTCACGGACCAGAACCTGACCCTGGCCAGCTGCCGCCAAAACGACCTCGGACACTGGATGACCCACGACGAGATCCAACTCCGAAGAGAAGCAAGCCACTTCGTGCGCTGGGCGCTCCCTCACAAGATCGCCCGTGACCTCAGCTTCCCAGCTGTGAAGTGGAACGGACCGTCCCAGGCGATGGACGACGACGCCCGCTGGGCCACCGCCCGCCGCCTGCTGCACGACGACACCATCCGGACCGAAAACCGCCTGGCCGGCCTGCTGTTGCTTCTCTATGCCCAGTGGCCAGCGGCGATTACGTCATCTCGTTCTTCATCGACAACGAGAGGGACGACCCACGACAGCCCACCCTGACCATCGGATACAACACCGAAGCTCAGTTCTGAAGCAGCATCGCGGCCGCCTCCGACGAGGCGGAAGCCCGCTGGAACTACGCCTTCTGGCTCCAGAACGAGCTCACCGTCATCGGCGACCTCACCCGCGACCCCGACGGAGCCGCAGCACGCCACCAGTGGATCAGCGAACTCGGACTTTGGTACGACGAGCCCACCCGCCCCGAGGACTGGATCACAACTGTCGGGCCGACCGCCGCACTGATCGAGGCCAACTTCAACCAGGCATGCGTCCGGCACGCGCGCAACCTCCACAACGATGGCGTCATCGAGAGCACGATCGGCAAGCCAGTGCCCGTGATCCTCCACGAGCTGGAGTACTACGAGGGGATCGCCCGCCGGACCGCGGCCGCCAACCCGCCCGGACTCGCCGACGAGTTCACGGTGTGGGTCCGCACCGGCTGAGGCATTCAGGAAGTTCCAATACCCGACTCCACCATCACACCCCGACCTCCGCTCGATCGAGCTGGCAGGGCAGGCGCTGAGCACGTACCTCACGGCCGGGCGTGAGACCGCTGGTCCCCAAGGGCGCCGGTACACGGCACCTCCGACTGGTCAGGTGAAGACCCGCACCAACGAGAAGAAGCCCGCTGACCTGGATACCTCCAGATCGGCGGGCTTCCGACATTTCTGTCGGGACGACAGGATTTGAACCTGCAACCCCGTGACCCCCAGCGGCCGAAAGGGTGTGACGGTCCGTCCACTCAGTCCAGAACCCGCAGGTCAGGGCCTGTCACGTTTCGCCGCCCATGACGCCTTGTACCACCCCATGACACGCGATCCGTGAGAGGCGCGTGAGGGGCAGTGAACAGCCAAGGCTTCGAGAGTGATTTGCCTCACAGCCCTATTGCAGGACTCACTCAGACTGACTGAACGCCCTCTTCGTTTCGCCAAGTCCGTTGACAGTCCTACGCCCGAGTCCCCTTGTCCTCCATCGAGGAAAGCCAGGGCGAGGTGGCCACCCGGTCCACCGCGGCCCGGTTCGGCCCTGACGGGTCCACGCCCACCGCGACCCATCGGATCATCGCCGGCACTTCCGCACCGCGTCGTCCGGCCCCGCCCTCAGGCTATGCCGCTCACCAAACGAGCACCCGCCCACCTGACCCTGGCGACAGGCCTGCCGCGTCGCCCGGCGCCGCGCCCGACTCGGCCTGAGTGCGCGGATGCGCCAGCTATCCGCCAGTCGGCGCAAAAGCACAGGTCAGATGGCTTGTGCCGGGGAGTCGCCGGGTGCTGCCGGCGTAGCCGATGTCAAGCCGGACCGCCCCGGCCTTGTCCCCACCTGCCTACCGACCGACTGCCCAGGCGTGCCTGGCTGGCGGATGTTTCCCTCTTTCCCGCCATGCAAACCTCGATCGTCGGCACGACCGGCACAACTCCCTGATCGACGCGCGAGGACCTTCATGAGAACGCTCACCCACAACAGGCCCACGCGGGTGAACGGTTCCCCGGCCGTCCGGGCCCGGATGCCCGAGGTCGCGTTCCGCCGACTGAGCGCCATGCACCGCCCCGCGGTCCTCTCCTTCCTCGCCAAGCGCACCTTCGGGGATCCGCAGCTGGCCGAGGACCTCACGCAGGAGACCTTCCTCCGCGCGTTGCACCATCCCGAGGTGCTGTCGTCCGACCACCAGAGCGCGCTGCCGTGGCTCTACCGGGTGGCCGGGAACCTGCTCATCGATCACCTGCGCTCGCGCCGGTACCGGCCCGTCGAGGTCGGCTTCGACGCCCCCGACACGCTCTTCGACGAGAGCGCGGCCACGAACGAGATCGACCTGCTCCTGACGACCTGGTCGGTTCGCTCGGCGCTGGCGTCCCTGAGCGATCAGCACCGCGCCGTGGTCACGCAGGTCTTCTTCGAGGACCGCTCCATCAACGCCACCGCCGAGATCCTCGGCGTACCTCCCGGCACCGTCAAATCCCGCTACCACTACGCGCTCCGCTCGCTTCGGACGACCCTGCGAGAGCACCGGTCGGTCGCATAGCCGACCCGACGCGATGCGTGCGGCCCTCCGGCGGACATCGGGGACGCACACCACCACGACGAGAACCACGCCTGCCCACACCCGCTTTCGGCTGCCCCCACGGAGGCCCCGCATGACCACGACCGACCACCCGCACGCCCCGCACCACGACCCGGTGCGCCACCCTCCCCGCCCGACGGAGGGCGGGCGTGAGAGCCGTCGTCCCGAACGAAGCGGACCATCGGGCCTCCTGGGCCGTCTCGGTCTCTGGGCTGCCGACCGCCTGCGGCTGGTCGCCGTACTCTGGCTCGTCGTGGTCGCCGGGCTCGGCGCCTTCGCCCCGCAGGTGACCTCCGCACTGGCCGGCGCGGGCTGGCAGGCCAACGGCTCGGAGTCGGTCCGCGTCCGCGAGCTCGCTCAGCAGCACTTCGACGGCAACGCCTCCTCGGCCCTTCAGATCGTCATCGCCGCTGACCGACCGGTGACCGACCCCGCCGTTCAGCAGGTCGTCGATCAGGCGGTGGCGCTGCTGAAGACCGACCCGCGCATCGGCGAGGTGGTGCCGCCCCAACCCGGCGCCACGATCAGCCCCGACGGGCGCACCGCGGTCGTGCTGGCCGGCGCGAAGGCCGACACCAACGCCATGGTCCGTGCGGCGGACGACCTCAAGGGTCCGCTCGGGGCGCTGTCCGGAGGTGGCGTCCAGGTGAGCGCCACGGGCGCCTCCGTCCTGTGGAGCGACTTCAACGCCGCCAACCACGACGCGATGATGCAGTCGGAGATGTTGTCGTGGCCGGTGACCCTCGCGATCCTGGTGCTGGCTTTCGGCTCGCTGGTCGCCGCCGGGCTCCCGCTGCTGCTGACCATGGCGGGACTGGCGGCCTCCGCGGGTGCGCTGGTGCTGCTCAACCACCTGACACCGACGTCCATCTGGGCGATGAACTTCGCGATGATGTTCGCCCTCGCCCTGGGCATCGACTACGCCCTGTTCATCGTCGTGCGGTTCCGTGGGGCGCTCGCCCGACACGGCGCCGCCCGGCACGCCGTCGGCGAGACCATGGACACCGCCGGCAAGGCCGTCGCGCTGTCCGGCGCCACCGTCCTGGTCAGCCTTTCCGCGGTTCTGCTCGTCCCGTCACCCGCGTTCCGGTCCATGGCGCTGGGCATCATGATCGCGGTCGCGTTCGTTCTGGCCGCGACCCTGACGCTGTTGCCGGCGGTCCTCGGAAGCCTCGGCCTCCGGGTCAACGCCGCGCCCCTGCCGTTCACCCGTCCCGCGGACCCCGCCGGCTCGCCCCGCTTCTCCCGCTGGGCCGAACGTCTGTGGGCACACCCCCTGCGGTACGGCGTCCCCGCCCTGATCGCCCTGCTGGCACTCGCCCTGCCGGTGATCGGGCTGCGGACCGCCATGCCGTCCGTCACCGTCATCCCCGCAGACTCCTCCGCGCGGACGGGCTACGTCGCGGTTCAGCAGGCGTTCGGCCCCGGTGCTCCCGGCGCCCTCCAGATCGTGACGCCGATCTCCCAGGCCGAGACCGCCGCCGCGGTCCTCAAGAACAACCCCGGGATCGCGGCTGTGATGCCGGCGACGAACGCGGCCGACCGTTCCGACCTCGCGCTCATCCAGGCCGTCCCGGCCGCCGACCCCGCGGACCCCACCCTGAGGACGACCGTCGCCGAACTGCGCGGGCACCTGCCCCAGCAGACGCTGGTCGGCGGCGCCGCGGTCGAGAACCTCGACCTGCAGGACGTCCTGAACGCCAAGACCCCCCTGGTCGTCGGGGTCATCCTGGCGCTCGGATTCGTCCTGCTCCTGCTCGCCCTGCAAGCCCCACTGGTCGCGCTGATCGGCACCGTCACCAACCTGCTCGCCACCACGGCCGCCTTCGGCGCCGCCCGTCTCGTCTTCCAGGACGGGCACGGGGCAGGACTGCTCGGTTTCACCCCGCAGGGCTTCCTCGACGGGTGGGCGCCGGTCTTCTTCTTCGCCATGATCTTCGCGATCGCGATGGACTACACCGTCTTCCTCCTCGCCTCGGCCAAGGGGCACTACGAGCGCAGCGGCGACCCCCGCACGGCCATGGTCGCCTCGCTGACCCACTCGGGCCGGGTCGTCTTCGCGGCCGCCGCCGTCATGGTCGCCGTGTTCTTCACCTTCGCCCTCTCCGGCCCGCTGCCCCCGAAGGAGATGGGCATCGTCCTGGGCCTGGCCGTCCTGCTCGACGCCGCCCTCGTCCGGCTGGTCCTGCTGCCCGTCCTGCTCCGGCTGACCGGCCGTGCCGCATGGTGGACCCCGGCCTGGCTCGGCAGGATCCTGCCGACCCTCCGGTTCTCCCACAACTGACGCGGGTCGGGACCGCAGCCGAGACCCGGCGGGACCGGAAGCGGGACAGGAAGACGATCCCGCCGGTCTTGCACGGTGCGCGCCGATCCATCCCCCGAAAGGGACGGATCGGCGCGCAGCCGCGCTGCTCACCGGGGCTGTCGCGACGTCGCCGCCACGGCAAGCCCCACCCGCGAGGACCCGCCGAGCTTCGCCATGATGCGCGACACGTGCACCTGAACCGTCCGGCGGGACATGTACAGCCGCTCGGAGATCTGCGGGTTGGAGCAGCCTTCCGCGATCACGGCCAGCACGGTGCGCTCGGTCGCGCTCAGGGCCTCCCAGCCCGTCTCACTCCTGGCGACCGTCCGTCGGTTCCTGACGGTGATCCCTGCCGCCCGCAGGCGCTGCCGGGTGCGGCGGGCGTCCCACGAGGCGCCGAGTGCGCGATAGCCGTCGACGGCTTCGGCCGCGGCGGCGGCGGCTCGGCCCGACAAGCCGGCGCGGGCCGCCTCCGGCTGGCAGAGCCTGACACCGGCGGAGCTGCGCGTCGCCCGGGGGATCACCGACGGCGGCTCCAATCCGGAGATCGCCGCCGAGTTGATGCTCTCCACCCGGACGGTCCAGACGCACGTCTCGCACATCCTCGCCAAGTTCTCCTTCCGGTCGCGGGTCGAGATCGCCGCCGAGGCCGCCCGGCAGAGCCGTGTTGGCCAGGAGGCCTGACGAGCGCGGGGAAACACGCCGTACGCGGCGCCCGTGACCAGCGTCACGTTGAACCTTCGGTCGAACACCGTCGTAAGGCTTTGCGTGGAAAAGAGCACTGTCATCACGGCCCTCAGGAAACCGTTCGGGCTGATCGGCCGGTCCCGCCGGAACGAGCCGGGCATGCGTCAGGACGCCTCGGACGGGAGCAAGGCGACCGGACGCACGGCCGCTGACCGGTCAGACGCAGAGGCAACGTCGCGCGCTGCCACGGCGCGGCTGGCCCGGATCCGGCGCGGCCTCATCGGTGACGGCGACGTACTGCCGGGCCCCTACGGGCCGCGGCGCATCACCTACGCCGACTACACGGCCTCCGGGCGTTCGCTGGACTTCATCGAGGACTGGCTCCGCGCGACGGTCCTCCCCCAGTACGCCAACACCCACACGGAGAGCTCCGCCACCGGTCTGCAGACATCCAGCCTGCGCGAGGAGGCCCGCGAGCTCATCCACCGCGCGGTCGGCGGCACCGACGACCACGTCGTGCTCTTCTGCGGTTCGGGAACCACAGCCGCGGTGAACAAGCTCGTCGGCCTTCTGGAGCTGCAGAGCCCGGTCGGGCTGGCCGAACAGCACGGTCCGGCGCACGCCATAGCAGCGGATCAGCGGCCGGTCGTCTTCGTCGGCCCCTACGAACACCACTCGAACGAACTGCCCTGGCGGGAATCGATCGCCGATGTCGTGGTCATCAAGATGGATTCGAACGGCCAGATCGACGAGGACGATCTGCGTACCCAACTCGGCCGCTACGCGGACCGGCCACTACGCATCGGCAGCTTCTCGGCAGCCTCCAACGTGACCGGCATCCTCACCGACACCGACCGCATCGCCTCCCTGTTGCACGCTCACGGAGCCCTGTCCTTCTGGGACTTCGCGACGGCGGGGCCGTACGTGCCGATCCGTGTCGCCGAGTCGGCACCGGGCCGCATCGATCACAAGGACGCCGTCTTCCTGTCGCCCCACAAGTTCGTCGGAGGCCCGCAGTCTCCGGGAGTGCTCATCGTTCGGCGGAGCCTGGTCCGCAATCGGGTACCCACCATGCCGGGCGGCGGCACCGTGGCCTTCGTGGATCCCCAGCATCAGTACTACCTCGACGACGTGGTCGCCCGGGAAGAAGGCGGCACGCCGGCCATCGTCGAGTCGATCCGCGCCGGCCTCGCCTTCGGGGTCAAGGAGATGGTCGGTACCGAGCTGATCCACGCCAGGGAGGAGCGATCCTGGAACGCGGTCCTGGCCCGCTGGCAGAACAACCCGAACATCGTCATCCTCGGCACCACCCACGTGCCACGCCTGCCGATCGTCTCGTTCCTGATCCGACACGGCGACCGCTATCTTCACCACAACTTCGTGGTCGCACTGCTCAACGACCTGTTCGGCATCCAGGCCCGCGGCGGCTGCTCCTGCGCCGGCCCGTACGGGCACCGTCTGCTGAGGATCGACGACGACCATTCGGCGGCACTGCGCGACGAGATCGTCACACACGGCCACGAAGGCATCAAGCCCGGCTGGACGCGAGTCAGCTTTCCGTACTTCATGTCCGACACGGTCCGGGACTTCATCATCGACGCGGTCGATTTCATAGCCACGGACGGTCATCGCCTGCTTCCCGACTACCGCTTCACTCCGGGCGCCGGCCTCTGGCGCCACGAGGGCGGCCCGGTGGAACCCCCGTTGAGCCTCGCCGACTTCCGCTTCTACACCCTGGACGGCCCCGACTGGAACCGCGCCGACAGACCGGCCCGCCACGGCGAGAAGTCCCTGGCGGGCTACCTCGCCCACGCACGTCGCCTCGTCGCCGAACGTCCGAGCGGTGTTGCCGAAGGCCACCTCGACCTGCCTGAAGGCTTCGAGGCCCTCCGTCACTTCGCCATTGCCGAGGCATGCTTGCAGCCACACCCCGATGGCACGGATTCGTGAGCCGATACCCGACTCGTCCGCACCACCCAGCTGACTCGGTACCGGGGACAACTCACCCACGCTCGGGGGCTCCGAGTCATCCTCCCCCTTCGGTGAGCCCTCGCCTCGCGGCTTCGCCGGCGATCTCCACCCTTGATCTGAACGAGAGCTTGGCCAGGATGTGCGAGACATGGCTCTGGACGGTGCGGGCGGAAAGCAGCATTTCGGCGGCAATCTCCGGATTGGATCGGCCGACGGCGACCAGGTTGGCGACCCGCAGCTCGGTCGCTGTCAGGCTGGCCCAGCCGGAGGTTGCCCTTACCCGGGGGCCACGGGCCCCTTGCCGAATCCCACGGGCGCGCAGCCTTGCTCGGGCACGCCGGGCGTCCCAGAGCGCACCAAGACCCGTGTACGCGGCCACGGCATCGTCCAGCCGGCGCTTGGCTTCGATCGGCGATCCTTGGGAGGCCAGCAGCTCCGCCGCATCCTCCAGCGCGTTGGCCTGCCGCAACGGGCGGGAGGACGACGCGTAGTAGTCCGCGGCGGCGACGAGTGCGGCAGAGTCACCTGCCAGAAGGCCGGCGCAGTGCAGGGCCGCGTGGTGCCGGTAAGCGGTACTCGGCTCGGTCGGGCCTGGCGGCCGGACCGCCGCGGCAGCTTCGGCCGTAGCGCGATCGCCGATCGCCAGGGCCAGCCGCACAATGATCGGAAGCCAGTCGCAGGGGTCCTCCAGGACAGCCGCGATCTTCGGGTCGAGGACGGGACGCAGCGCCGCGAGCGCCTGTTCCGCGAGCCCGGATCGTTCGGCGGCGACGGAGCGTGCCATCAGCAACCACTGTGCGGCCTCATGGCCGGCCGGAGCTTCCGGACGGTGATCGCGCATCAGGTGCAACTGCGCCTCGCAGGTTGCTCTGTCGTCGCGATGGGCAGCCACCAGCGCGGTCAGGCCGCGCGACAGTACAGCCGCGTGTTCGTACACGTTCTCATTCAGGCGATCAAGCTCGACCAGTGCGTCATCCCACTGCCCCGTCCTGAAGCGGTGGGCGGCGATGGCTGCGGTCGCCCCCGGGTCCGGGGCCGCCAGCCGGTCGCTGACCCGACGGATCTCCGTGATTTCCTGTTCGGCTTCAACGAGCCGGTCCAGGGCGCCCGTGATCATGACCCGTTCGGTCCGGATCAACCGCTCGATCCGTGGATGGGTACCGTCTGCGCAAAGCGCCAGTCCCCGTGTGCTGAGCTCCAGTGCAGCAGCAAGGTTGCCGTCGTGGACCCGAGCCATCACCACCTGCATCCAGCGTGCGTAGGCCAGGGCGAAGCTCTCCCCGGAGCGTTCACCGCTGATCACAGCCTGGGCGGCTGCTTCGATTGCCTCGACGGGCCGGTCTGACCAGAACAGATGGAAAGCGCTCTCGGCAAGCAGTCGAGCCGAACAGCGCTCGCTCATGCCATCGATCCTGGTAGCGGCGGTGACGACTTCGGCCGCGTCATGCAACCCGCCACCGCTCAGGGCCTGCGCGTGGAGTGCACGAGCGAGCAGCCACGACGCTTCGGCTGCGTCGTCAGGCTCGATGGAGCCTTCGGCCAGAACTTCTCGCGCAAGCGCCTCGGCCTCTTCGGGCCTGGCCGAGGCGATGAGCGCCTCGACTGTACGCAGCCGCAGGGCCGTGAGGTCCACTGCCGGCAATCTCACGGCGACGGCACGCGCCAGCAACCCCACTGCGACCGTGGGCGAACGATCGACCAGCTCCCGGGCATGGCCCGCTGTCCAACCGACCGCCCACGCATCGCTGCCCGCATCGTCGGCTTGGAGTAGTTGCGACGCCACCTGCTCAAGTGGCGCGCCGGTCCGGGCCAGCGCCTCAGCCACCTGCTTGTGCAGAACCCCGCGTAGCGCAGCTGGGATGCTGTCCGCGAACGCCAGCCAGATCAGATGGTGCCGAAAGCTCAGCCGCTCGCCCGCAGGAACGAGCACACCCGCAGCCAGGGCTTCGTCCACGATGGGTAGAAGACCGACCAGCGGCCGGCCTGACACGGTCGAAAGGTCCGTGAGCTGGAACTCGGGCCCCAGCACAGCCGCGACTCCGAGCATCTCGCGAAGCTCTGCGGAGAGGTGCTGGATGCGATCGGTGATCGTCGCTCCCAGTGACAGGTCATGGCGCCCCGGGCCGACCTCAAGCCCGTGCGGGCCCGTTGCCAGAGCGCCGTTCTCACGGAGCAGCGCCAGCAACTCGGTGACGTGAAGGGGATTTCCACCAGCCCGGCCCAGCTCCCGCAGCAGGGACGGGGCAGCAGGACCGGTCAGCTGGTTGTTGGCGAGCGCCATCACCGCATGGTCGGACAGCGGCCCAAGACGGATGGTCAGGCCGTTGCCGCGTTCCAGTCCGCGAAGGACGGCACTCACCTCACCCTCGCCCGCACCGGAGCGCACAGCCGCTGCCATGACCAGCGGCAACTGCTTCGCTTGGCGTGCCAGTCGTATCCAGAGCGCCGCTGACATCTCGTCCGCCCACTGGAGGTCATCCAGGACCAGGAGCACCGGACCCCCGGCGCATTGGCGCTCCACTGCCTGGAACAGTCGTTCTGCCACGGCCGGCACCGGATCCGCCATCGCGTCGGCGCTGTGCTGTCGCAGCGCTGCCACGGCCGCTCGATACTCCTGGCGCAACTGGCCGGCGGATGAACTGCCGGTCCTGAGCAGCTCCAGGAACGGCCACAGCGGGAACTGCTGCTCGATTTCACTTGCCGAGCCCCGGAGCACCGTGAAACCCGCCCGCTCGGCTTGATCAGCGCATGCCGTCAGAAGCGCGGACTTCCCGATCCCGGCCTCCCCGCACACCACCACTGCTCGGCCGGAACCAGTCAGAGCTGTCGACAACACCATGCCGAGCTGGGCTGACTCGGCCGCCCGGCCGACCAGAGTTGCTGCCGACCTGCTGATTCCCATCCCGAGAAGGTACCTCACCGGCTGTAGCGGGGGTGCGCTGTGCCAGCGACGGACGGCCGGGGTAGCATCGCGCGTTCTGACCCGATTTGCCGTCTAGGGGACTGGGCGCCCGCCGGGTGCCGTATTCGGGCCGCTGCAGGGATCGCCTGCCGGGGCGGCTCATGGCGAGCTCCGTGATGGTCGGATGACAGGAAGACAACGGAGACTTGATGGCGACTACTCTGCGTGGCCGTGACGGCGAGCAGGCCCGGTTGGATCTGCTGGTTCAACAGGTGGCCGCAGGGCAGGGCCGGGCGATGGTGCTCCGGGGGGAGCCCGGGATCGGGAAGTCCGCCATGCTCGACGTGGCCGAGGCCTTCTGCCGCAGGGCAGGGATCTCCGTGCTGCGCGGGCAGGCCAGTGAGATGGATCACTGGCTGCCGTTCGCCGCGCTGAGTGATTGCCTCGGTACGGACACAGCGGAGCGTCCGGGTCTTGCACGGATCCGGAGTCTGCTGCGAGGTGACGAGCGGGTAGGCACGCTGGCCGGAGCCGCCGGCCAGGAGTTCTTGATTGCCGAGGCGATCCTCTCTTCGCTGGACGACTGGTGCTCGGCGGGGCCGGTCGCGCTGTTGGTGGACGACGTGCACTGGGCGGACACGGCGAGTCTGGCCGTCATCCACCGCCTCGTCAGGGCGCTGGATCAGCTGCCGCTTCTCGTGCTGCTGACCAGCCGTCCGGTTCCGGAACCCAGTCCGGGCAGTCGGCTCCTGGTGAGTCTGGAGGAGCACGAGGTTCCGACCGTCACGCTCGGGCCCCTGGACGAGGACAAGGTTGCCGAGCTAGTCGCGGAGCTCACGGGCGCTTGCCCGGGGGACCGTCTCCGAGACCTGGTGGCGGGCGCGGCAGGCAATCCGCTCTACGTGATCGAGCTGATCTCGGCACTGTCCGGTACCGACCGCCTCGATGCCGGGGGTCCGATCGAGGAGGTCGACGGCGGGGACTCATTGGTGCCGGGCTCGCTCAACGCGGCGATATTTCAGCGGCTCGGGTCCCTCAACGCCGGCACCCGCGAGATGCTGAGAATCGTTGCACTACTCGGCCGCGCCTTCAGCGCGGCAGAGATGACCGCTGTCCTCCAGCGCCCGGTGACCGAGTTGCTGGCACCGGTGGCAGAGGCGATCACGGCGGGCGTGTTGGAGGAACGCGGCGGTCTGCTGGCGTTCCGGCACGACCTGATCCGCCGAGCTGTGGTGCAGAGCTACTCACATGCCGTCCGTACGGCCCTGCACCAGCAGATCGGTGTCGCACTGGCTGCGATGAACGCTCCCGTCGAGCGTGTCGCCGAGCATCTTCTGGAAACCTCGCAGCTCGGCGAACGGGACGTGGAGTGGCTGCGCGGCGCGCTGGATTCGCTGGTGATCCGCGCGCCGAGACTTGCTGTTGAGCTGTTGCGCCGCGCACGGGACCGCTCGGCGTCGGACGAACTGGACTTCGAGCTCGTCCGCGCCCTGCTGTGGGCCGGACAACTTCCCGAGGCCGAGCAGGCCGCTCACCTACTCCTCACCCGGCCGTTGCCGGTCGAACAGGAGGGAGTGGCGCGATGGTGGCTCGCCCAGGCAGTCCTGCAGCAAGGGCGAGTACTGGAGACGGTGGCGGTCGTCCGCGCGGCAGCGGAACTGGAGGGCGTTCCGCTTGCGCAAGTCGCACGGTTCCATGCGCTTGAGGCACAGGCGCTGCATCTCATGGTTCGGCTGGACGAGGCCGAGTGCGCTGCCAGCCTCGCTGTGAGTGGCGGACGGCAGAGCGGCGATGCCTACGCGACCGCGTACGGTCTCACCACGCGCTCGGCCGTCCTGCTGGTCACGAGACGTGTCGAAGAGGCCCTCGATCTCGTCGATGAGGCGTTCGTCGCACTGGGCGGCCGCGAGACCCAGCCCGATGTCCAGCTCTCCCCGCATCTGGCACGTGGATACTGTCTGGCCGACCTCGATCGGGCGACCGAGGCGTACGAGGACTTCCGTGAAGGTGTCCGCCAGAGCGAGCGAGCCGGGGGAGCCTTCCTGACGTGGCATCAGTCTGCCATCGCCAACCTCGAGTTCCTGCGCGGAAACTGGGACGACGCGCTGACCGCGATCCAGACCGGCCTGGACGCAAGTGACCCCCTCGACGTCGGGCCCGACCTCCGGGCACTGGGCGCGATGATCAACATCCGCAGAGGCCAGTGGACGGAGCACACCGAGTTCGTCAGTACCGCACCGCTGGATCTCCGGGCGTACTCGTACACGGAGTATCTCCACTGGTGGGCACGGGCCATGGCCCGTGACGCGGACGGTGATTCGGAGGGCGCCTTCCACCTGCTCGAGACGCTCCTGTGGGAGTCGGACCGCCTGACGAACCTGGTGACGCTCGACCACCTCTTCCCGGACGCCGCGCGGCTCGCCTTCTGCCTGGGGCGCGCGGACCGGCTCGCGGCGCTCGAAGCATCCGCGCGCGAGATCGCCGCCTTCCAGCCCAGCCCGAACAAGCGCGGGACTGCGGCTCTCTGCCGCGGGCTCGCTGAAGCGGACTGCTCGCTGCTGACCGAATCCGCCGACGCCTACCAAACTGCGGGCCGCCCGCTGTTCATGGCCTTTGCTCAGGAAAACGAAGCTGTGCTTCGAGCCCGTGCAGGCCGTCTGAACCAAGCCCGTACTCTCCTGTCCCAAGCCGTGCAGACCTATGTCACGCTCGGTGCTGACTGGGACGCCCGCAGGGCGGAAGACCGGCTTTCGCGCGAAGGGCTCAAGCTCGAAAGTCGAAGAGCACCGACCAAAGCAGCGACCGGTTGGGACGCTCTGACAACGACGGAGCGACTCGTCCTGTCGATGGTCGCCGAAGGCTGTTCGAATCCACAAATAGCCGAGCGACTGTACGTTTCCCGCCGGACAGCGCAGACCCACGTGTCGCGTGTCATGGCCAAACTCGGAAAGTCTTCGCGCGCCGAACTCGCCGTGGCGGCAATGTTGCGAACGGAGGCGTGAGGCCACCGAGCACCGGGAAAATCCGCGCGTGATCGTGCGCCGAGACGCACATCACGTTGAACCTTTTGCCGGAACTGCTCGTAAGGCCTCCCGTGAGCTCGCTGAACCAGTGGGTCGATCTGTGACCAGGGACCGGCAGAGCGCCGAAAACGTATTCCAGCTGCTCCAGCGGCTGCTCGACGAGAACACGATCCGATGACCACCATGCACGAGCCCCTGACCGTCCGCGGGTTCGCCCGCCGTACCACCCCGGCACACGAGGACGCCGGCGAACTTCTGCTACTCGCCCTGCGCACCGGCGAACTGCTGCTGGCCGGCGGCGCGCCGGCGGCCGACGTCGTGGCGACGACGACCGCGATGGCGGCAGCCCTGGGACTGCACGGCTGCACGGCGGACGTCACCGCCGGCTCCCTCACGCTGTCCTACCGCAGCGGGCCGCGAGCGCTACCCCTGACCGAGATCCGGGTTGTGCGCAGCGCTGCCCTTGACTACTCGCGCATCGATGCCGTCCACCACCTCGTCGAACTGGTCGGGCGGGGCGCCCTGGATGTCCACGGCGCGCGGTCCCGCCTGGCGCAGATCGAGGCTGCCCGACCGGCCCACCCCGCCTGGCAGGTCACCTTGGCCTGGGCGGCCCTGGGCGGCTTCTTCACCGTGATGCTGGGCGGTGGGCCGACTGCGTTCGCCGCGGCCGCCGCAGTGGCCGCCTTCATCGATCGCGCCAACCAGCACCTGTCGCACCGCGGCGTGCCCGGCTTCCACCAGGTGGTCCTGGGGGGAGCCGTGGCCACCGCCACCGCGACGGCGCTCTTCCTCATCGACGCGACCACCCAGGCACCGCTCGTCGTCGCGGGCGGAATCGCGATGCTGTTGCCGGGTCTGGCTTTCGTCAGCGGAGTGCAGGACGCCATAGCCGGGTACCTGGTCACCGCCGCAGCACGCGCCCTGGAAGTGGCGATGACCGTCGCCGCGATCGTCGCTGGAGTGGGAGCGGTCCTCTACACGGCGGTGCGCTCCGGGCTGCGGGCCCCACAGGTCCAGCCGGGAGACTTCGCCCTGCACGGCTGGGCCGCGCTCCTCCTGGAGGTCCCGGCCGCGATGATGGTCTGCGTCTGCCTCGCCTTCTGCCTCCAGGCGACCCGGTGGAACCTGCTCACCGCAGGCCTGGCCGGCGCCCTGGCCTGGACCGTCTACCTGGTGCTCTGGCAGGAGTGCCGCTTCCCGCCGCCACTGGCCGCAGCGGTCGCGGCCACCCTCGTCGGCCTCGGCACCCAGGCCCTCGCACACCGCACCGATACCCCGGCCCTGCTGCTCACCGTCGCGGGCATCGCACCGCTCGCCCCCGGTTACACCATCTACCAGGGCATGCTCTGCCTCAGCCACGGCCAACTCGCCCTCGGCCTGCTGACCATCGGCCAAGCCGCGGCCATCGGCCTGGCCATCGCAGGTGGCCTCACACTCGGTTACACCACCGCCGACCAGCTCGCCCCCAGACCCGCACACCGGCACTCGTGAACACCCACAAGCCGTGATCCGAGTGGAAGACCGTGCCTGCGGACGCATATCGCCGATGCCGCCTGCCCTTGACCAGCCTGTCGGTGGTCGCGTCCGAGGACGCTCCGGGATCGCTGGAACAACTGACCGACGCGCCTGACCCGCGTGATCGACGCGGCCGGCCACCGCTCCGCGAGCCGCTCACTCCCGCGGAACTCTCGCCACTCGTACGTGTGAGACTCACCTGCCCCTTCCTCTGCCCCTCTCGCTCCCAAGATGACTACATGAAGCTCGGGGCTGTCGGCAGCGGCCCAATCGATTGGGAGCCGCTCGGAGCCCGCCCGGCGAGCACTCGCCGGGCACCGGTCGCGCGCGGAGGGGTACCCGCTTGCGCAGCAGGCAGACACTTGACGCCGCGTCAGAAGCATCGCAGCCCCGTCGCGCCGCCCCTTCCATCGGGGCAGCTGTAGCTGCCCCGGTCGCCGCCCAACGCGCTCGGCACTTGGGCAGCCGCCGGGCCCGCCGGCGCGCACTTGATCGATGGCAGATGCGTCAAGTGCGAACCCTCTGACCAGAATCGCCGATCACGGTGGGCAATCATCCAACCCATTGCAGTGATCAACAAATCCGACACAAGGGAGAGGGGCGCCTACAGCCACAGGCGCGCAACGCCGAGCCAGTCCCCCGACTCGCCGTCGAACCGCGAAAACCGTGAGACGAATGTGAGAGGCAGACCCCGGATTACGCCAAAGGCCGCTTCCTCGCGAACGAGAAAACGGCCTCTGACCTGCGACTTTGGAGCGAACTCCAGTCGGGACGACAGGATTTGAACCTGCGACCCCTTGACCCCCAGTCAAGGGACTTCACCAACGTGCTCATTGGCCTCCTGCTCGACGAGTCCCGAACAGGGGGACAACCTGCTGTTCAAACAAGGAAGTTGAGACAAAAGGGCTGCTCGTACGATTCACGCGACCTGACGGAGGCCCAGGTGTTACCTCGGTCGGATACGTCCAGATCCGTCCACATGTGCCCACCGGCGCTCAATGCGCCTGGTCCCAAAGTGGTCCCAAGGGGCCGGACACTGCGAGTAACGGCCCTCCAGGCGCCACGCGCCGATGAGCTGCCGAGACCTCCACCAGCCGGTCCACCTGCCGCGAAGTCCGGGGACGAATCAGAGCCGCCTACCCACCGGTCACGTGCCGTGATCTCCCGAGCGGCGTGTCGTCCCGCGCGTGTCGTCGCCGACCAGCTACGGCGCGCTTCGCGCCCCGCTCTCCACGTCCTGCCGACACGCCGAACAGGCCAGCCGACCTTGGTGCCAGAGAGCACCGAGTGTGAGGAGGGGTTCATGGGACAGCGTTCACAGCGGGGAAGGGTGTACCGGCGGTGCGGCTGCTCGGACAGCAACGGCAAACAGTTGGGACCGTGGTGCCCGCAGCTGGCCGCGGACGTGAAGCACGGGAAGTGGACGTACTGCGTCGACCTCGCCCCGACGAAGGACGACGCCGCACCCGCCGGCGGGGCGGCTTCGTCTCCCGCGCCAAGGCGGCACGGGAGATGGCCGCGGTCCTGGACGGCGAGCTGCACAGGGTGTACAAGGACCGGCGGGTGACCGTGGCGCCTATCTGCGGGAGTGGCTCGCGTCGATGAAGAGTGAGCTGGCGCCGAACACCTACGCCGGGTACGCGGACTGCGTGGAGCGGGACCTGGTTCCGGCGTTCGGTCGGCACAGGCTCCCAGATCTAGGCCCGAAGCACATCGAGGACTGGATCCGCGCCCAGCAGGAGGCCGACCGGGGGCGTGTGACCGTGTACCGGGTGGTGGCGACGCTGCGCAACGCACTGAGCGCGGCCGTGCGGTCCTGGCGGCTGCGCTACAACCCCGCCGAGCACCCCGTCCCGCCCAAACCCCGCGCCGCCGAACGCGTCTGCTGGACCCCGGACGAGGCGGCCGCATTCCTTCGGCACAACAAGGAGCACTACGCAGACCAGCTCACCGACCTGTTCGAGGTCATGCTCGGCACCGGCATGCGCCGCGGCGAGATCCTCGCCATGCACTGGTCCGACGTCCACCTCATGGACCGTAAGCTCTACGTCCGCTGGACCCTCGCCGCCGTCAACAATGGCGAGTTGACGTTCGGCGAACCCAAGACCGAGGCCAGCCGCGCCTGGATCAGCCTCTCCCACAGGACAATGACAGCCCTCCACCGCCAGGCCGCCCTCCAGATGGCCGCCCACCGCCGACACCGGCTCGAAGGCCTCGTCTTCCCCCGCCCAGACGGCCAACCCCTGTGCCCACAATGGCTCTTGGACCAGCTCCGCAAACGCACCGCCGAACTCGGCCTGCCCGTCATCGGCCTGCACGACCTGCGCCACACCGCAGCCAGCATCATGATCGCCGAGAACGTCCCCGTCGCCGTGGTCTCCAAGACCCTCCGCCACACCACTCTCGCCATCACCATCAACCTCTACAGCCACCTCCTCAAAGACTCCGCCGACCAAGCCGTCGCCGCGCTCAGCAGCGCGCTCGACCAGGCAGACAGACGCCGCGGGGGCAACACCGGTACGGGACGGGGCAGCCCTCTCGCCGCCTGATCCTGTGCAGCTAGAAGTGCCGGAAATCCGTGCGGTGTTGTCCGGGGTCACCGGCATCCTCCCGGTGCGGTCTACGCATGGGCCGCCGACCCGCAGTATCGGGCACGAAGGGGTCCTCGTGATAGATCCCAGCAAATACGAGCTGGTCTGGCCTGCCGATCTGTTCGTTGCCGAAGCCAGCCGCATCGCGATGTCCGGGCGACGGGACTGGGTGTCGCGGCCGAATGGCTGCTCACGGAGGCGTTCTAGGGATCGAGTTCATGCTCGGACTTCGAGAACCTACCCTCCACCACACCGAAGACCGACGACTCTTGGGAAGCCAGCGCCGATCCGTGAGACCAGGCCCCGGTACTTACTCAGCAGATGTGGTTCCGCGAACTGATCGGCCGAGCACAGGAGATCCGCCAGTTCACGGAGCCCCACCCTTACTAGCCGCACCGCAACGGGCAGGTCGCCCCGACGGCGTCGGCTGATCCGGCTTCTGTGCGGCTGGGCTTCGCACGGCTGGTCATGGAGCTGCACAAAAACGGCTACCTCGCCCAGCACTTCGGCTCGAGGAAGCAGCACATGACCTTCGCGTCGAAGGTGTCGATGAAGACCATGCAATGCATGCGACCCTTGGTGCTGATCGCGGACATGGCGTTGACCGAGAAGCGGTTCCCGGCGCGGCGCACGATCGGGATCCGCCCCTTGGCGCCCCAGGTTCGGCCGGTGACCTGGTCGGAACGGATGACGACCTGGTCGGCGAACAGCACCTCGGCGCCCTCGGCCTTCGCCTTCGCGCGGATCGCCGACCACGTCTCCTCCAGCCAGCCACGCACCGCCTCGGGATCCTGCTCGACGGCCCGCCTGTCCCGACGCTGGAACGACAGCCCCCAACGACGCAGGTACTTGCCCACTCCCGGCTCGGTCAGCCGGACCCGATACAGCTTCGCGATCAGCGCGCCAAGCTGGGAACGCGTCCACAACTGCCCCGGAAACCCCAGGTCACATGGCTGGTGGCGAATACGGCCTGCCGCGCCGCCGCCTGCTCGGCCTCGGACAACACCTGATGCTCCCCGACCCGCCGCCCGCGCGGACGCCCGATCAGCGCCTCACGCCCGCCGTCCAGCCACTTCGCCCATCAGCCGTCCACCGCCTTCAGCGAGACCTTGAACACCGCTGCGACGTCCTCACGGTCCCGGCCCTCCGCCACCGCGGCCACCGCCCGCAGCCGCAACCCTTCCTGCGCCGACGGTGACAAGTCCCGCGCGTCCCCAACCAGTTCACTCACGCGGTGTTCAACGACCGAGAACCCCTACCGTGTCCG
Source organism: Kitasatospora sp. NPDC056138 (assembly GCF_042264695.1). NCBI lineage: Bacteria > Bacillati > Actinomycetota > Actinomycetes > Kitasatosporales > Streptomycetaceae > Kitasatospora > Kitasatospora sp. NPDC056138. Next base: position 36,229 of record NZ_JBHJVK010000038.1, on the reverse strand, counting down.
ATCAGTAGCATGCCGCATAGGGTAGTCAGGCGCTGGGGGCTCAGTTGGGCGTGGGGAATGCTCCTTGATTTGGTTTCAGGTTAAGTGGTCAGGGCTGTGGTGATGGTCTCGTCGGGGTTGTTCTCTCGATCGGGTGGAGGTGGTAGCGGCCGAGGATCTCGGCTGCTACGACATCCAGCACCGCCGGGTCGGCCAGTCGGCGCGCCCCGCCTCTCGCAGGGGCGCCCGGACGCCCATCGGCTGAGCAGCCGCCCACTTCTTCCTGCGTCGTTCCGGGCGCGCGCCCGCGGTGGACCCAGTTCTGCAACGTGCTCGGCTGGACGCCCAAGGTCCTGCGCGACGCCCGTGGCCGACTTGCCGGTTCCGTCACGTACTGCCCGGCGCGGAACCTCGACCGACCAGCGCTTCTGTCCTCCAGAGCTCGACGAGGAGGGGGGTGGCGGCACGGATCTTCCAGGCAAGGCACCAAGGCGGACGGTCGATCAATTCGCGACTGCGGGTACCACCTGCCCTCCGGTGGCCTCGGTCAGGAGGCTCTGGGTGCCGGGGTGCCGCTGATAGACAGCATTGATCTCTCTGGAGGCGGCCGCTTCGTTGAAAGGCAGGCCAATCTGCCGGGCGACTGCGCTCCTGAGCGCGTCGGCAAGCCCTGCTTCCAGATCGACAACGCGTAGGCCCTCGACGATTCCGGTCCCTGAATCGACCAGCACCATGTACGCGGGGAAGGGGTCACCCGCTCTGCCGGGTACTCCGACGACTCGATCGCGCTGCCGGTGAGCCTCCCAGGGCGAGTCTCCCCAGCCGAGCGACTCGGGGTGGCCTCCCGGTCGCGTCGGCGCTTCGAACCGGTAGCACCACATGAGATGTCTGTCTCCGGGAACGACCGCGAAGGCTGCCGCGCCGGTGTTGAACGCGAGCTTCTCGCCGGTCGTGAGGCCATCGAACGCGTAGATGATCTCCACATACGCGCTACTGAGCACGAGATTGGCCGCAGATTTCGGCCAGTTGACCTGCTTCGGGTAGGGAACGCCTACCTCTAGCGAGTACCCCATGATTCATCCTTTCCCCCAGAACCGATCCTCTGCTCCAGACGTTCGGTTGCGCAATGCTGTCGCGGCTTGACACGGAGCCGCTCGGAGACAAACGGAATCATCTCTCCGGGCGGCTCGCTGCCGACCTACTGCCCGCCGGACGCAGTCTTCGTTCCTCCACCGTGCCGGGTCACCCGAGGACGACACCGCACACGGACAGCGCCATGAGTGAACGCCGGGTCGGTGGACTTACTCGCCCACACGTACGCTTCTCCAGGCTGGAGCTGTGCCATCTGCTCCGAGCGCAGCCCGGCAAAGGCAGTGTTCGCCTTCTGGAGGTGCTTCAGCCAGGCGGGTGATATGAACTTATGCAGGATAACATGGTCGGAAAGCTCGATCAGAGAGATCGGCACTGAAGGCGGGTCCTGGCTGGCGACCAGGATGCTCATGCCCTTGTGGCGCATCTCGCGGACCGTCTCGACGAGGCCGGCGACGAGGTCGGGGCTGTCGATGTACTTGTGCGCTTCGTCGAAGACGACCAGCTTGTTGAAGTGTTCATCTCCGTTACGGGCTTCGGCGAAGAGCTGCATCAGGACGAGAAAGAGGCCGAGCGCCTCGTCCTTCTCGATGTACTCGTCGCGAAGGTCAACGATGATCAGTCGCCCGGGTCGGATGAGGCTGGTGAGCTGCGCGCTGTCGTCAATGTAGTCCTCGGCCAGCTTGAGCCGTTCCAGAGCCAACTGCTTGATGTGGTCGGGCATGCCGGAATCTGCCACACCTTGCCGAATGACGCCGAGACTCAGGTTGTTGCGGTTCGACCGCATGATGCGGGTCAGTTGCCGGATGTACGTTGACTGGTTGCCGACCGCTCCCATGAGGAAGCGCCAGTGGGATGCCTGGAGTTCGCCAGAGGAGAAGGCCAGCGGCCGGACGTCGATGCTGGGGAATTCCCTTTGGCGGTCAGCGACTTGATCGACGGGGGCGAGCAGCAGGACGTCCGACAGCGCCTGAGGTTCGGCTCCGTAGCGCTCTTTCAGGACCTCCAGCTGCGCCCGGTCGTCGTTCGGTAGCGCCATGGAGGTGAATTCTGGGGCGTAATCCATGGTCCGGCTGTAGTGAAACACCACGGTCGCGAGGGGATGGGGAAGCTCGTTGACCGGCGGCGCGGGCAAGGACGCCATTTCAATAATGCTGCCCAGGGTGTAGCTCTTGCCACCGCCTTGTACGCCGAAGAGGCTGATGGTGTGGGTCTCGTCGAGGTCGACCGCGACCTTCCGCCCGGCCGCTTCACCGAGTACACCATGCTGCAGGGAAGGACGAGTGACGCCGAGGAAGATTTCGGGAGCTCCCCCTTGAGGAGCCGAGCCCTGCGTCACTGGGGTGGGCTGGGCATCGATGGTCGGGGCATCGTGAAAGCCGCGCCGGTCGAGGACAGTCTCCGTTCGTTGCGGAGCTTTGTCCTCATCGGAGGGAGGAACGACCGATGAGGCAACGTCCGGGACGGCGAGCGCCGAATCGGGTACTTCTGCCACGGGCGTGGGCTCTGCATCCGAGCCGTCCACACGGTGAGACTGCCCATGTCCGGTGGAGGCCGCGGAAACATCGTCGAGCACAGATGTGCTCTCGTCTGCATCCGTGGCGGTTTCCGCTTCGCCTTCTCCGGCCCGGTTGCTCACCGATTCCCGGGCGTCTTCCGCATCAGGCGCGCGGAAGCCCGCGTCGGTGAGCCGTGGCACAGCCAGCTGCAACAGGGCCAAGGTGGGGGCGGTAGCAGCTTCGCCCGCGTGCGGCCTGTCCTCCTCCTGCTCCTCGACAGACGCATCCGTCAACACAGCGACGCCCGGCCGCTCGGTGGGAATCGCGTCGATCAGCTCGGTGATCAAGTCGCGACCGATCCGGTGGTACTCCACTCCGTCTTCCGACTCGCGATCGGTACCACTTCGAGCGAGGTCGAAGATCAGGCCGCTGCGTGTGAAGTCAAGGCGGTAGCCGTCGTCGAGGCTGTCGAGGAGGGCGTGAGCCGAGACTCGGGGCGCCTGGCCCATGGTGCCGTGGCGCGCCGCGCGCTCCAGGTAGAAGCGGAGCATGGAGCCGAGGGCGAGGTTCTTGACCGGGCGGTCGATGCGGTCCGGAGTAGTGCGGGCAGAATCGAAGGACTCGGCCAGGATGCTCTCGCTCTGTCCCAACTGCTGGGCGATCTTGGCTTTGAGGCGCTGGTAGGCGCCGATGTCGTCGAGCGCGGTGTAGCACTTGACCTCGACGAGACGGCAAGTGACGGTCCGTGTCCGCACGTTGAGGTGGAACAGCGCGAGGTCGCTGCGCTGGAAGGAGAGCGAGTCACCGAGCTCGCGGGACTGGCGGCGTACTTCTGTGTACAGCTCGGGGTGGGCGTCGAGCGGGACGACGATCTGATTGTGGAGGGCGTTCTGGTAGTCCAGGTAGAGCCGGGCCAGGGAGAGGCCGAGGACTTCGGTGCGCTGGTTGGGGGCGGTGGAGGCCAGCTTGAAGGCGAGGCTGCCGGAGAGCAGGCGCAGCTGGTCGAAGAACGTGTTGAGGTGCCGCTCCTCCACCTCGATCCCGTGCTGCTGGGCGGTCGGGCCGAACAGGGTACGCAGTTCGTCGACCGAGTTCGAGCTGACCATGATCTGGTGGCCGAGGCTGCTGTCGAGCGACGGCGCGTAGTCGATGACGTACTCGGGGCGGCCGCGCTGTCCGGCGTGGTCGAAGTACTCAAGGCCGAGGGTGCGGTCGATGGTGACGACCCAGTCGCTGATCTGATGGGCTTGGTAGAGCAGGGCGCGGTCGTCGTTGTCGAGGGAGAGAACGGTGCAGGGCACGTTTCGTGGCGCCTGCCCGGCTGTGGCGACGTTGGCGGCCGCACTGGCGAGCAAGCCGGGCAGGCGGCTCAGGAGAGTGGCGAGGTCTTCGGAGTCCTCAGTGGGCAGGGCAGTTCCGTGGCGCGGGACAGTTCGCCAGACGATCTGCTGCTCGGTGTCCTCGTACGCGGCGGAGGTTGCCTGGATGAGTCCGTGTACCGGCGCGTTGACGATGTCGTGCCGCTTAACGGAGCTGTGCTGCTCGCCCCCGAAGGCATCGATGAGGACGGCCAGGTGGGCGTCGAACTCGGTGGACGGCTTTCTGAATTCCTCGACGGAGCGGACGGAGTAGACGAGCTTCGCGTTCCGGGTATCGCCCGCCGTATGCAGGAAGGCTTCCGCCTCGGCCGAGGAGATCTGGTTCTGGGCGCTGAGCAGTTCATCCAGCGCCGCTCCGGTCTCCGGGGTCTCCGGGTCGGTGACGCACAGCCGGATGTCGTACGTGAGGTCGCGGGTGGCGGGGCGCCGCTGGAGTTCGAGGAGGGCGTCGGCGACGATTTCGGCCCGGCCTGCATTGACGACGTTCATGACGAGGGTGCGAACGTACGGGTGCAGGCGTACGTAGCGCTCTATGCGGTCGGCCAGGGCTGTGCCGGACAGTGCACTGGAGCCGCTTGCCATGCGTGTGCCGGTGGTGGGGAGATTCAGCGCGGCGGTGAGCCGGCCGAGCAGTCCGCGGGGGTCGGCGGTCTCGCTGGGGAGGTAGGCACCCCAGTACGGGGTGAGATTGTCAATGGCTGCCATGAGGCGTCCGTCCTGGCGCGGGATCGCGAAGGGGAACCCGAGCGGGGAGAGCGCTTCGAGGAGGGAGTCGCGGGCGGAGATGATGCGGCGCTTGTCCTCGCCGCCGAGTCGGCTGGTCCACTCCTGGCCCATGGCAGACCAGGTGGCCAGCCAGAGGGCGCGTAGCGGGTGGGTGGGTGAGGCGAGCAGGACGGTGTCGCATCGGCCGAGGCCGTCCGTGAGGGTGACGGCAACACAGTCGATCTGCTGGAGCCGGGCCAGCGCCACAAGAGCGGCGCCGCGTGCGTCGTCGCCTGCCCGCTCGGCCTGGAGCGACTGGGCCTCCACCAGTTCGGCGTACGCCTCGGCGTAGGCGGCGAGGTCATCGCGTACGGTCTCGAAGTCGATGGCCTCACTCACCAGGAGCTCGGCCGGTTCCATCGCGTCACCGTTCCGACTGCTCACGGCGGCGAAGTAGGCACTCCGTGCAGCGAGGAAGACGTCGTACGCCTCGGCGGCCCGCCCGGTCAGGTCGCTAGCCACGTCGTCGTCATCACCGGCGGGCATCTCAGCGGTGCCATTGGGGTTCAGCACGAGACGGCGCAGCGAGGTGTCTTCAGGCTGTGCGAGCAGATCTTGCTGGGCCTGTACGAGCAGGGGGGAGAGGCGGATCTCGGCGCTGCCTGCCGGATGGATCCTGGCGTTGAGGGCCCGCTGGGGGCCGCGCAGAGTGGTCGCCTTCCACCGGATGTCGTTCAGCGTGACGCGGGTCGGGTCGTCCCCGGCGGCGAGGGCATCGAACTGCAGGGACCGGAGTGCCTGGGCGACTCCGTCGTGGCGGCCTGCGCTGCGCTCCGGCGGTTCGTCGGCCTCGGCGTCGGGGATGACGTAGAAGCGCTCGCTCTCTCCGCCCGGCTGTTCGTGGGCGCTGGGAGCGACGTCGAGCGCGTCGCCCGACACGGAGAGCGGGGTGACCCGGACGTAGTGCCACCCCTCCTCCCAGTCAATCTTGTTCAGCCGGGTCAGCTTGACCTTGTACTCGGGCTTCACCCGAGTCCCCTTGCCGATGTGGGCCGCCCTTCCGATTGGCCCGCCGTTCTCCGAGACGATCTCCACTCGGAAACATTCAAGCCCATCCACCTTGAGCGGGGAGGGCTGGACGGCGAAGCGGGCCGTCAGCTCGCGTGCGCCCTTCTCGCCGGCGAGAAGGTAGGGCTGGCCCACCATCGCCTGGAGCGCCTGATAGGACTTCAGTTCCTCGGCGTTGTCACCGGCGGTGGGCAGCCCGAGCTCGCGCACGTCGATGGCAACGGTGGCCCGCCGACGTTCGTCAATGCGCCAGTTCCCGAAGGAGAGCCCCCAATTCTCGCGGTCGACGACGACACGGCGGGTCCACGCCACCGGGTCCTCCAGACCGCAGCGGGTGGCGAATCCCGCGAGCTTGGCGGCGAAGCCGGCGTCGCTCAGGCCAAGGTCCAGGACGCGCTGGCGCTCCGAACGGTTCGACGAGGTCAGCTTGTCGATCAGTCCCCGGTTCCGCTCGACCCGGTCCTTGACGAGTGTGGGGTCGGCGTACAGGTCGAAGTCGGGGACGAGGCCGAAGTGGTAGATCGCCGCGCCGGAGACCTGTTCACGGTAGCCGTTGGTCTGGAGCGTCAGCAGGTACGTGGCGACCGCGCGGTCGTTCACCCGCCGGTCGGAGTGGTTGCGGAGGGCGGCGAGCAGCTCGTCGACGCCCTGGCGCAGCCGGTCCGGCACCTGCTGAAGGAGGTGGTCGACCAGCTGGGCGTAGGCGTCGCCGAGTGGGACCTCTTCGAAGGTCGCGATGCCGAAGGAGTCCTCGGCGCTCACACGTGTGCCCGGTGGCACGAAGACGAGGAGCGGCCCGGGAAGGGTCCCCTCGCGTTCCGTACGGTTGCGGAGCTCGACCAGCTTGGTGCTGGTGACGGTCACGTCATGGAAGGGTCGGTCCCGGGCCAGGTCGTCCGCCGGTCCGAGGACGCAGACGGTGGCGGCGATGCCGAGCGCCCCGCGCAGCCGGCGCACCAGGGGCGCCGCCAGTTCGGCCTCCACCTCGGTGACCCGCATGCAGTGTCCGGCGTCCCGCTCCCCGACCAGCTTGGCGAGCCGGGGGACGAGGACGCCTTCCAGCGCTTCCCGGAGGTCCTTAGCTGTGGGCTCCGTCAGTCCGGTGGTGCTGGTGCTCATCGGGCCGCCGCTCCCGTCGTCGCCTCGGTCCCGATGGTGTACCGGGGAGTGATGGTCTGCGTCAGATAGGCGTCGGACATGTCCTGGTAATAGCCGATCTCGCGAAGCCGGTTGAGGAAGGCCGCCGCGTTTGCCCGCAGGGCGGCTTGGTCGTCCAGGTGCGCGCCGGAGAAGCCGTCGGCGTCCGGCAGTTGGTCGATGTGGAGCCCGTACCGGTCGCGCAGCAGGGCGAGGAACTCGTCCACCCGCATCGGCGAGGTCCGCAGATTTCCGGTTCCGTCGTCGCCTTCCCTGAGCAGGGACACCTGAAGAAGCACTTCGAGGAGGCGGGCGTCGAGGACGAAACGGCGGGCGGAGCTCCTGCCGTTGGAACGCCCGCCGCGCGGCTGGGCGAGCAGTGCACCGGGACGGTGCTTGAGGAGCATCGTGTCGAGGCACTCGATGAAGTAGTTACGGTAGTGACGCCCCTTGTAGTGCATCAGCATCTCAATGTACTCGTCGAAGGGGTCGAGTCCGAGCTGGGTGATCTGCTTCAGTTCGGCGGGAAGGTCCTCCTCCTCGTCCCGTACTCGGTTGACCCGCTGGAGGAAGAAGGCATCCCGGTCCTTTGTATACGACTTTCCAAGCCGCTGCAGGGCCTCTTCCGGGGTGAAGTAGCTCCGCCCGGCCGGGTGGCTCAGCTTGGTGGTCTTGAGCGCCAGGTGATCGGAGAACTCGTCGAGTTTCTTCACTTGGTAGGTCGCCTGAATGAAGCGAGGGACGCGCCGGTACCAGATCTCCGCGCTGCGTTCGGCCAGCGCGGCGGCCGGGGTTCCGGGCACTCCTTGGACATCAAGGAAGAGCCGTACTCGGTACGGGCAGCGGTCTGCGGCCTCCCTGCCCTCGTGGCCCTTGCGGCAGGCAGCGGAGGCCGCGCCGGCCTCGACCACCGCAGGGAGCAGCTTCATCATCCGCAGGTGGTAGAGAGACAGGTGGAAGGCGAAGAGGATCTTCAAGTAGTCCACGAGGACGGTGCGGGGCATGTGGTCCTGGTGATACAGCAGCCGCATGACGTCCTGGCAGAGTTGCCGCGCCGGTTCCGCGCACAGCGGCGGGTAGGGCGTGCGGGGCCGTCTGGTGTCGGCCTGGTCCTGCATCTGCTTGCCCGCCTGCTGTACGAGGTGGAGCAGCGCCTGCGTCTCCACATCGGTACCCGGACCAGGAGTGATCTCGCCGGTGGAGCGGTCCACGTCGGAGAAGAAGAACTCACGGAGCTCCTTCAACGCGCCCTCGTTCTCCGCAAGCATCTCGTACAGCTGCTCGTCGGCCCCGTACGGGCGGGACTTGCGGCTGTTGCGGAAGCGATAGGTGAATCCGTGCAGCGGCCGGGGGCCGGCCACGGCCTCGGTCACCTTTCCCCGGTTGACCAGGTCCAGGAGGTGCGTGGATGTCCAGCGGGTGGTGGTTTCCCGGTCGAAGCCGTCGAACACCTCCGGATGCTGCAGGAACAGCTTGACGAACACGTCGACGTCGAGGGTGTTCGCCCGGCTGATTTTGCTGGGCATGCCCCCGTGCCACAGGCGGGCCAGGAGCGCGGTGAGCACGCGGTCCATGTCCAGCGCCTTGTAGTCGATCCGGCTGATGCCGGGATGGGCGAACGTTCCCAGGGATCCGCTCAGCGCCATGTCGTCTCCTCCACCCCGGCGGCGTCCGCACCCGGCTGCTCGCCATGGTCCGTCCGAACCGCCAGTTCTTCCATGTGCAGTACGGAGTCCTCAGTGCGGTGGATCCGCCGCAGGTCGTGTCCGTGCGTGGTGAGGAGGACCTCCTGGTATGGGACCGCGGCCAGCCGGTTCTTGAAGACGGCGAGGGCGAGCTGCTGTCCCTGCAGGTCGGTGACCGAGGGCCGGTAGCCGCGCTCGAAGCGCTGGAGCAGTTCGAACAGGTCTAGCCGGATGTCCAGTTCGGCCGTGCCGCCCTGGTTGCCGGCCGGGTCCCGATAGCTGAGGCGCAGCGAGGTGCGGCCGGACTCGATGTACGGCGAGGCCGGGGCCGCCCCGGGTTCGAGGCGGAACCCTTCGGCGGGGAACCGGCGGAAGCTGCGGATCGTGCCGCCTGGAACGTCACGTACCTTCAGCGCGAGGGCGTCCCCGATCCGCTCGGGTGCGACGAGCCCTTCACCGCGGTTGAGCGCCCGCAGGATGCTGTCCCGTTCCTCGGTGCCAGCGTCCGTGGGGCAGGAGAGCAGCTCCATGAAGCGCAGCACGGAGGGGTAGGGGAGCATCCGCTGGGCCCGCTCCTCGTCATGGAGCTCGAAGTACAGCAGACGGCGGGCCGTGTCCACGTACCGGCGGTGGGTGGCGGCCTGGGAGGCACGCTCGGCGGCCGACCGGCCGAGCTGCGCGAACTCCTGGCCGAGCAGGACGCGGTCGCGGTCGCCGCGCCCGTCGACGGTGACCAGCGCCCCGTCCTCGAGCAGCCCGGCGTAGTCGAGCCGCCGGTCCAACTGAGGCTGGGGCACCGCCGCGACGTCGGCCTCGCGCAGCAGGGAGAGCAGCCGGTCGCGTTCCAGCGGAGTGCCGTCGGAGGCTGGCGGGGTGCCCAGGTGGGCGGAGAAGTAGAAGCTGTCCAGGATCTGCTGGGTCTCGCCGGCCGCGTACAGCTGGTGGATCTCGGCGCAGTCGCGGCCCGAGGTGAGGGTGTAGGCGAGCGCGGAGCGCAGGTCTCGCAGGGTGATGTGGAGCTTCCCGCGGAGTTGGGTGAGCTCGTAGACGCGTCGCAGCCGCCGCCCGGCCTGGGGACCGGCGGCGGGGTGCTGGAAGGTCTGGGCGTTGTGCCGGGCGTAGCAGATGGCGGCGAGGTCGCAGTTCTCGCAGTCCTCCCAGAACCGGTCCTGCGTCATCCGGTCGAGCATGCGCTCGAGCAGCGACTCCCCGTCCTGCGGCCCACCGGTGCCGTCGACCGGGCGGGCAGCGACATCCCGCGCGTTGAGGTTCACCACGGCGACAGCCTGCCCCGTGGCGCTTCCCGCCAGGCCGAGGTTGGCGAGCTTGGCGAGGTGCGGGAAGCGGTCGTGGTGATGGCTGAGGAAGTCGACCAGCCGTCCCTCGTTGATGGCGATCAGCCGGGTCTCGCTCCCGACCGGCCAGGCCGTCTCGTCGGCCCCGGCGAACGGTGCGAAGAACTCCTCCAGGACGTCGTCGCCGCTGGTATCGCCCTCGTCCTGGCTTCCGTCGTGGTTGGTGCGGAACCGGTGCCCGGCCAGAGTGAAGTCGGTGCCGTTGGAGCGGGACGGCCCGAACTCGGCGCCGAGCTCGCGGGCCTGACGTTCGAAGCTCTCCAGGAAGGCGGTCTTGCCGTCCCCCGCGTTGCCGGTCACCACGACCAGCGCGTGCCGGCCCGCCCTGAGCGCGGGAACGAGCTCGCGGTCCAGAGCCGTCTCGACGTACACGGACATGGAGTGCGGGTCGAGGCCACGGGTGCCCCGGTTGCTGCGGCGACTCTGGCTGTAGAGCGTCTGCAGGTGAGCGACGAACGGGTTGCTGTTCGGCTCCGGCGGAGTGTCCTGACCACCGGCGGTAACCGCTGGCGGCGCGGGCGGTCGCTGTTCGAGTACGGGCAGCGGCGCCGGTGCGGGAGCGACGCGCGCCGACTCCAGAGCTTCCAGCGCGCCGAGCAGTTCCTCGGCCGTGGTGAACCGCTCGCCCCGGTACGGGGAGATCGCCCGCAGCATGATCTCGGCGAACCCGGGCGACAGGTCACCGAATCCGCTGAACGCGGTGCGCGGATCGAGCGGCCGTACCCCGGGCGATGGCTGTCCGACTCCCTCCCAGGGGTACTGGCCGCCGGTCAGCGCCTCGTACAGGGTGACTCCGAGACCGAACAGGTCTCGGTCGGTGTACCCGGTACCGTTCGCGGGGACCTGGTCGAGGTCGGGCGGGGTATAGCGCGGACTGGTGTAACTGTGCCCCTCGGAGGAGTCCGAGGTCTTCGCGATCCCGAAGTCGATCAGCTTGACGCCATCGTCGGTCCACAGCAGGTTGCTCGGCTTGATGTCACAATGCCACACCCCGCGCTCGTGGATGTGGCGAAGCCCCCGGGCCGTGTCGATCGCGAGCCGCAGCACGTCCGCCGCGCCCATCCGACCACCGCGGATCACCTCGGCGACGTCCTTGCCGTCGACGAACTCGAAGACCAGGTACGGGTACTCGTCCGGCGGCAGCAACCGGTCCGCGTCGACCATCGCCACCACGTTCGGGTGCGGCGCGTGCTGCAGCCGCTGCAGCACGTCCGCCTCGCGGCGCAGCCGCTCCAGGACGGAGTCCCGGTCCCGCAGGACCAGCTTCACCGCCCTGTCGACACTCCTTATCGTGTCGTAGACCCGGTACGCCACCCCGAACGAACCGGGACGCCCCAACCGGTTGCGCACCAGGTACTTCGTGCCGAGCTGAAAGTCGGTTGGGAGTTCCTTGAAGACCTCCGGGCCTCGCGGACCGTCCGGTGCATGCGGCGCGGGGGCCTGCGGCCGTGCGGCAGACGAGGAGGAGCCGATCCGCTTGGCCGGCGCGTTCCGCGCACCCATGACGAGATCGAGCCGCCGCAGCGCCTCAACGGCGGTCGGCCGCTCGTCCGGAGCTGTCGCGCACAGCTTCTGCAGCCAGTGCGCCAGCTCGACCCGGACCTGCGCGGCCTCCAGACCACTGGCCGGTAGCCGCCCGGCCGCACCAGCCTGCTCGGTCGCCGAGGTGAAGGGCAGCTCGCCGGTAAGCAGTTGGTACCCGATGACGCCGACGGAGTAGATGTCGGCCTTCCTCCCCATCGCGGAGGGGTCGGCGTGGCACTCAGGCGCCAGGTACGCGCGGTCGGCCGCCTGGTGTGCCTCCCGTATCACGGTGTGCGCGCGGCGTTGCGCTGTCTTCGCGTACTCGAAACCGGTCAGCATCGCCCGGCCGTCCTGCGCGATCAGGACGGTGGACGGGTTCAGCTCCCGGTGCGCGATGTGCCGGTGGTGCGTGTGCGCGAGGCCCATCAGGATGTGCCGGATCGTTCGCAGCTTCGCGTCCGCGGTCAGCGGGTCGGCAGCCCCGGTCAGGTGTAGCGTCAGCGCGTGCCCGGGCACGTCGTCGTAGACGGTGACGAAGACGCCCTCGTCGTCATTGGGGAAGAAGTCCCGCACGCCGACGATGTTGGGGTGCGAGGGCAGCTTGCCGAGCGCCTCGTACGCGATGCCGATCCGCTTCTGCTGCAGCAGCCGCTCCGCCTCCGGGGCGTACGGGTCAGCCTTGCGGACGGAGAGCCGGACCGTGCCCGACCCCTGCGGTGCGATGGCGTTCTTGGCCCGGTACTCGCGGAGGATGCCATCCCCGCTCTCCTCAGGCGAGGTCTCGCCGAGCCGCTCGATCACCTCCCAGCTGCCGAACCGCAGTGGGCCGGAAGGCGGTCGCGACGAGCCCTGGATCGTGCGCACGATCAGCTCGAGGTGCGCGGAGATCTCCGTGTCGAACCGGTTGGTGGAGGTGGGGACGCGGCTCACGTCCGCGAGTCGGGCGATCAGGTCCGGCAGCGTCACGGTGTCGTGAGCGTCCAGTTGTCGGGGAGTCCGGTCGACGAGCAGGGCGTCCGGCGCAGGCAACACCACGAGGGCATCGGTGTAGATCCGGGACAGCTGTCGGTGAGCCGTCTCAAGGATCGTCTTCAGCTGCCTCGCGTGCCCGCGCAGCTTCGGCAGCGGGGAGCGGAACGGCGCCCAGCGGGACGGATGCCACTTCCTGCCGTCGACCTCGATGCGGCCCCGGGTGCCCTTGACGTCGATGACGTACACGCAGTGCCCGGTGACCACGACGAGGTCGACCTCGAACAGCTCGTTCCGGTGGTGCGGAATCTCGACGGAGTGCAGGACCGTCCAGTCGTCGGGGGCGTGATCACGCAGGTGCGCGATCACCCTCCGCTCGGCATCGTTGACGGCCTCCCCAACTGCAACGATCCTGGCACCCATCAGCCGGCGGCCTCCTCGATGGCGGTGGTGAGCAGCGCGAGGGCCTTGTCCTCCAGGATGTCGGCGCGGTCGCGGTTCTGGTAGGCGTTGCGGACGATGCCTTCAATTCGCTCACGGTCAGCGGGGGCGGAAATAGGAACAGGCATCTCGGCAACGAGTTCACTGTGTATGCTCTGCTGACCTCCCCCCGTCAACATGCTTCGAATCAACCTCATTGCCACTGTCGACCGGAAGAAGCTCAACAGGTACGCACCCGATACGTCATCCGTTCCCGAGGTGACCCGCAAGAAGTCCTGACTGTACGCATGGCGCAGCCACCGCCCGGTCACCAAGGTGGCCTTTCCGAAGAGTCCGCTCTCACTCGGCATGCCGTGCCCCCCGATCATGACCGTCTCGTCAGGGACGAAGACGCCTGCCGGCGTGTGCTTAGGGCTGATTACTCGGCCGTCTTCCGGGCGAATCCACCAGCCCTGCCGCTGCCCGACCAGCAGCCGCCCACCATGATCGAGGTCACTGTCGACACGCTTGAAGATTGGGCCGTACCGCAATTGCCCAGCGGTACAGATATCGCCGAGTGGTCGGTGCGGAACAGAACTCAACTTAGCCTTCAACTGCCGAGCCCTTTCCCCATAACTCATTGCCCGCAGCGACAAGGGGGATAGCTGGCTGACTTCGAAGCCTAGGTCCCGGCTCTGCTGGTGCCACTGGTATTCAGCCAGATCAGGCAACCCTGCACTCTTGAAGAAATCTTCGGAGGCGCTGACCAAGTCCGCTTGAAATCCGGCACGCAACCGTGCGCACTCCTCTACCAGGTCATGAATCTGCCCCTCGACCTGTGTGCCGAGCCGTGGCACCGGAATCCCCGCGATGTGATGCGGCTCAATGTGCTTCACCGCCGACCCGTACACCGATCCGCGAACGAGCGACTCGCCGAACCGACTGAGGAGGAAGGCGTACAGATAGCCGGACTTGATCTTCTCCGGATCGGGTTCAACCTTAACGATATCCTCCGACGCCCAACAATCACCCATGTCGGGGCGAGTGTAGGCCCTTCTGCCAGCGTTAAATCCTGATCGTGAGATCAGGGACATACCGGGCTTGAGCTGAAGGTAGGACAGTGTCGCCGACACGGCGTCAGTCTTCCGTAGGCGGGGTAGACCGGTCAGGTCGGCCGTCATCATGTCCTTCGTGCCGAGGAAGGGCACGCTGTGCTCAGGATCAGTGAGGAAGACCCTCCGGAACATGGGGCCACTGAAGATTCCTCCCTTGTATCCCGTTGTCAGATTCGCCAGCGGCTCGGTCTTCGGCAGCTGTTCCAACAGCTTCTTGGTCTTCAGCGAGCCCGCGACATACGGCGAGGCATCCAGCCTGAGCCCCTGCTCCGCGAGCCAGCTGGACATCACTGGGTTGGAGAGGCTTGTGATCTTCACGCGCCCACCCCCGCAACCATGCGCGCGTCCACACCCGGCACCGGATGCTTCGCCCGGAACTCCCGGTATTTCTCCGCGATCACCGGCAAGTCGTTGTCGATGACCGGCTTGCTGCGCCTGAGCGGCCGGGTCACTTCCTTACCCCGGATACGGAGCCGTTCCATCACGACCTCCGTTTTCACGACGATGTCCCCGTTGGGCTCACGCTTGTAAAGGTCGTTGCCCCGCCGGTCGAAGCCGACCTTCTCGGCCACCGCCATGAAGACCGGGTACGGCTTCTCCGTCCCCATCCGGTGGTTGCGAACCTCCTGTTCGGTCTTCCGCTTCAGGAAGAGGAGCGTGGTGAGGATGTTGACATTGGCGTCGACGACGAACGTCTCCACAGGCAGCTCGACGCTCGCGAGCACCCAGCAGTGTTCCAGGATGTACCGGCGGATCGCCTCGTCGGTCGGCCCGGGGTTCGACAGGATGCCGTTGGGCAGGACGATGCCGATCCTGCCGCCGGGCTTGACCCACTCGATGGCCCGCTGGATGAACAGCTGCTCCGGCGCCATGCTCGTCGGCGTACTGGTGCTGCTCGCCTCGACCTCGCCGGTCTCCTTGTTCCGTCCCCATGACTTGGCGATGCCGTCACGGAACGAACCGAGGACTGATTCGTCACTGACCGGGATGTCCGCTCCGAACGGCGGGTTGGTCAGCAGCACGTCGACGATCTTGCCCAGTGGAACCTTTTTCTTCGCCGGCTCCACACCGGCGAGGTGGCCACGCGGAAATGCGAGGGAGTCCATGTGGAAGACGTTGCCGGTGGTTTGCGCGAGCGTCATGATCGCCATGGTCGTCGCGCGCACCAGGAACGGATCGAAGTCCGCGCCAACCAGGTGCTTCTCCGCGTACGCCTTGAGCCGGTCGCCGTAGCGCTCGCGCTCCTCCTCGGTGTCGGGGAAGCCGAAGGTGCCGGCTCCCTTCTTCCAGCTGTCGCGCAGGTGCTTGAGCGTGGCCTGGAGGAAGCCGCCGGTGCCGCACGTCGGGTCGAGAACGGTCTCGTCCTCCTGAGGATCGAGCATCTCCACCATCAGGTTGACCGCGCCGCGCGGGGTGAAGTACTGGCCCCGGTCGCCGCGCAGGTTGGTGCCGACTAGCTCCTGGTAGGCGATGCCCTTGGCGTCGACATCGGTGCCGGTCAGGTCGTACGGGGCAAGCTCACTGACGATGAAGGCGAGCGCACGGTCGGACAGGGTGATCTCGTCGCTCGGCTTGAAGACGTCCTTGTACTCGATCTTGACGTCTTCGAAGAGCTCCTTGACGCGGGTGCTGATGGCGGCGCGTCCGTCCTGGTCGAACATCTCCTTCAGGCCGGTACGGAACCGTCCCCGCCCGGTGCCGCGGCTGACCCGCTCGTCGTACATCTTGGAGAACAGCAGGTAGAGGAACTGCCAGAACGCGGCGTCCTTCGGCATGCCCTCGTTGCCGTGGATGTAGTTGTGGCAGCGCCGGAAGGCGATCTTGAGCATTTCCGGGTCGGCATGGCGCAGCCGTTGGTGCGAGGCGACGGTCCGGCTACCGATGGTGCCGTCGGCGACCTCCCAGTCGCTGCGGTCCTCGAAGGTCACCCCGAAGTCGCCGACCACCTTCTTGAGAAAGAAGAAGTCGACGCCGTCGGTCCACATGCCGTCTGCGCAGTTGGGCCGGTCCTCGTTGCCCATCAGCTCCTGGAGCTCATCGAGATCCTTCTTCGCCTGCTCGGGCTCGCGGATCTTCACGACATTCTTGCCGCGATTGGGCTCCTGCTTACAGACGACGACTCGGCGCAGGTTGGCCGTGGTACGCGGCATGCCGGACTCGAAGATCGCGATGTCGGCCTTCTTCGTCCGCTTGCGCGGGGCACCTTCTTCGCTCACCGTGACGGGGAAGTCGCGAGCCATGTCATGAGGGTCGATACCGTGTTCGTGGACGAGGGCCCGGGCGATGCGCTGGCGCACCTTCTCCTTCGCCGTCTCCTTGATCGCGCTACCGCTGATGTAGTCGACGACCTGGCCCTCTTCCAGGGCCGTGACCAGGGGCTGGGTGTCCTCCGCCGCAGGCTCCGCACCGTCCTCGGGCTGCTGCGGGATGTCCAGGTCCAAGGTCAGTTCCTCCATCGGCGTGCTGCTCTTCTTCCTTGTACTCGTTGGTGCCGGCGGCCCGATCAGGCAGGTCTGCGGGTGCGCGATCAGAACCGCCACCTGTGATCCTACGGCCGGGGCGGCATGCCCGACTGCGCTTCCGGCCGGACCACGATCAATCTGGGCGGTGGCGCGGCGCGAACTTACTTCGAGGCACTGACAATGCCGAGGAACCGGTTGTCGCGTCGTCGTCGCCGCTGCCACCGCACACGCCGTGAAAGTCAGCTACCCACCGGCTCGTCTCCCACGTCCAACCCTTCGTCCAGCCGGACCGCCAACGCCAGCTCATCGAGAGACCCCTCACCCGGGACGAACCAGCGCAGCGTGCCTTGGACGGACGACGTCGTTCCGGACGCCAGGCGGCGCATCTCCTTGGCGAGACCACTGGGCGAGTACCACCCCTCGTCCGCGTGCCACTGCAGGGGCTGACGGCGGTTTGCGTTGCTCCACGTAGCCAACGACCGCCTGGGGTCCTCCGCCAGCCACTCCGCCATGTCGCGACGCTCGGGCTTGCTGTACGGCCGGAACTCCAGGACCGTGCCGTCCGCGATGCGGCCGTTCGCGATCAGGGTGGTGACGGCGTTGACCTGCCGACCTCGCGTTTCGACCTCGGTGACCTGGTAGTCCTCTCCCAGGGCTGGAGCTCCACGATCGGAGTCGAGCCCGCGCAGGGCGGCCCGAACGACCCGCTCGATCCGCTCCGTGTTCCGCACCGCGGCGATGATGTGGCTGGACTTTCCGTACTCCTCGTCGATCGCGGCGAGTGACCAGGCAAGAGTGTCCCGCACCAGTGCGGGAACCTTAGCGAGCTCCCGTGGCCAGTAGTAGGCCGGGTCCTCGATGGACCGGGTGTCCAGTCGGCGGAAGACGATGTGGGTGACCAGGAGATCTCCGTAGAAGGCCGCCGCGTCAGCCCTCCACAGCAGGCCGTCCCGGAGATTCTGGAGCTGAGCCCGCACCTCGCGGAGGAGCTCTACCGAGCGCCACACCCGGAAGGCATTCGGGGCCGGCCCGAAGATCTCCTGGTAGATCTTGTCCTCCCAGAGGCCGGCGAGATTCTGATCACGCTTGGCCAATGCGGCGAGCTGTGCGTTCGGGTTCGTGGCGGCCAGCGCCTCGGCGGCCTCCGCCATCGAGCAGCCGTGCTCCGGCGGCGGCACGGCCTCGCCCCGCTTGATCACATAGCTGAGATGCAGCATCAGGGCGAAGTCGTCACGGAGCTGGACCTGCACCTTGTCGAGGGACTTGAAGTCGCGCTCCTCGATTGGGTTCTGCGTGTTCGTGTTCGTGGTGACGTGATCGCCGAAGCCGGGAGGGCAGTCCTCCAGGGAGATCAGGCGCACCATGACCCTGCCGTACTGGGCGGTGTCCGGATCAGCGGTGTACGCTCGGTGAATGGCGCTCACCGTCTGTGCGCCGTTGACCACGCTGGCGCCGATGAGTTGGAAGTCCCCGACCTTGCCAGGGACCGCCTTGCCGACCGGCTTGATCGTCTCACAGAGCATGGTGATGCCGTTGCTGAAGTACCAGAAGTGCTCCGGCTCCTCCAGCAAGGTGTTCCTGATCTTGATGTTGACGTCGGTCAGATCGAGGTTGTCGCGGATGTTGCGTGCGAAGAGGCCGCGCCGGTGCTCGCTGTAGAGGTCGGCGAGATCTGCGGCGGTCATGGTCCCGTACAGGGCCTTGTACGGAGTCGATTCCTGTACGAAGCCGTCCAGCCGAACCCGGGCGTCGATCCTCGGGGCGGCCGCGTCCCCGAGGATGGCACGGTGGAAATCGCGCAGGTCCAGGACCTTGTAGTCGACCATCTCCTCGACCTGGTTCAGCTCGGCGAGCTTCTCCTTGATGAGCTCCCGGGTGCCCTCGTCGAGTGGAGCGGTACGCATCAGTGCGAGAACCAGCGTGATCTTCGGTGTGCCGATCTCGAAGGCCTGCTCGATCTCGGGGACGAACTGCTGGAAACGGCTGTTGAACTTGGAGTACTGAAGGTCGAGCATCCTGTTCAGGCCGCGGAACATCCGGTCGACCTCGGTCTCTCCGAAACCACCCTTCAGGTTGTCGCTCCACTTGGCCTGGACCAGGCAGATCCTCGGCTGCGGAGCCCTCACCTCGACGGCGATGGCGTCGAGGCCGCGGTCGTCGTCGCCATCGAAGATCCTGGTCGCTGCGATGCGGTCACTGCAGGGGTGCTCGATCTGCACGGCGAGTGCGGCCAGCCCGCGGCTGAGGAACGCCTGGACGTGGTCCTTCTCCGCGACCTTCGCCTTGTCCTTCATGTCGATGAGGTCGGTGAACCGGTCCTCGATCGCCTTGCGGACGTACCTGACGTGCAGCTTGCTCATGTCCCACCCCTGTCAATGCACCAGATCGTCAACACCTTATCGAGGCAATGGCCTTGATACTGACTGAACGTCACTCGTCGTAGTTGACCGTCCGTAAAGGCTCGCTACCTGTGATGGGCAGCACGGTCGCTCCGGTAAGCCAGCCGATTTCTGTCGAGGTACGCCGGCCCGGCGGCAGATGTCGGGGCGGACCCTGGGGATGGCAAGTTCGATCGTCCGAAACGGTAGGGGTTCTCGGTCGTTGAATACCGCGTGAGTGAACTGTTCGGGGAAGCGCGGTACTTGTCACCGTCGGCGCAAGAAGCGTTGCGGCTGCGGACGGTGGCCGCGCTGGCGGAGGGCCCGGACCGTGAGGACGTCACAGCGGTGTTCAAGGTCTCGCTGAAGGGCGGAGGACGGCTGCTGGGCGAAGTGGCTGGACGGCGGGCGTGAGGCGCTGATCAGGCGTCCGCGCGGGCGGCGGGTCGGGGAGCATCAGGTGCTGTCCGAGGCCAAGCGGGCTGCGGTGAGGCAGGCCGCACTCGACCACCAGCCCTGTGAACTGGTGCTTTCGGGGCGATTGTGGACGCGTTCCCAGGTGGGTGCGCTGATCGCGAACCTGTACTGGGTCCGGCGACCGAGCCCGGGGTAGGCAAGCACCTGCGCCGCTGGGGCCGTCGTTCAAGCGTCCGGACAAGCGGCCCGTCGAGCAGGATCCCGAGGCAATGCGTGGCTGATTGGAGGAGACCTGGCCGGCGATCCGCGTGAAGGCAAAGGCCGATGGCGCCGAGGTGCTGTCCGCCGACCAGGTCGGCATCCGCTCCGACCATGTCACCGGCCGAACCTGGGGCGCCAAGGGACGGACCCCGATCGTGCGCCGCGCCGGGAACCGCTTCTCGGTCAACGCCATTTCCGCGATCAGCACCAAGGGGCACATGGCTGGAAGCGGGCTCGATCAACCGGAAATTCACACCCGAGGCTCGCCTTGCGATGAGCTGATGGTAGTACAGTCGTCGCGTCATACAGCCATGCCGATCCCCCTCTTGCCGCCATCAACGCCTATGCGTACGGGTCGCGCAGCGGTCGGGGCTCACGCACCCCTCGCGTGATCCCCTCGGGCAGGTCCAGACCGGCGGTGTAGTAGCGGCCCTGGGCCTCGCCCTTGGCGGCGAGCCAGCCGGCGCGGACGAGTTCGCGGATGTCGCGTTGGGCCTGCTGCTCGCTGAGCTCGGCGTCGGCCTGGTAGGTGGCGCGGCGCAGGCGGTTGCCCATGGCCGCAGGGTAGAGGGCGTACAGCATGCGGTCGGGCCAGCCGCACTGCTCGACGGCCTCGTCGAGGGCGGTCCAGACCTCGCGGGTGGTGTTCACCTGCCGCTCGACGCTCTGGGCCTGCTGGTGGTGGGCGCGCAGGCAGAACCGCACCCAGGGCAGGGTGTCCCGCTCCGGAGTCCAGACAGGGCCGCCGACCTCAGCGAGGATGTCGTAGTAGCGGTAGGTGTTGCGGGCGCGGCCGAGCCATTCCTCGATGCTGGAGAACTCCGGCGCCATGATCCCCTCCCGGGCCAGGACCAGGGTGTGCAGGGCGCGGGACATCCGGCCGTTGCCGTCCGACCACGGGTGGATCGCGACCAGGTTCAGGTGCGCCATCGAGGCCCGCACCAGTCCCGGAGCGTTCAGGTCGCCCTCGTTCAGCCACTCGACCAGCTCGTCAGTCAGTACTGCCAACTGCTGGGCATCGGGGGCGGTATAGGCAGCGATGGTCGGGTCTTCGGCGGAGGTGACGTACACCGGCCCGGCACGCCACCAGCCGGGCCGTTTGATCAGGTGGTGGCCCTGCATCATGAAGTGCAGCGCGTTGAGCAGGCCTTTGCTGTAGGCGAAGTCGTCGCCCGCTTCGGCGAGGCGCTGGATGTAGGTCATCGCCTGCCGATAGCCCTCGATCTCGGCCGTGACGGTGTCGTTCGCATCGATCGGCGCTTCGCCGACCATGATGTCCTCGACGTCCGACACGCTCGCGGCGTAGCCCTCGATCGTGTTCGATCCTGCGATCGCCCGCGCCGTGAGGTTACGCCGCAGCTGCCCTTCCCAGCGACGTGAAGTGCGCAGATGGAGACGCAGCCGGTCGCGCATCTCGTCGATCTCCGCGAGGACGGACTGGTCGATGTCCTGCAGCGATGGCACACCATAGAGCATGAAGCCATGACACCATGACGGCATCAAACAAGCAAGGTGAATCGGCGCAACCATGGTGCATGAGTACTGCAATGCATCCCTGGAAATCAGCCGCCCCGGATCCGTTCAGCGAGATCACCACCGCCGACCCTCCCGCTCCGCCGAGCGCCCTGCGCTCGCAGTGCCGCACTTCACCGCTCACCAACCCCCGCCCGCCGGCCGCCCAGGCCACCCCGGCCCAGGCGCAGGCCTGGGCCAGCTTCCTGGCAGGGGCCGTCCACAATGGGCTCGACCCGACACTGGTCACCCAATGGCTGACCATCCTGGCCGACGCCACCGGCAGCCCCGTCCTCCCGTCCCTGGCCTCCATGCCGTTGGGCGACTACGTCAACCTCCGCCTCCCGGTCATCCTGACCGGCCTGGAAACCACCACACATGCCCCCTACCTCGCCGGCTGGCACCTGCGGATCGAGCCCGAGCTCGGGCGGCTCCCCCTCCGCCTGATTACCACCGCTCTCATCACTGCGGCAGTTCTCGGCTGGATCGCCGATGGCTGCAGCCGCTCCACGATCAAGAACACCCTCGCCATGCTCTCTCGCATCTTCGAGCAAGCCATAGTGGACGGCATCCTCGAACACAACCCCGCCCACATCACCGGCTGGCAGCGCGAATACCAGCAAGTCGAAGATGACCTGCAGGATCCCCGCTCCCTCGCCCTGCGCGACTGGGACGCCCTCACCGAACTCGCCGATGCCCTGGTCGCGGCCTCATACAACCGCTATCGCGGATGGGGTGATGTCGTCGTCCACAGCGCCTGCACTGCCACAAGGATCGGCGAGGTCTCCGGAGTCCGGGCCCGCGACGTCGATACCGACAAGTGGCTCCTGACCTGCCGCCGACAGACCACCCCCGCTCCCGGCGGCCTGGTCGACAAGCACACCAAGGGTAGGGTCGCCCGCCTCATCCCGATCATCGAACCATTGCGCCCGCTCATCATCAGGCGGCTCCAAGTGACGCGAGGCGACCCGGACGCCCGCCTCTACACCGGCCCGCGCGGCGGTCGCATCAGCACCGCAGTCCTGCGCGACGCCACCCACTGGGACGACGTCACCCGGGACCTCGACTACGAACACCTGCGCCGCCACGACCTGCGCCACACCAGCCTGACCTGGATGGCCGACGCCGGCATCCTTCCGCACATCCTCAAGGAAATCGCAGGCCACCGGCTCATCACCACCACCCAGCACTACTTCCACCCCGACGTGCTCCGGATCCTGGAAGCCGGCCAAGCCCTCACTCATCACCTCGAGAAGCTCCAACGCGATGGCCAGATCACCCGCCGCTGGTAACACGCCGTAACTGCCATCGCCTCGAAATGGCCGCTGACAAGCCGCTCCGATGCTGCCCGAGTCACGCCACGGCAAGCAGTAGGCGCCAGAAAGGCCTTGGAAATGCCCCGATATGAACCAGTTTGACCCACTTGACCCGCGGCCGGGGGGGGGCGGGGGAGGGGGGAATGGGGGCGCACCCAACCCAACCCCCAAACACAAAAAATAAGAAAAAAAAC
>NZ_JBHJVK010000038.1:0-13755 GCF_042264695.1 Kitasatospora sp. NPDC056138 | reverse complement strand
CTGCCCCTTATTTTAACCTTTTGCCCACTTTGCCCCGGGGCCGGCCCCTCTGCCCCGCTGGAAATGGCCGCCACCACACCTCGCTCCAGCAAAACGACAAGGAGGTCTCGCACTTCACCTTGAGATCGAAGAACAATCCGCACACCAGCCACTGGAGCAACGAGTGCCGACGAACCTACGGCCATACCTGGGGACCATTTTGGGACCACCCGGGACCAAAAAACGAGCCCCGAAAACCAGCAAGAGCGGGCCCTTGGTTTCCCAAGTACCCGCTCTCACAAGCGACTTCACAGTCGGGACGACAGGATTTGAACCTGCGACCCCTTGACCCCCAGTCAAGTGCGCTACCAAGCTGCGCCACGTCCCGTGGTCCTGATGCTTCCGACCGTTCGCCTTGCGGCTTCCGGTCTTCGGCTTCTTGACCTTGTCCCCGGTGTCCCGGCGACGTGGAAAACAATACAGCACAACGGGGGGTGCTCGCTGCCAGGTATCCGTCGACGGCGTGCTGGGGGTCGGCGGGGTGGTGCAGGTCAGGGTGTCGGGTGGTGGGAGTCGTAGCGGAGGAAGGCGGGGCGGCGGGCGGCGAGGAGGAGGACGGCGGCGAGGCAGGCGAGGCCGCCGGTGACCACGGAGACGGCGGGGGACGTCAGGGAGGCGACGGTGCCGGACTCGAAGTCGCCGAGGCGCGGGCCGCCGGCGACGACCACGATGAAGATGCCCTGGAGACGGCCGCGCATGTCGTCGGGGGCGGCGACCTGCATCATCGTGTTGCGGAAGATCATGCTGATGGTGTCGGCGCAGCCCGCGGCGGCCAGCAGCGCCAGCCCGAGCCACAGCTCGCGGACCAGGCCGAAGGCAGCGATGGACAGCCCCCAGGCGGCCACCGAGGCCATGATGGCGGCGCCGTGCCGGCGGACCCGGCCGACCCAGCCGGAGAACGCGGCTCCGAGCAGCGCGCCCACCGCGGGCGCCGCCACCAGCAGGCCGACGGTGCCCGGCCCGCCGCCGTAGAAGCCCACCGCGATGGCCGGGAAGAGTGCCCTGGGAAGGCCGAAGATCATGGCGGCGAGGTCGGCGAGGAAGCTGGTGCGCAGGTTGGGCTGCTCACGGAGGAAACGGAGGCCGTCCAGGACCGAGGCACGCCGCTTGCGCTCGCCGTCGCCGCCGGGCCGCATCGAGGGCAGCCGCCACATCGCGTACAGCGTGGCACTGAAGGCGACGGTGTCCACCAGGTACGCGGCCTGCGCCCCGTACGCGCCGATCAGGACGCCGCCGAGCATCGGGCCGACGGTCGAGCCGAGGTTCATGCTGACGGTGTTGAGGGCGTTGGCGGCGGGCAGCTGACGGCTCGGCACCAGACGGGGGATCATCGAGGAGCGGGCGGGTGAGCTGAGCGCGAAGAAGGCGGCCTGCACGGCCACCGCCGCGTACAGCACCGCGACCGTGTGCGACCCGAGCAGCGCCTGCGCGGCCAGGACCGCTGAGACGACGGCGAGCCCGCCCGAGCCGACCAGTCCGAGCAGTCGGCGGTCGACGGTGTCGGCGATCGCGCCGCCGTAGAGCCCGAAGGCGACCAGCGGCACCAGGGCGAAGAGCCCGACCAGGCCGGTCGCGAAGCTGGAGCCGGTGAGCTGGTAGACCTGGACGGAGACCGCCACGGCGGTCATCTGCTGTCCGATCGACGAGACGGACTGTCCGAACCAGACCCGCCGGTAGTCCGGTATCTCCCGCAGCGGGGTGATGTCGGCGAACGCCCCCTTGAGCAGTCGCCGCAACGGTCCGCGCGCCCGGTCCGCACCGGGACGATCCGTGTCCGGACGGTCTGCCCCCGGACGGCCGTCGGCAGGACCGGACTCCCCGGCGGACGGCGAGGAGGGTGACGGCGGCGAGGAGGGTGACGACGGCGAGCCGTCCGAAGACGGCGACGGAGAGGACCGCAACGAAGGGGACGACGAGGAAGAGGGCGACGAAGATGACGACGAGGGTGAGGACGAGGGCGAGGAAGGATTAGTCGACACGGAGACTCATGGTCGGCCACACCCCGGCCCTCGCCGCCACCGCCCCTGCTGTTGCTGCCCCGCCGTCACCGCGCCTCCCCCGCCCGCGCTGTTCCTCAGTGACCGGTAACCGTTGCAACCCGGCGTACAGAGCCCGCCGCGGCGGCGGCTACCGGCTCAGGACCTGCTTCTCCCCGGCCTCCACCGCGATCGTCAGCCGGTTGCCGGGCGGCGGGAACGGGCAGATGAAGTGCTCGGCGAAGGCGCACGGTGGCAGGTGGGCACGGTTGAGGTCGAGCACGGTGCGTCCGTCCTCGTCGGGTGCGGGCAGGGTGATGAAGCGGAACCGGTACGTCTCGCTCCCGCTGGTGGCGTCGCTGATCACACCGCTGAGCCGGTCGCCCGCACGGCTGACGGTGAGGGTGTGCGGCTCGCCGGCCAGGCTGAAGGCGATCTGCCCGGTGACCGCCAGCGGGCGGTCCCGCCCGTCGGCGTTGGGTACGGTCACCGACCGGTCCGCCTCGAACGGGGTGAAGACGGCCTGTACGGCCCACTCCGGCGCGTAGGGGTAGACGGTGATCCCGGCGAACGCGGCACGGGCCGGCGCGTCCGGGTCGAAGACCCGCAGCGCCAGCTCGCCCTCGCGCTCGATCGGGACCAGCAGCCGCTCGTCCAGCACGGCCAGGTCGGGCTTCTGCACGGTGTCGGGGCGCAGCGCGACCTCGCCGTCGACCGCCTCCTCCGCGCCCTTGACCCGGATGTCGTCATCGGCCTCGGCGCGCACCCGTACCCGGCCCTCGGAGGCCCACCAGAGGCCGGGCAGACCGGGGATCCCGGTGGGTTCGGGGTCCAGCCAGTACGTGCCGGTGAGGGCGAGCTGGCCGTGCGGTGCGGTCACCGAGGCGGTACGGCCCTCGGTCCATTGCTTCCATTCCTCTGCGGCGGTCACGGTTCAACCCTCCCGGGTAGTTCAAGACGGCGGTTCAGGGCGACGATTCAGGGCGGCGGTTCAGGACGGCGGTTCAGGGCATCGGCTCAAGGCATCGACTCAGGGCACCGGCTCGGCAGACCGGTCGAGCCGAAAATCTCAGCCACGGCCGGCAAGGGGCCGGAACAGCCCCTCCTGCATGACGGAGACGACCAACTGCCCCTTCCGGTCGTAGATCTGGCCGCGCGCCAGGCCGCGCGCACCGTGCGCGATCGGTGATTCCTGCTGGTAGAGCAGCCAGTCGTCGGTGCGGAACGGGCGGTGGAACCACATCGCGTGGTCGAGCGAGGCCATGTCGAAGTTCCGTTCGCCCCAGAGCGGTTCGACGGGGGCGCGGACGGCGTCCAGCAGGGTCATGTCGCTGGCGTAGGTGAGGGCGCAGACGTGGATCAGCGGGTCGTCGGGGAGGGCGCCGTTGGTGCGCAGCCAGACGCCGCTGCGCGGTTCGACGCCGACCAGCTCGTCCTTGCTCCAGCGCAGGCGTTCCACGTAGCGGATGTCGAAGGGCTGGCGGCGGCTGATGAAGGGCGGCAGTTCGCCGAGCTTGGAGCCGACCTCGTCCAGCGCGCTGGGCAGGTCCTCGGGGGCGGGCACGTCGGGCATCGCGTCCTGGTGCTCGATGCCGCCCAGCTCGGGCTGGTGGAAGTCGGCGGTGAGGGCGAAGATGCTCCGGCCCTGCTGGATGCCCAGGACGCGCCGGGTGGTGAAGGAACGGCCGTCCCTGATCCGGTCGACCTGGTAGACGATCGGCACGCCGGGCACACCGGGTCTCAGGAAGTAGGCGTGCAGTGAGTGCACCGGGCGTGCGTCCTCCACCGTGCGCCCCGCCGCGACCAGGGCCTGCCCTGCGACCTGTCCGCCGAAGGTGCGCTGGAGGGCCTCCTCGGGACTCCGGCCACGGAAGATGTTGAACTCGATCTGTTCCAGGTCGAGCAGGTCGACTAGGCGATCGACGGGGGTCTCCATGGGTGCGCTTCCTCTCTGGGCGGTCTCGCGAGGCACACTCCACCCGACGGCCGCCTTCGCTTACCCAGAAGTCTGCTCGGCCCGTCGGAATTCCCGCCGGGCGGGGTACGCGTCCGGCGGTATCCCCGTCCGAGCACGCCGGCTGCCCGCGCCCGTGCGTCGGCCGCCCTGCGGTCCGGCCCGCCAGGGGCCCAGGCTGCCGGACGTCAGAGCCCCGACTGCCGGACGGTGATGTTCAGCCGCCCGACCAGTCCGAGCGCCGGGTCGGCGGTGTCCGGGAGGGTCCGCAGCACCCCGTGGTAGGCGAACCTCGACGGTCCGCCGAAGACCAGCAGGTCGCCGCTGCGCAGCTCCAGGTCGGTCCAGGGCCGGGTACGGGTCTCGGTGTTGCCGAGGCGGAAGATGCAGCTGTCACCGAGCGAGAGGGAGACCACCGGGGCGTCGATCCGTTCCTCGCGGTCGCGGTGAAGGCCCATTTTCGCGCCGTGCGGGTAGTGGTTCACCACCCCGATGTCGGGCCGGTAGCCGACGGCACCGGTGATCCCCGGCAGCTGCGGGCCGTACGCCTCGGCGAGGGCGCGGACGGCCAGCTCGCCCAATTCCGGCGGGAACGCCTTGACCGGTGCGCCGTCGCCGTCCACCACGGTGCGGGCGTAGCCGTACGGGTACCAGTGCCAGCCGAGGCTGAGCATCCGCACCGACATGACGCCGCCGCGGGGCATCCGGACGGTACGCATCCCGGCCGGCGGGCGGGCCCAGGCGCGGCAGGCCTCGACCAGTTCGCGCTGCTCGGCGGCGTCGAGCCAGTCGGGCAGGTGGACGGCGCCCGGTGCCGGTTCGGCGCGTCGGCGCGGCTCGGCGGGGAGCAGTTGCCCGGCGGGGAACAGCGGTTCGGTCGGAAGCAGCGGCTCGGTCGGGAACCGGGGGAACGTTTCGCCGTCCATGCCCCCATCCTCGCAGCAGCCGGCCCCGCCGAAGCCCCTGGACGGCCGAAGCCTCTGGACGCCCGTTCGAAGAGCCCTGCACCCGCCGGGCAGAGCGCCCCGGACTCCCCCGCCCGGGACCGTCCAGTCTCAGCGCCAGGCCCCGCAGCCCGCCCCCGGCCCACCCCGCAGCCCGTCCCACGACCCGCCCCGCAGCCTCACCACCCCACACGGTGGTTTCAGCCGTTCGGCGCACACCTGACCGGTTGCGGGTGCAGCGCGACGGGTCCAGGGCTGAGCTGGGAGTACGCCAGCCGAGGAGCCCGGCCGAGGAGCCCGCATGAAGACCCTGGATTTCAAGATCATCGACCTGCCCGAGGCCTCCCTCGACAAGACCGCCGTCCTGGTCACCGGGCCACGCGAGGCACTCCTGGTGGATGCGGGCTTCACGCTCTCCGACGGACGCCGGCTGGTGGACGAGGTCAGGGCCTCGGGCAAACGGCTGACCACGGTCTTCGTCAGCCACGGCGACCCGGACTTCTACTTCGGCGCCGAGGTGATCCAGGACGCGTTCCCCGAGGCCAGGTTCCTCGCCGCGGCGGCGGTCGTGGAACACATCAAGGAGACGTACCCGGCCGAGCTGGAGAGCTGGGCACGGCTCGGCCCGGAGCTGTCGACCCGCCTGGTCCTGCCGGAGCCGCTGCCGGGCGACGCCGTCGAGTTCGAGGGCCACCGGCTGGAACTGCGCGGCGCGGACTTCCACCTGCCGGACCGGCACTACCTGTGGGAGCACCGGCAGCGGGCCGTCCTCGGCGGCGTACTGCTGTTCCAGGGGCTGCACGCCTGGACCGCCGACACCCCCACCCAGGCGCAACGCGGGGCCTGGATCGACCTGTTGGACGGGATGGAGGCACTGAACCCATCCTTCGTCGCGGCCGGACACCGCAGAGCCGGCGCGCCCGCCGACGCCTCCGCGATCGGGTACACCCGGGAGTACCTGCGGACCTTCGAGACCGAGATCGGTCAGGCCGAGAACGCGGCGGCGGCACAGGCCGCGCTGGAACGGCACTACCCGCAGGCCGGGTTGAAGCTCGCCGTCGAGCTCGGCACCAAGGTCGCCATGGGCGAACTGCGCCGGGGGTGACGGACGTTGCGGCGGCCGCCACGACGTGACCTGTCACCGCGGTCACCATCGACGCGGCGAGGCCGGCCGCCCCCGTCGAAGGGGGACGGCCGGCCTCGGACGCGGAGCGCGTCCACGGTCAGACGGAGAGGACCTGGCCCGGGAGGATCAGGTTCGGGTCGCCGCCCACGACACCAGAGTTGTCGCTGTACAGGGCCTTCCAGTCGAGGCCCTTTTCAGCGGCGATGGAGCTCAGGGTGTCGCCGGACTTCACGGTGTAGGTGGCGCCGCTGCCCTTCACGCCGCTGCCCTTCACACCGCTGTTCTTCGCACCGTCGCCCTTCGAGGCCGGAGCCTGCGCGGCGCTGTCGGCCTTGCGGTCGACCCGGTGCTCGGCACGCTTCTGCTCGACCGGCTGCTCGACCGACTTCGGAGCGGCCTTCGAGGCACCGGTCCGGGCAGCGGTGTCGACCTGGGGAGCGGCACCGCCCTTGGTGAGGCCGGCCTTGACCGAGCAGACCGGCCAGGCGCCGGGGCCCTGCGAGGCGAGGACCTTCTCGGCGACGGCGATCTGCTGGTCCTTGGTCGCCTGGTTGGCCTGCGCGGCGTACTGGGTGCCACCGAAGGCGGCCCAGGTGGAGGAGGTGAACTGGAGGCCGCCGTACAAGCCGTTGCCGGTGTTGATGCTCCAGTTGCCGGTGCTCTCGCACTGGGCGACCTTGTCCCAGGTGGAGACCGAGGCGGCCGAAGCCGTCGTGGCCGTGACGAGGCCGGCCACCGGGAGGACGGCGACCGCGCCGCCCAGGACGGCCACCCGGACGCAGTTGCGCCTGGTGACGGTGGTGGTGGCAGCGGCGGTCTCGTTACGGAAAGCCATGAGAGTCCTCTCGACAGCCCCGGGCGGGCATGCGGAACCAGGCCCTGGGGGCCGATCCGCTCGCCGCGTCCGCAAGGCGGCCGTGCACGTGTCCGACGTGCCGCGCCGCCCCGGCCACCCTCCGCACCCGTGCCCGCCTGCCGACGGTCGCACTGGTGGGCGCCTTCGCTCCGCGAGGGTGAACCCGGGTAGTGCTCGTTGCACTGGCCAAGAAACTACGAGTAACCATGACGGTCCCCAAACAGCAGGGAGTAGTCCCAGCTCAGCCCGGCGTTACCGACGGTAAAGATCATGCAAACCGGGCGAAATGTCCATTTCGGCGACGCATTCCAAGGTCAAACCCCCCACCGATATGATCCGTCCCACAATTTGTGCCCTGTGAACTCGGGCACGTTGTCGACACATCGCAATCAGGCGTTCGCACGTCGCAGTCGGATTCGCGGCAATTCCCGTCGCTGTCGCGTCCACCCGTGACCCTTGACACAACGGCCCGTTGGTAATGGCGGTCGGGCGCGCCCGGCCGCCATCACCTGACGAACCGAGGAGTCCCTCTTGCCGCGCATGCTCGCTGTCAGCGACGAGGTCCGAGCCGAGATCGGCGACGACGAGGCAGACCGCCTGCTCGCCGGTGCGCACGCACCCGACACCTACGACTGCACCTCGTGCCGCACCCCCGGCGACTCCTCCCAGGAGGCCACCAGCACCGTGCTGTTCGTCGGTGACGAGACAGCAGTACTCGCCTTCGCCCACGCCCGCTGCATCCCCTCACAGGTCGTACCGGTCTCCGAGGAGCAACTACTCGGTGCCGTACGCAGCATCAGCCAGGCCCAGGGCAGCGCACCGGCGGCCGCCGGCCTGCCCGGGTCCGGGATCGGCGCCGGAGTCGGAGCCGACCTGGAGGCCGCCGACCAGGCCGAGCAGTCCGCTCCGCCCGCCGCCGGACAGCCCGCCGTCCTCGGGATCACCTGCGGGCTGGTGCTGTGCGGGGACACCGGGCACGCCGCGCTGGTGGTCGAGCCGACCGGGCCGGTCGGCAGGCCCGGCAACGTCACCGGGGAGGACGAGTTCCTCTCGCTGCTCACCGACCACCACTTCCAGGAGGTCTCGAACGTCGACAAGGCCCCCGATTCGCCACTGCCCGGCTGGTCGGTGCTGATGGCCATGGGCAAGCTGCACGCGATCCTGCAGCCCTCCGCGACCGGCGGTAGCTCCGCCTGGTGGCAGGCGCACCAGCCGCTCCAGGTCACCGACGCCTGGCGGCTGGCCGCCGGCCGTCAAGCGTCCGTGACGATGTACGCGGTCCCGGCCGGCACCATCGGCCGCCAGCCGCGCGAGGACCTGCTGCGCCTGGCGCTCGACCGCGCCGCCGCCAAGGGCCTGCTGGTCGGTGCCATCCTGCCGCTCGCCGGGACCTGACCGACGCCCGCAAAACCCCTGCGCCGAACCCTGCGCCACTCCCCTGCTCCGGCCCTCCGGCACCAAGTCGGCGGGCCGGAGCAGCAGCTCGGACCGGGAGGACCGACCAGACCGACCAGACCGCCCGGACTGACCGGATCAATCGGCCGGGGACCCGCGCCGGAGACCCGCGCCGGAGCCGGAGCCTCCGACCGGGCGAGCCTCCTGCACCGCCTTCGGAGCACGACAGCAGGGCGCGGCGGCGGACACGGCGGCCAACCGGGTGACGCACCGGGCAACCCGTCCGACCACCCGTCCGACGACCCACCGGAGACCCGGTGGACACTCGGCGGACACCCGGCACGGCACAGGCCGCTCGGCGAGGTGCAGGCCGCCCGGCCCGGCCCCGCATCCCCCGGCCGCCTCACTCGTTGGCCCCTACGTGTACAGCTACGACGTCGCCGCCGCCCATCGCCCGTCCACCACCACGCGCTCCATCCCGGGCATGCGCCCGTCGTACGACGCGGAACACCCCTCCTCGCCGACCCCGATCTACGACGCGCTGTACTCGGAGTACCGACGGCTGTTCCGGGCCCTCCCCGGTGACCGGACCGGTGAGGAGGACATGCGCTTCACCGGCTTCGCGGTCCGGGACGGGTACTTCGGCCGGGACGCCCACCCGGTCCGCGAGGCGCTCCCGCCCGGTGACTCGTACGGCACCCGCGGTGAGTCGTACGGCGTCCGGGCCGAGCTGACCGCCTACCCTCCGCAGCACCAGACGTTCGACACCTACCCGGGGCACGCGCAGGGCACGCCGCAGTTCATGCCGAGCCAGCAGAGCGGCGGCGGGCAGTACGGGACGGGGTACCTCGCGACCGGACCGTTCACGCCGGGGCAGGTGACGTCCGGTCAGTTCAGCGCCGGCCAGTTCATGACCGCGACCGGCCAGTTCGGGTCGGGCCAGCACGCCACCGGCCAGCACGGGCCGGGCCAGCACGGCGCTGGACACCACGCCACCGGCCAACCCGCCAACGGCCATCCAGGCACGGGCCAACCCGCCAACGGCCATCCCGGCACCGGCCAGCCCTCGGGCAGCGGCCAGTACGCGGGGGCGGCCCAGGCGTCCAGCGGTCAGGGCTGGGTGGCCTCGGGCTACCTCTCTCCCGCCCAGCCCGCCGCCCCCGGCACCAGCCTCGCCCCCGGAGAGGCCGGCGGAGTCAGCGGGCGCCACCGCGGCATGCTCTCGCTGCCCCCTGGCCGGGTCCCCGGACAGGGCTGACGCCCCGTCCGGTCCCACTCGCCCCACTCGCCCCACTCGCCCCGTCCGGTCCGTCCGGTCCCACCCGCTCCCGCGAACCACCCCACGAACTGCCGAAGGCCGGGCCCCGACGGGGAACCCGGCCTTCGGCCTACGGCCTCGTCGCCGGTCGTCTCCTCGCCACCGGATCACCGGCGACTCACGACCGACTGCGACTGCCTACTTCTTGCGGCGCTTCTCACGCACCCGGACGGAGATCGAGATCGGCGTGCCGACGAAGCCGAACTCCTCGCGCAGGCGACGCTCGACGAACCGGCGGTAGCCCGCCTCCAGGAAGCCGGAGGCGAAGAGCACGAAGCGCGGCGGCCGGGTACCGGCCTGGGTGCCGAACAGGATGCGCGGCTGCTTGCCGCCCCGGATCGGGTGCGGGTGGGCGGCCACCAGCTCGCCGAGGAAGGCGTTCAGCCTGGCGGTCGGGATGCGGGTCTCCCAGCCCTCCAGCGCGGTCTCGATCGCCGGGACCAGCTTCTCCATGTGGCGGCCGGTCTTCGCCGAGACGTTGACCCGGGGCGCCCAGCGGACCTGGACGAGATCGCGCTCGATCTCCCGCTCCAGGTAGTAGCGGCGCTCCTCGTCGATCTGGTCCCACTTGTTGTAGGCGATGACGACGGCGCGCCCAGCCTCGACGGCCATCGAAATGATCCGGGTGTCCTGCTCGGCGAGGGTCTCGCTGGCGTCGACCAGGACGACCGCGACCTCGGCCTTCTCCAGTGCGGAGGCGGTGCGCAGCGAGGCGTAGAAGTCGGCACCGGCGGTCAGGTGGACCCGGCGGCGGATACCGGCGGTGTCCACGAACTTCCAGGTCTTGCCGCCGAGTTCGATCATCTCGTCGACCGGGTCACGGGTGGTGCCGGCCAGCTCGTTGACGACCACGCGCTCCTCGCCGGCGACCTTGTTGAGCAGGCTGGACTTGCCGACGTTGGGCCGGCCGATCAGAGCCACCCGGCGCGGGCCCCCGACGACGCCCTCGCCGAAGGTCTGCGGCGGGGCCTCGGGGAGAGCGTCCATCACGGCGTCGAGCAGGTCGCCGGAGCCACGGCCGTGGAGTGCCGAGACCGGGTAGGGCTCGCCGAGGCCGAGCGACCAGAGGTAGGCGGCCTCGGCCTCGGTGGAGGGACCGTCGACCTTGTTGGCGCAGAGCACGACGGGCTTGCCGGCCTTGCGGATGATCTTGATCAGGGCCTCGTCGGTGTCGGTGGCCCCGACGGTGGCGTCCACGACGAAGAGCACCGCGTCGGCGGTCTCGATGCCGTACTCGGCCTGGGCGGCCACGGCGGCGTCGATGCCGAGAACGTCGACCTCCCAGCCACCGGTGTCGACCAGCTTGAAGCGGCGGCCGTTCCAGGCGGCCTCGTAGGTGACGCGGTCGCGGGTGACGCCCGGGCGGTCCTCGACCACGGCCTCGCGGCGGCCGATGATGCGGTTCACCAGAGTCGACTTGCCGACGTTGGGCCGGCCGACCACGGCCAGCACCGGCAGCGGGCCGTGGCCGGCGCCGTCGAGCTCCGCGTCGATCTCGTCGCTGTCGAAGCCCTCCTCGGCGGCCAGCGCCATGAACTCCGCGTACTCGGACGCGTCGAGCTCGCCGTGCGAGCCGTGAGCGGTCTCGTTGCTCATCTTCGTGTTTCCGTTTCCCGGCACCGGCCCTTCCCAGGGACGTGCCGTGCGTACCTGCCCCCCGGAGGGGCAGCGCGGTGCGTGACGCCCTCGTAGCGGGCGTCCGCAGATTTCTTTTCTCAGGCCCTCGGGTTCTCAGGCCGTCGGATTCTCAGACTCTCGGGTTCTCAGGCCCTCGGGCTCTCAGGCCGTCAGGTGGCCACAGACCCTCGCAGAGAGGTTTCAGGTCCCGGTCGGACGCGAGCGCCGGTCGGGTTCGAGTACTCGTCCGGCTCGGACGCTCCCCGGCGCCGAGCACTCCCCGTGCGTTCCCCGGGCCAGGCCCCGGGCCGGTGTTCGTCAGGCCGCGACGCAGCCGGAACGTTCCTGGACCAGGCCGGCGATCCGGTCGATCACCTGCTCCAGGGTGAGGTCGCTGGTGTCGACCAGGACGGCGTCCGGTGCCTGGGTCAACGGGTCCGTCTCCCGGGAGGAGTCGGCGGCGTCCCGGCGGGCGAGGTCGGCGGCCATCGCGGTGATGGTCGCCTCGTCCACGCCCTTCGCCCGCAGCTCGGCGGCGCGGCGCTCGGCACGGGCGGTCTGCGAGGCGGTCAGGAAGACCTTGACGGTGGCGGCCGGGAACACCACGGTGCCCATGTCGCGGCCCTCGGCGACGATGCCGCGCACGGCGACCTCGGCGCAGCCGCGCTGCAGCTCCACCAGCCTGGCCCGCACCTGCGGGACCGCGGCGACGGCGCTGACCTGCGAGGTCACCTCGGGGCCACGGATCGGTCCGGAGACGTCCTGGCCGTCGACCGTGATGGTCGGGCCCGCCGCGTCCGTACCGGAGACGATCACCGGCTTGCCGCAGGCGACGGCCACCGCGTCGGCGTCCTCGACGTCGACGTCGTTGGTCAGCATCCACCAGGTCATCGCGCGGTACATCGCACCGGTGTCCAGGAAGCTCAGGCCGAGCCGGGCGGCGACCGCACGGGAGACGGTCGACTTGCCGGAGCCGGAGGGTCCGTCGATGGCGACGACGACCGGGGCGGACGCTCGGTCGGCAGTTTCCACGGGGCGAACCTCTCTCTGCAGCCTCGGGGTGACCTCACAAGGGTAGTCGAATCGCCGGGTTCACCCATCCGGGGCAGCCGGACCTCCCCCGGCCCGGCAAATCGGCCCCGGCGCGAACGCACACGAACGCACGGGAGGGCCCGACCGCCGCGCCCGGTCCGTGTGCTCCGACCCGCCCCCTCGGTCCCGCACACCCCGGCCGCACCCGCCCGGTCCCGCACCCGCTCGCCCCGCACGCTCCGGCAGGACCCGCTCAGTCCCGTACGCTCCACCCCTGCTCGCGCAGCACGGTGATGAGCCGCTTCACCGCGGACGGGGCGACGGAGAGCTGCACGAAGCCGACCTGCTGGCCGCTGGAGTGTTCGATTATCACGTCCTCGATGTTGACCCCGAGCGCGCCGACCTCGCCGAACAGGCGGCCGAGCTCGCCGGGCTGGTCGCCGAGGACGACCGCGACCGTCTCGTACCGGGTGGGCGGGGCGCCGTGCTTACCGGGAATCCGGGACTGGCCCGTGTTGCCGCGCCGCATCACGGCCTCGATCCCGGCCGCACCGCTCCGGCGCTCGCCCTCGTCGGCGGCCTCCAGGGCGCGCAGCGCGGTGACGGTCTCGCCGAGGTCCGCGGCGAGGTCCTCCAGGACGTCGGCGACCACGCCCGCATTGGCGGAGAGGATGTCCACCCAGAGCGCGGGGTTGGACGCGGCGATCCGGGTCACGTCCCGGACGCCCTGACCGGAGAGGCGGACGGCGGTCTCGTCGGCGTGCTCCAGCCGGGCCGCGACCAGCGAGGAGAACAGCTGGGGGGCGTGCGAGACCAGCGCGACGGCACGGTCGTGCGCGGGGGCGTCCATCACGATCGGCATCGCACCGCAGAGCGAGACCAGTTCCAGGGCCGCGTTCAGGGTGTCCGTGTCGGTGTCCGGTGTGGGCGTGAGCACCCACGGCCGGCCCTCGAAGAGGTCCGCACGGGCTCCCAGCGGGCCGGAGACCTCCCGGCCGGCCATCGGGTGGCCGCCGATGTAGTGGGTGGTGTCGCAGCCGAGCGCGGTGACGGCGGCACCCGGCCCCGACTTCACGCTCGCCACGTCCGTGTACCAGCGGGCCAGCCCGCGACGCTGGCAGTCGGCGAGCACCGGGCCCACCAGGGCGGGCGGCACCGCGATGATCGCCAGGTCCACCGGCCCCTCGGGCGCCTCGGTGCTGCCCGCGCCGAGCGAGGCTGCGGTGCGGGCGGCATCCGGATCGGCATCCTCCAGGTACACGCTGAAACCGCGACAGGTGAGCGCGAGAGCGGCGGAGGTGCCGATCAGTCCGGTGCCGACGACGGCGGCAGTGCGCATGGCGGTTCGTCTCCTGTCGGAATGCCGATCCTGGTGGTCACCCATCCTCTCCTACCGGCCCGCCGGGCGGGGCGCGGGGTTGAAGTTTACGAGCCGGTCGGGAGACGACGGCCGACTCCGATACGGCGGGACCCCGCCCCGGCCCCACGGATCGATCCG
>NZ_JBHJVK010000037.1:0-89142 GCF_042264695.1 Kitasatospora sp. NPDC056138 | reverse complement strand
CCCCAACGTGGATTTGGTCTGGCACCGCCGGGGGGCCCCGCCTAAACGTTTCGGCGGGCCCCTCCTGCGTTCCTCGTCAGTGCTGAACCGGGATGATCCCCGTCAGCCACTTGAAGACCTCGGGAAGCATGTTGCTCCAGACGTCCGTGGTGTGCGGGCCCGTCATCTCCTGGACGGTGACCGTGGTCGGCGCCTTGGCGGCGGCCTTCACCGCGAGACCGGACTCGTAGCCGTCACCCTTGTTGCCGGCCAGGAACAGCGCGACCTTCGGCGGGGTGGCGGCGGTCTTCAGGATGTTCAGCGGGTTGGAGATCTCGCGCAGGTGGGGGTCCTTCGCGGTGAGCGAGGCGTCCTCGGCGGCCGGGTCGTTGTACCCGGAGAGGCTGATGCCGGCGCGGTACCGGTTGGGGTGCGCCACCGCCAGCTTCTCGGCGCAGTGGCCGCCGGCGGAGTAGCCCGCCACGGCCCAGCGGTCGGCGGAGTCGTCCACCCGGAAGTTGTCCAGGACCATCTGCGGGACGTCCCGGGTGAGCCAGGTCTCCGCGTTGACCTTGCCGGGGACGTCGGCGCAGCCGGTGTCGGTGGTGTTGCCGAGCAGCAGGGTGCGCGGGGAGACCAGGATGAACGGGGAGACCTGGCCGTTCTGCATCAGCGGCTTCAGCTTGGTGGTGACGTGCAGCGAGCCGTACCAGGTGGAGGAGGAGCCCGGCCAGCCCGGCAGCAGTTCGACGACCGGGAACTTCTTGTCCTTGTACGCCGGGTCGTCGTACTGCGGCGGGGTCCAGACGACGACCTCGCCGTCCACGCCGGACACCTGGCCCTTCAGGTCGGTGGTCTTGACGTCCTTGGGGACCTTCGGGTCGTCGACCGACTTGAACTGCTGGATGACCTTGGGCCGGTCCTTGGCCGTCTGGTCCGGAGCCCCGTTCGGGTCCTCCTTCGGCACCGTCGGCACGGCCCGGATGTGGTTGCCGGTGCCGAGCAGGTCGTCCCAGCTGCCGTAGATCAGGTTGGCGTTGTTGACCATCACGAAGACCATCAGCACGGCCGTGATCTGGGTGAAAAGAATCATGATCAGCCGGGTCAGGAACTGCAGCGGCTTGGGTCCGCGCACCCGCCCCCAGAGCAGCATGGCAACCGCGATCGAGATCGGCACGAGGATGATCGTGAGGATCAGAAATGGCTTACCAGTTAGTTGCATCTACTTCTCGTATCCGGGTTGCAGGCTGACCGGGCTCCGCTAGCCCGGCACGCTCTCCGATGGGATCAGACGGTCTCGAACGGGAGATCAGTTCTTCTTAAACCTGGTGGAAAGCTGAGAGGAACGTCACATTTTGCTGGGAACCGGCTTGGTGCGGGGACAAGTCTGCCATTCGCCAGTACCGGTACGTCTAACGGGTCCTGGCCTCACCGGGCACCGCGCGGACTTGGCGCACCGTCACCCGCGCGGCGGTCCGGCGGCGGTGCGCGCGTGACGACCCGGCCGCCGCCCCCCGACACTGGTAGGCATGCCACGAACCGTAATGACGCTCCTCGCCCTCACCCTGCTGGCCGCCGGGTGCAGCAGTACCGGCGGTCTGCGCGCCGAACAGGCCCGCAACCGGGAGGCGAGCAAGGCGGGCGGCGCGGTCGACACCCCTCGCTGGACGGTCGCTATGGTCACGCACGCCGGCGCGGGTGACTCCTTCTGGGACACCGTCCGCAAGGGTGCCGAGCAGGCCGCGGCCAAGGACAACATCACCTTCCTCTACTCCAACGACGCGCAGACCCAGGGCCAGGTCCAGCTGGTCGACGCGGCGATCGACCAGAAGGTCGACGGACTGCTGGTCTCGCTGGCCAAGGGCGAGGCGATGGCCGCCCCGCTGGCCCGGGCGAAGGCCGCGGGCATCCCGGTGATCAGCATCAACTCCGGCCAGGAGTTCTCGGCCCGCTTCGGCGCCCTCACCCACATCGGCCAGGACGAGACCACGGCCGGCCAGGCCGCCGGGACGGCGCTGGGCACCCGGGGCCGCAAGGACGTCCTCTGCGTGATCCACGAGCAGGGCAACGTCGGCCAGGAGCAGCGCTGCTCCGGCGCCAAGAGCTCCTTCGGCGGGCAGCTCCAGACCCTGTACGTGGACGGCGTCAACCTGCCCGACGCCAAGGCCGCCATCGCCGCCAAGCTCCAGGCCGACCCGGCCCTGGACACCGTCCTCACCCTCAGCGCCCCGCTCGCCGCCACCGGGCTGCAGGCGATCCAGGACGCCCGGCGCGGCGTCGAGCTGGACACCTTCGACCTCAGCACCCAGGTGGTGAGCGGCCTCCAGGCCGGCACGATCGGCTTCGCCGTGGACCAGCAGCCCTACCTCCAGGGCTACGAGGGCGTCGACCTGCTCTGGCTGTACCGCTACAACCTGGACGCCCTCGGCGGCGGGAAACCGGTGCTCACCGGACCGCAGGTGCTCACCAAGGACGACGCGAGCGCCCTGGCCCAGTACGTCGCCCGGGGTACCCGGTGAACACTGAGGTGCTCGCCCACGAGCGGCCGCTGCGGCGGCACCACTCCCGGCCGGAGCTCGGCGCGCTGCTCGCCGCCGCCGTGGTCTTCGTCTTCTTCTCCGTGGTGGCGGAGAGCTTCCTGCGGCCCGCCTCGATCGGCACCGTGCTCTACGCCGCCTCGACGATCGGGATCATGGCGGTCCCGGTGGCCCTGCTGATGATCGGCGGCGAGTTCGACCTCTCAGCCGGGGTCGCGGTGACCACCGCCGCGCTGACCTCCTCGATGGTCTCCTACCAGTTCACCGCGATCACCTGGGTCGGGTCGCTGGTCTCGCTGGCGGTGGCCCTGGGGGTCGGCGCACTGAATGGCTGGCTGCTGTCCCGGACCGGCCTGCCCAGCTTCATCGTCACGCTGGGCACCTTCCTGATGCTCACCGGCGCCAACCTGGGCGTCACCAAGCTGGTCTCGGGCACGGTCTCCACCAAGTCGATCGCCGACATGCAGGGCTTCGCCTCCTGCCACTGGCTGTTCGCCTCCCAGTTCACCGTGGGTGGACTCACCGTGAAGGCCACGGTCTGGTGGTGGCTCGGCCTGGTGCTGCTCGGCAGCTGGATCCTGCTGCGCACCCGCTTCGGCAACTGGATCTTCGCGGTCGGCGGAGACGCGGCGGCCGCCCGGGCGGTCGGGGTGCCGGTGGCCCGCACCAAGACCTGCCTCTACCTGGGCGTCGGCTTCTGCGCCTGGGTGCTCGGGCAGCACCTGTTGTTCTCCTTCGACACCGTGCAGTCGGGGGAGGGCGTGGGCAACGAGCTGATCTACATCGTGGCGGCGGTGATCGGCGGCTGTCTGATCACCGGTGGCTACGGCTCGGTGGTCGGCTCGGCGCTCGGCGCACTGATCTTCGGGATGACCAGCAAGGGCATCGTCTACGCCCAGTGGAACCCGGACTGGTTCAAGTTCTTCCTCGGCGCGATGCTGCTGCTGGCCGCGCTGCTCAACTCCTGGGTGAAGCGACGGGCGGAACGGGGGCCGGGCCGGTGACACTGCTCGAACTGACCGAGGTCGGCAAGAACTACGGGGCGGTCCGCGCTTTGGAGGGCGTCTCGCTGGCGGTCGAGGCGGGGAAGATCAGCTGCGTGCTGGGTGACAACGGCGCGGGCAAGTCCACTCTGATCAAGATCATCGCCGGGCTGCACCAGCACGACGAGGGCCGCTACGCCATCGCCGGAGAGGAGGTCCGGCTCGGTTCGCCCCGGCAGGCGCTGGACCGGGGGATCGCGACGGTCTACCAGGACCTCGCCGTGGTGCCGCTGATGCCGGTCTGGCGGAACTTCTTCCTCGGGGCCGAACTCGGCAGGTTCCGCCTCGACGTCCCCAGGATGCGGGCCGTCACCCGCGAGGCCCTGGCCCGGATGGGCATCGACCTGCCCGACGTGGACCGGGCGATCGGCACCCTCTCCGGCGGACAGCGCCAGTGCGTGGCGATCGCGAGGGCCGTCCACTTCGGTGCGAAGGCGCTGATCCTGGACGAGCCGACCGCCGCGCTCGGCGTCAAGCAGTCGGGCGTGGTGCTCAAGTACGTGGCCGCCGCCCGGGACGCCGGGCTCGGGGTGGTGCTGATCACCCACAACCCCCACCACGCCCATCTGGTGGGCGACCACTTCACCCTGCTGAAACGAGGGAGGATGGCGGGTAGCCATCCGCGCTCGGAGATCAGCCTCGAACAGCTCACCACCGAGATGGCGGGCGGATCCGACCTGGCCGAACTCTCCCACGAGCTCGGCCGTACCGACCCGAAGGAGCGTCCGCCGACGTGACCGTGATCCCGAGCGGCACCGCCAGGCCGCCAGTGCTGCCCACCCTCTTCGGCCTCGGCCCGCGCAACGCCGACCGGCGGCGCCGGGCCCTGCCCGCGAGCGTGCTGCGCCTGCCCACCATCGGCGTGGACATCGGCGGCACCAAGGTGGTCGCCGGAGTGGTCGACGGTGAGGGCAAGGTGATCGACCGGCTGCGCACCGAGACCCCGGACAAGAGCAAGAGTGCCAAGGTGGTCGAGGACGTCATCGTCGAACTGGTCCTGGAGCTGGCCGACCGGCACGACGTGCACGCGGTCGGCATCGGCGCGGCGGGCTGGGTGGACGCGGACCGCTCGCGGGTCCTGTTCGCCCCGCACCTGAACTGGCGCAACGAACCGCTGCAGGAAGCCCTCAGCGAGCGGTTCCGCTTCCCGGTGATCGTGGAGAACGACGCCAACGCCGCCGCCTGGGCCGAGTGGCGCTTCGGGGCAGGCCGGGGCGAGGACCACATGGTCATGATCACCCTGGGCACGGGCATCGGCGGCGCGGTCGTCCGGGACGGCTTCGTCGACCGCGGAAAGTCCGGCCTGGCGGGCGAGTTCGGCCACATGCAGGTGGTGCCGGGCGGACACCGCTGCCCCTGCGGGAACCGGGGCTGCTGGGAGCAGTACTCCTCCGGCAACGCCCTGGTCCGGGAGGCCCGCTCGCTGGTCGAGGAGGAGTCGCCGGTGGTCGAACCGCTGCTCGCCCGCGCGGGCGGCTCCCGGGACGGGATCACCGGACCGCTGGTCACCGAGGCGGCCCGGGCGGGTGACCCGGTCGCGATCGAGTTGCTCTACGACATCGGCAACTGGCTCGGCGTCGGTATCGCCAACCTGGCCGCCGCGCTGGACCCCGGACGCTTCGTCATCGGCGGCGGTGTTTCGGACGCGGGCGACCTGCTGCTCGGCCCGGCCCAGGAGGCGTTCCGCCGCACCCTCACCGGACGCGGATTCCGCCCCGAGGCCCAGATCGTGCACGCGGCCCTCGGCAACGAGGCGGGACTGGTCGGCGCCGCCGACCTGGCCCGCCAGGTCGCGCGGCGCTTCCGCACCATCAAGCGCCGCCGCTCCGAGCGGGCACACCTCGGCTGAGCTGCGGAGGATCCGGGCTGCTGGTGCGGCTGCGGCTGTGGGTACGGGTGTGTGCCGGAGCGGACTGCCGGGGTGCGTGGAGCCCGGAGGTCCGCTCCAGCCGGTGCCGGTGCCGGTGGTGCCGAGTGAGCCGGTGTCGAGCCGGCCGCGCGGGCCCGGGGCGAGCCGGCTGGTGGAGCCGCTGACGGCAGGTCGGTCGTGGGATGGTCGTCGTAGCCGTCCCGGAGCTGCGGCCCGTAGTGGACGGGCAGGCCGCGGTCGATGCCGTCGACGGTGCCCCGAGGTGGTGGTCGAGCCCGGGCCCGGGTGTCCGGCCGGACGCCGTCGGGCAGTTGGGCGATGTCGGTAATCTCGCCGGTGACGTGGCCGCCGGGCGCGGCCCAAGGCACTCCGATTAGGTCAACTTCTGCTGGAGGCAGGTGAGTTGGCCCGGCGGGAGGATGCTCTCGCTCCCGGCTCCGACGCTTGGTGGCCCGGGCGTGCCGTCCCGCCCCGGATGAGTGGGTGCTGTCGAAGCAAACCCGTCGACGGGGTCGCGGAGCGACCGCGACCGTACCGGCCGGTAGTGGCGCAAAGGCGTCCCGATGCGGCGTTGTGGCGACCGCTCTCCGTGTGAAAGAACGGGGACTTGACGCTGCCTCAGGAGGCCCGCATGAGAGCTCTGGTCCGATTCGTCCCAACGCTCGCGCTGAGCACGGCCCTGATCTGTTCGGCCGTCGCCCCCGCGCAGGCCGAGGGTGCCGCACCGCCGAAGACGCCGGAGGCGGTCGGGTACGGCGGCGCCGTCGCCAGCGTGGACGCCGATGCCACGGCGGCCGGGATCGAGGTGCTGCGCCGGGGCGGCAACGCGGTGGACGCGGCCGTCGCCACGGCAGCCGCCCTCGGCGTCACCGAGCCCTACTCGACCGGTATCGGCGGTGGCGGCTACTTCGTCTACTACGACGCGCACACCGGAAGGGTCTCCACCATCGACGGCCGGGAGACCGCCTCCCGGAGCGCCGACTCCTCGCTCTTCCTGGAGAACGGCAAGCCACTGGCCTTCGCGGACGCCGTGACCAGCGGCCTCTCGGTGGGTGTCCCCGGCACCGCCGCGACCTGGCAGCGCGCCCTGGACCTCTGGGGCAGCCGCTCCCTCGCCGAGGCACTGAAGCCCGCCGAGCGGATCGCCGACCACGGCTTCCTGGTCGACCAGACGTTCCAGGACCAGACCGCGCTCAACCAGGACCGGTTCAAGGACTTCCCCGACACCCGGAAGCTCTTCCTGCCCGGCGGCCGACTTCCGGTCATCGGAAGCACGTTCCGCAATCCGGACCTCGCCGCCACCTACCGCGAGCTGGGCCGCGAGGGTGTGGACGCGCTCTACCGGGGCGATCTGGGCGCCGACATCGTCAAGACCCTCCAGCACCCGCCGGTGGACCCGGCCTCCGGACGCACCGCCCGTCCCGGGAAGGTGGACGCGGCCGACCTGGCGGCCTACCGGGTCGACCGCCGGCAGCCGACCCACGTCGACTACCGGGGCTACGACGTCTACGGCATCGCGCCGTCCTCCTCCGGGGGCACCACGGTCGGCGAGGCACTCGGCATCCTCTCGCACAGCGACCTCGCCTCGCTGAGCAGCACCCAGTACTACCACCGCTTCCTGGAGGCCAGCCGGATCGCCTTCGCCGACCGCAACCGCTGGGTCGGCGACCCGGGCTTCTCGGACGTGCCGACCCGGCAGCTGCTCTCACCGCAGTTCGCCGCCGCGCGAGCCTGCCTGGTCAGCCCCGACCACGCGCTGACCAGCCCGCTCGCCCCCGGCGACCCGCGCCACCCGGCGGCCTGCGCGAGCAGCGGCCCGGCCGTGCCGGAGACGTACGAGGGCCAGAGCACCTCGCACCTGACCGTCGCGGACCGCTGGGGCAACGTGGTCTCCTACACCCTGACGATCGAGCAGACCGGCGGCAGCGGCATCACCGTCCCGGGACGCGGCTTCCTGCTCAACAACGAGCTGACCGACTTCTCCTTCACCCCCGTCACCCCCGGCGTGCCCGACCCCAACCTGCCGGGCCCCGCCAAGCGGCCGCGGTCGTCCATCTCGCCGACCATCGTGCTCCGTGACGGCAAGCCGTTCTTCGCCACCGGTTCGCCGGGGGGCGCGACCATCATCACCACCGCGCTCCAGGTGCTGCTCGGCCGGATCGACCGCGGACTGACCCTGGAACAGGCCATCGCCGCACCACGGGCCAGCCAGCGCAACACCGCGCTCACCTATGCCGAGCCGGCGTTCCTGGCGCTGCCCGAGCGGACCGCCCTGGAGGCGCTCGGGCAGAGCTTCACCGACGGCGGCGAGATCGGCGCGGCGACCGGTGTCGAACGGCTGCCCGACGGTCGCTGGATCGCGGCGGCCGAACCCGTCCGGCGCGGCGGCGGTGCCGCGGCGGTGGTCCGGCCCAGCCACTGAGCACCGGGCCGGCCCGACGGGGCGCGGGAGGCTTCCAGCCGGTGCGCCGGACTCCTCCCGCGCCCCCG
Organism: Kitasatospora sp. NPDC056138; assembly: GCF_042264695.1. NCBI lineage: Bacteria > Bacillati > Actinomycetota > Actinomycetes > Kitasatosporales > Streptomycetaceae > Kitasatospora > Kitasatospora sp. NPDC056138. Next base: position 81,223 of record NZ_JBHJVK010000037.1, on the reverse strand, counting down.
GGAGCTCCCGCACAGCCCCGGGCCCGCCCGGATCCGTGCCGGGCCCGGGCGTGCGGGGCCCCCGCTGCGGCCGGCCTGTCGGTGGCGGGCGGTATGTTCGGGGTGGGAGCCTCCTGGGGTTCTCCGTCCGTCGTCCGCACCAGCTCCGCACGCCCGGGAAGGCCGCCCGTGACCGTCCGAATCGCCACCTGGAACATCAACTCCGTCACCGCCCGGCTGCCCAAACTGCTGGAGTGGCTCGACGGTGCCAAGCCCGACGTGCTCTGCCTGCAGGAGCTCAAGTGCGCCACGGACAGCTTCCCCGCCGAGGCCGTCCGCGAGCTCGGCTACGAGGCCGCCGCCCACGGCACCGGCCGGTGGAACGGCGTCGCGATCCTCTCCAGGATCGGCCTGGACGACGTCGTCCGCGACCTGCCCGGGCAGCCCGGCTACCTGGCCGACGACGCGCTGCTGCCCGAGACCGAGCCGCGCGCCGTCGCGGCGACCTGCGGCCCGGTCCGGGTCTGGTCGGTGTACGTGCCCAACGGCCGCGAGGTCGACCACGCGCACTACCGCTACAAGCTGGAGTGGCTGGAGACGCTGCGCCGGGCCGTCCTGGAGGACGCCGCCGGGGCCCGCCCGTTCGCCGTCCTCGGCGACTTCAACGTCGCCCCGACCGACGAGGACGTCTACGACCGCGCCGCCTTCGAGGGCCAGACCCATGTCACCGAGCCCGAGCGCGCCGCCCTCGCCGCCCTCCAGGCGGTCGGCCTGCAGGACGTCGTGCCGCGCCCGCTGAAGTACGACCGCCCGTACACCTACTGGGACTACCGCCAGCTCTGCTTCCCCAAGAACCGCGGCATGCGGATCGACCTCACCTACGGCAACAAGCCCTTCGTCGAGGCCGTCAGCGACAGCTACGTCGACCGCGAGGCGCGCAAGGGCAAGGGCACCTCGGACCACGCGCCCGTGGTGGTCGACCTGGCGCTGTGACCGGGGCTCCGGCCGTCGCCGCCGGGCCCGTGGCCTACCCGAACGGGCCCGTGCGGTGGCCGTCGGTGTCGGCGCTGCCTAGCGTCGGGGGCGACAGGGCGTAGTCGTTCGACCACGTGGACGACCAAGTCCCCGGCTGCGCCCGAGAAGCTGGAGGTACGGGCATGCGCATTTCGCGTACCGCCGCAGCTCTGCTGGGAGGCTCGGCTCTGGTCGCGGTCGCGGTCCCGGCTGCACTCAGTTCCGCGGCGCCCGAGACGCCGGCCAAGGAGGCCGAACAGGCCCTGGTCAGCCCGGCCGCGGCGGCCCCCGGGGAATCGGTCACGGTCAGTGTCGCCTGCGGGAACAACGCCGAGAAGAGCGTCACCGCCAACTCACAGGCGTTCGCGACCGGCAAGGCGACCCTGAACGCCGACTCGGACGGGAAGTACAGCGGCACCGTGCGGCTGGCCTCCAAGGACGAGTTCACCAAGTTCGCGGCGGCCAAGTCCGGCAAGGACGCGGACGACTGGGGCGTCGACGGCAAGTGCCCCGACGGCAGCGGCTTCGCCGGGGCCGTCCAGGTCGCGCTGGCCGCCGCCGGTCCGAACGCGGGCCCGAACTCCGGCCCGAACGCCGCCCCCGGGTCCGGTTCGGGCGACAACGGCGGCGGCCACGACAACGGATCCGGTCGCGACAACGGGGCGGGCCGCGGCAGCGGCGAGTTCGGGGGCAAGTCGGGCGGGGCGGGTCGCGACAACGGCGGCGGCCACGAGAACGGCGGCGGCCACGAGAACGGGTCCGGCCACGAGAACGGGTCGGGCCGCGACAACGGCGGCGGCCACGAGAACGGCGGCGGCCACGAGAACGGGTCCGGCCACGAGAACGGGTCGGGCCGCGAGAACGGGTCGGGCCGCGACAACGGCGGCGGCCACGACAACGGGTCAGGCCGGGACAACGGCGGCGGCCGTGACAACGGGTCGGGCCATGGCGGCGGTCACGGCCACGACAGTGAGTCCGGGCGCTACCCGCACGGCGGAATGGGCACCGGCCTCGGTGGTTCGATCGCCACCGACCCGCGGCAGCTGGCCGCCGGCGGCGCCCTGGTCGCGGCCGGGATCGGCGGCTTCTGGCTGCTGCGCCGCCGCACCAACGCCTCCGACCAGGACGGGGCTCAGCGCTGAGCGGCTGGGTGCAGGCCTGCACCAGGCGCGGGCCGCCTGACGCAGGCCTGCACCCAGCCTCCGGTGATCCGTCGGTGGACCTTCGTGCTCAGCGCCCCGTGGAGTGGACCGGGGCGCTGAGCGGCGTCCGGGCTCCGTGCGGGCCTGCCTCCGCCGCCGTGCCGTCCGCGGCCCCCGCGGCCTTCGGGGAGTCGGCCGACTGGGCGCGCAGGGTGCCGACGGCCAGCAGGTACTGGGCCGCGATGTAGGTCGCCATGATCCAGAACTCGTGTCCGGGAAGCTCGCGCCAGCCCGCCAGCTGAGTGGCGATCAGGGTGTCCGAGAGCAGGAACAGCGCCCCGCCCAGACCGGTCCGCCAGCCGAGGCCGGAGGAGGTCACGGCGGTGGAGGCGAGCAGCAGGCTGTACAGCGCGACCGGGATCTTCAGATCGCCGAGGCCGGGCCAGAGCTGACTCACCATGGCCGCCCAGGCCGCCGCGTACGCCGCCGCGATCAGCGCGGTGCGCCGGCGGTCGTCCAGCGCGCCCTGCTTGACGAACATCGTCACGTAGCAGACGTGCGCGGCCGCGAAGGAGCCCATCCCGGCCAGGAAGGCGGTGTCGCCACCGACCTGGAGCAGGACGTCGCCGCCGGTGCTGGCCGCCAGCGCCGAGGTGAGCAGCCTGGGCGTCCGCTCGGCCCTGGCCAGGGTGTGCGCGGCGAGCAGCGGCATCAGCGCGGGCTTGGTGGCGAGCTGCAGGGCGCTCGCGCCGGTGGCGATGGCGCCGAGATGGGCGGCGGAGGTGGCGGCGAGTCCGCCCAGCAGGCCGCGGGCGGTGCGCAGGCGTCGGGTGATGGTCATGCGGCGGTGCCCTCCGGGCGGTCGGTCGGGGTCGGCTTCCAGCCGGGGCCCTTGGTGAGGTGGCGGACCCGGTCACCCCAGGTCTCGGCCTTGGCGAGGTCCCGGGCGATCGAGACGTACTCGTGGGTGGCCACCCGGAGCGGGTTGAAGGAGTTCAGGTCCTTCGTCAGTCCGAAGACCGGCCTGGTGGTCTCCGGGGTGAAGCTGCCGAACAGCCGGTCCCAGACGATCAGGATGCCGCCGAAGTTGCGGTCCAGGTAGCCGCCCTGGGAGGCGTGGTGCACCCGGTGGTGGGACGGCGTGTTGAAGACGTACTCGATCGGGCGCGGCAGCCGGTCGATCCGCTCGGTGTGGATCCAGAACTGGTAGACCAGGTTGGCCGAGGAGCAGAAGGCCAGCGCGGCCGGGTGGACGCCGGCCAGGATCATCGGCACGTAGAAGGGCCAGACGGTGGCGCTGGTCCAGGGCTGGCGGAGCGCGGTGGAGAAGTTGTAGTGCTTGCTGGAGTGGTGCACCACGTGGCAGGCCCAGAGGATCCGGATCACGTGGTGGCCCCGGTGCGACCAGTAGTAGCAGAAGTCCTGGGCCAGCAGCATCAGCGGCACGGTCCACCAGAGCACCGGGACCCGCAGCGGCGTCAGCTCGTAGAGCACGGAGTAGATCGCCACGATGGGGATCTTCCACCCGGCGTCGAAGAGCAGGCTGCCGAGACCCATGGTGAGGCTGGTCGCGGTGTCCTTGACTCCGTAGCCCTGCTCGTCCTCGTCCGGATGGAACCGGAGCGAGACGATCTCCAGGACGGTGAGCAGGACGAAGGCCGGTATCGACCACAGCACCACGTTGGGCAGGTTCGGCATGACCTGGACGATAGGCGACGTGGGCGGCCTGCGGAAGGGGTTGTTACCGGTGCGTAGGATATTGCGTTCGAGAGTGCCGTCCGGTGCCCGCGGTGAAATCCCCGACCGGGCCGGATGGTGCCACCGGCGAGCTCACCCACCGTCTAGTCTGGTGTGCGACATGGAGCAGTACGAGTACGCGACCGGCGCCGGGGAGGTGGCCGGCGGCGTGGCAGGCGGGCGCGGGGTGGGAGCGGGGCAGCTCACCGCCGACGCGCGGGTCGACGTACCCGGCGGGACGGGCACCGGTGTCCTGGTCGAGGCCGAGGTGTCCGACGGCGGCCGGACGGCGGTGCCCGGTGGGATCGGGGACGTCGGGGCGGAGCGGCTCGCGGAGCGGCTCGCGGCGGCCGAACCGGGTGTCGCGCACGACCTCTTCGCGGCGGCCTTCGGCCTCTACGGGGCGCGGCACTTCGGCGGGGTGCTGGACTCCGGGCAGGCCGCGGCGGCCGGGACCAGTTGGTGGCACGGGCCGAGCGTGCGGCTTCCGTCCGGGCTCAGGTCCCGTGCGGGACGTCCGGTGCAAGGTCCGCGCCGGGCCCGCCGGGTCGCTGCCGACGTGCTGCCGGGCGCGGTCCCGGCCACGCGCGGCCGCCATCGCAAGCCCGAGCGTTCGCCCGGTGCCACCCCGCAGCAGATCGCGATCGAACGGCGCACCGCCGCACGGCTGTTGGTGGCGCACCCGGTGGTGACCGCAACCGGGCCGCACGGGGCGGGGTTCCCGCTGGTCCGTCGGCACGCGGACTGGCTGGCGGAACGGTTCCTCACGGTGCTCGGCTACCCCCTGACGATCGGTCACTCGTACGCCCGGCTGCACAAGGCCGGGCTGCCGGGCCGGGGGCTGACCGGGTTCGAGCCCGCCGGGTACGCCTGCCTGGTGCGGGCGCTGGCGGCGCTGGCCGACGGGCAGCCGGCCGGCGTGGACGAGCCGGCGGTCCGGCAACTGCTGGACGAGTGGCAGGTGTTGACCTGGAGCGAGGACGGCCGACCGGTGGTCGACCGCGAACTCGCCCGCGCCCTCGGCCCGCTGGCCGCCCCGCCCGCGGCCGGCCCGGCCCTCTCCGTGCGGCGGCGGCTCGCCGAGGCGCCCGTGGTCCTGCTGGACGAACTAGGCCCCAAGGAGCGCGGCTGGCTGCTGGAGCACCAGCACACCGAGGCCGAGCTGTTCGCCGACTTCCTCGGGCTGGAGGCGGAGATCAGGAGTGAGGGCGTCGCCCTTCTCGACCCGGCCGACGAGCTCACCGACCTCGCCCTGCCCGGCACCGGCACGCTCGCGCAGGCCGCCCTGCTGCTGGTCGAGCGGCTGGTGGAGGACCTGCGCCCGCTGCCCGAGGAGTCGGCGCCCCCGGCGGTGCTGATCCCGGACGCGCTGATAGACGGCGCGCTCGGCGACATCACCGACGAGTACGGACTGGCGGCGGGTTGGCGCCGCGACTACCTGGCGGACCTGACGGCCTTCCGGCGCGACGCGCTCGACCTGCTCCACCGGATGCAGCTGATCGCTCCGGCGGGGCGGGCCTGGCTGCTGCGCGCCCCGGCCGCGCGCTATGCGCCGCCGCTGGAGGTGCACCGGGCGCCGGGCTCGGGGCGGCACTCCCGGCCGGGGTCGGGGGCCCAGCAGGAGCTGTCGGCCTGAGGACGGCCGTGTGCGGCTGCGGCCGCCGGGCCGAGCAGGCGTTTCGGGGTGCCTGCCCGCAGGGGTGCGGGTGGTGTCCGCAGGCCCGTGCGCCGCTCGGGTACCGCCCGGGGCTGCGGGCCGGGCGGCTCAGCGGGCCGGGGCGCTGACGGCGAGGGTGTCCTGGCGGACGGACTCGACCGTGGCGGCGACGCCGAGGCTGCCCAGGGCGATCGAGGCGGCGACGGCGGCGCAGGCGAGGACGCGGCGATGCCGCTGGGGGAGCGGGAACCGGTCCGGAGGAAGGGCCTGCGGGGCCGAGGTCGGCTGAGCGTTCATGTCAGAGAGCATTCCAGGAGGGTGTTAAACGGTGACTACGTCCGGGTGAAGTCTGGGCGGGGGCTCGGCGTCGGGACATCTGTGCAGGTGGCGGGCGGGTGCGCGGCCGGTGGACGGGGTGTGCGGCGCCGCCGGCCGGGGCCGCGCGGGGTGCGCCGTCCGTTCGGGGCGTGAAGGCGGCGGCCCCGGTGGCGGCCGCGCCGGGTGCGTGAGCCGTCGGGCCCGTACGGGATGCGGCTGCCGCGTCGGTCGCGGGCGCGGAGCAACCGGGGGACACATGCGGCCAGCAGTTGCTGGGTCATGCCGTAGAAGAAGATCGGCAGCAGCACGGCCGGGTGGCTGCCGAACTGGCTGCCCGCCAGGGCGGCGGCCGCCGTGGTGTTGTTCAGGCCGGTGGCCAGGGTGAGCGCGGCGGTGGAGTCCCGTTCGATGTGGGCCCGGCGTGCGGTGAGCCAGCCGACCAGGAAGGGGAGGGCGCACACCGCGCCGCCCGCGAGCAGGGCGAGGGCGACCAGGCGGGGCTCGGGCCGGCGGTCGATCTCGCCGAAGACCCCGGCGGCGTTGAGGTAGGTCAGCCCGAGCGCGTTGAGCAGTCCGAGCAGCCGCAGCCAGGGCAGGACGGCGGCGCGGAACCGTCCGCCGGCCAGGCCCCGGGTGAGCCGTCGGGCGGCGAGTCCGGCCAGGCAGGGGACGGCCACCCAGAGCGCCATGAACCCGCAGGTGGCGTCGGATCTGGCGAGCGCGTCCAGTACCTGGCGCGGGCCGCCGGTCTCCGGCTCCCCGGCGAGGACCAGCCCGAGCGGCACGGTGAGCGGGCTGAGCAGGGTGGTCGCCAGCACCAGGCCGAGGCCGAGGGGTGCGTTGGCCCGGGCCTTGGCGCCCCAGGTCTGGGTGGCCCCGGCGACCGGCATGGTGGCGGTCAGGGAGAGCCCGACCACCAGCCAGAGCGCCTCGTGCCGGTCGGGCCAGCAGCCTGCGGCCCGCTCGGCGCCGAGCAGGACGAGCATCCGCAGCACCAGTGCCACCCCGAGCCCGGCCAGCAGCAGTCCGGGGCGCAGCAGCGCGCGGGCGACGTCCGCCGCACGGACCTCGAAGCCGCCGATGAACATCGCGGCGAGCAGCATCAGCATCGGCGGACTGGCCCCGGGCACCGGGTGGCAGTGCCTGATCAGGGCGGCGGCCCCGGGGAGCGCGAGGCCGAGGGCGCAGGCCGCGACGGTGGCGACGGCCAGGTGGGCGCGGACGGCCCGGTCGGTGGTTGCGGCCCGGCGGCCGGGCAGGGGTGCGCGCAGTGCCGCGGGTACGCGCGCGGGGTCGGCCGGAGCCGGGTGTCCGGCTGCGTGCGAGGGGCCCGTCGGGCGGGTCGAGCGCGGCAGTACGGACGCTCGTAAGGACATCGTGCGGGCCTTCTCGGCAGCTCGGGCGGGTGGTGCGTCGGCCAGCATGCCACTGATCTGACTGTCTGTAATGCTGGGTTGCGGTCGGTGACCGGACGGAAGTGCCCCGTCCGGTCCGCTTCGGCCGGACGGGGCACGGGAACCGCGGCATCCGGCAGCTCGTGGGCGGGTGCCCGGATTTCACCCGGACGGGGGACGCCGGGCGCTGTGCCGTTCGGCCACCGCCTCGCCTCGCCTCGCCTCGCCGACCGCGACCCGGACGGCGTCCCGCAGGCCGTGGGTCGGATGCGGTCGGAAGGGACCGGCGGCCGGGTCGGTGCGCAGTTCCCTGGCCGGGGCCGGGCGGAGCGCCGGCGTCACCACCGCGAACGGCAGCGCACGCCCGGTTCGCTCCCCGTCCTCCGCCCCGGCACGCCGTGAGGGCCGCACCTCGCGGGAGGTGCGGCCCCTGCGGCGCCGGTCGGCGAACGCTCAGGCCGCGTACGGGACGGCGGCCGGGCGGGCCGTCGCCAGGTACCCGGCCAGCGCGTCGCGGCTCCGGGTGAGGGTGTCGATCCGGCCGTCCAGGTCGGCCAGTTCGGCGTGCAGGGTCGCCAGCAGGTCGGGGCAGGCCTCCAGGGCGGGCAGCGGCCCGGTGGCGCACGGGAGGATCTCGGCGATCACCCTGGTGGAGAGGCCGGCCGCGAGCAGGCCGCGGATCTGACGGACCCGAACCTGGGCGTCGGCGCCGTACTCCCGGTACCCGCCGGAGGTGCGCTCCGAGCGGAGCAGGCCCTGCTGCTCGTAGTACCGCAGCAGGCGGGTGGAGACGTCGGTCAGCTTGGCGAGTTCCCCGATGCGCATGGGTGGGCCAACGCGGCCGTGCGTCCGGTTGTTCCAGGTGAACGGCGAGGTCACCGGTGCTGCTCGGCGAGGAAGTCCCGGAGGGCGGCCAGCAGTTCGGGGCCGCGTTCGACGGCGACCAGGTGGCCGGAGGCGAGTTCGAGCAGCCGGGCGCCGGGAATGCCCTCGGCGAACGTCCGGTGCTGGGCCGGGACGGAGAGGGTGTCCTCGGTGGTGCTGATCACCAGGGTCGGTGCCGTGATCCGGGCCAGGTCGCCGGTGACGTCCACGGTGCGGACCAGCTCGAACTGCCGGCGCAGGCCGAGCGGGGTGCTCGCGACCATCACCTCGGTCAGCAGGGCGAGTTCGCCCATGGAGTGCCGGTCGATCCACTCCGCGCTGAACGCGAACGGGATGTTGAACCTGGCCCGCAGCTCCGGGCTGAGCCGCTCCGCCTCCAGCAGCGAGTCGACCAGCAGCCGGATGTGCGAACCGGTCCTGGCGACCCCGGCTATCAGCACCAGCGAGCGCACCCGCTCCGGGTGCCGGACCGCGGCCCGGACCGAGACCGCCGAGCCGAGCGAGAAGCCGACCAGGTCGAAGGTCTCGTGTCCCTCCTCGACGGCCGCCCCGACCAGGCGGTCCGCCAGGTCGTCCAGGGTGAGCGGGCCGGGTTCGAGCGGAGTGCCGCCGGAGCCCGGGTAGTCCGGCGCCACCACGGAGTAGTGCTCGGCGAGCGGTCCGATCAGCGCACCCCAGTTCGCCTCGGCGCCGCCGCCCGCGCCGTGCGCGAGGACGAGGCCGGGGCCGGAGCCCTTGGTGATCCGGGAGAGCGGGCGGGACGTCATGGTGTGCTCCTCGATGGGTCGTCGGGTGCGCAGGCCGGGACTGCCGGTGCGCGGTGCCTTCACTGAGGACGGTAGAGGTTGACACCCGTGTCAGGGTCAAGCCGTCCGCTGTCGGAGCCCTCCGGATCCGCCCTATCATCCGGAGCATGACAGGGCGGCGCCGAGCCCCCAACCACCCTCCGGGTGCTCGTGATCGCGCCGTCTCCCATCCGGGGTTCCCGTCCCACCCAGACCGGAATGGATGCGAGCGATGAACGAGTTCGAGTACGACCGTGAGCAGCGGGCGGCGCAGACGGCTTCCCGCGGTGGACTTCCCACCGGCAGCGGGCTCCCCTCCGGCGGCGTGGAGTCGTCCGCCCCGGTGGCCGGGATCGTCAAGCCGCTGCCGCCCGAGTGGTTCGTCCCGCACGAGACCAACGCCGAGATGCGCTGGGACACCCTGCGCGAGAGCTGTACCGGCTTCCACGTCCCCACCGAGCGGTTCTTCGTCCGCAACCACACCAGCACCCCGGTGATCGACCCGGACACCTGGCGGCTCACCGTCACCGGCGACGGACTGCGCGGACCCGCGGTCAGGTTCGGCCTCGCGGAACTCAGGCGACTGCCGGTCACCTCGTTCAGCTCGGCCGTCGAGTGCGCGGGCAACGGTCGCAGCTTCTTCGCCACCCAGCAGGGGCACGGCGTCCCCGGTACCCCCTGGGCACTCGGCGGCATCGGGGTCGCGAGCTGGCGCGGCGTGCGGCTGGCCGAGGTGCTGCGGGTGGCCGGACTGCGCCCCGAGGCGGTGGACGTGATGCCGGTCGGGCTCGACCCCGACTACGTCACCTCCGACGGCCGGAACCTGGGCCACGTCCGCCGCCCGCTGCCGATCGGCAAGGCACTGGACGACGTCCTGCTGGCGTACGAGATGAACGGCGAGCCGCTGACCCCCGATCACGGCGCGCCGGTGCGGCTGGTGGTGCCGGGCTGGGTCGGGATCGCCTGGATCAAGTGGGTCGGCACCATCGAGGTCGCCGCCGAGCCGCTCCACTCGCCCTGGAACACCGAGTTCTACCGGATGTTCGGCCCCGACTACCCGCGGGAGGGCGGTGCGCCGCTCGCCGGTCAGGTGGTGAAGAGCGCCTTCGAGCTCGCCCGGGGCGCCGAGCTCGCCGTCGGCGAGTGCCACCGGCTGCACGGCCGCTCCTGGTCCGGTGCGGCGACGATCCGTCAAGTCGAGGTGAGCACGGACGGTGGTCGCGGCTGGCAGCCCGCGCGGCTGCTGGACCGGCCGGACGCCGGCACCTGGACCCGTTGGAGCTTCGACTGGCGGCCCGCGTACCCGGGCCCGTACACGCTGCTGGCGCGCGCCGGTGACCAGGAGGGAAACACTCAGCCCCGACGGTCCCCCAACAATCGCGAGGGCTACCTGTTCGACGCCGTGGTGCTGCACCCCGTGATTGTTGTCTAGACCACATGCGGTGAGCTGGCCACTACTCCTGGTAGGGTGCCGGGCTGACGCGTTCTCAATCTGTGAGCAGTCCTTAACGTCGATGAGACTTTGATGAACAGGGGCCTTTCGGGTGCGGATCGGTACAGAACTGCGTCTAGCCTCGGCTGCGGGGCAACTGGCCGTGTACGGTCCGTAGCCGCCTTTGGAAGATCCGCAGTCCACGAGACCGAAGAGCAGGTTGATGGAATCACGTGAAGTAGCGGACTTGAGTCTGCCGCAGCTCGGGACCACACCCGGGCTGGCGGGCGGGGCGCTGTGGCCGGTGACCCCGGCCGCCCCCGCACGGACCCTGATCGACGTGATCGAGGCCGCCGCCCAGGCGCACCCGGGCGCCCCCGCGCTGGACGCGGGAGCCGTGGTACTCGACTACCGGACGCTGCTGGAGCAGGTCGACGCGCTCACCGGACGCCTCGCGTCCCTCGGCATCGGCCGGGGAGACCGGGTCGGTGTGCGCGTCCCCTCCGGGACAGCCGACCTCTACGTCGCGATCCTCGCGACACTGCGCACCGGCGCGGCCTACGTGCCCGTCGACGCCGACGACCCCGACGAGCGGGCCGCGATGGTGTGGGCGGACGCCGGAGTCTGCGCCGTGCTGGGCGCGGAGCTGGTCATCACGACCGACTCCTGCAGACCCGCCGGCGGCCGACCCGGCGCGCCGACCCCGGACGACGACGCCTGGATCATATTCACCTCCGGAACCACCGGACGCCCCAAGGGCGTTGCGGTCAGCCACCGCTCCGCGGCGGCGTTCGTCGACGCCGAGGCCCGACTGTTCCTGCGCGGCCGTCCGCTCGCCCCCGGCGACCGGGTGCTCGCCGGGCTCTCGGTCGCCTTCGACGCCTCCTGCGAGGAGATGTGGCTCGCCTGGCGGCACGCCGCCTGCCTGGTCCCCGCCCCGCGCTCGCTGGTGCGGGCCGGTGCCGACCTCGGGCCGTGGCTGGTCGAGCGACGGATCACGGTGGTCTCCACCGTGCCCACCCTGGTCGCGCTCTGGCCGACCGAGTACCTGGAGCAGGTCCGGCTGCTGATCCTCGGCGGCGAGGCGTGCCCGGAGGAGCTGGTCGGCCGACTGGCCGCCCCGCACCGCGAGTTGTGGAACACCTACGGTCCGACCGAGACCACGGTGGTCGCCTGCGCCGCGCTGATGACGCCGGGTGAACCGGTACGGATCGGCGCACCGCTGGACGGCTGGGAGCTCGCGGTCGTCGACGAGCAGGGCAAGCCGGTCGCCTGGAACGAGACCGGCGAGCTGCTGATCGGCGGCGTCGGCACCGCGCGCTACCTGGACCGGGCCAAGGACGCCGAGAAGTTCGTCTCCAGCCCGTACCTGCAGAGCACCCGCGTCTACCGCAGCGGCGACCTGGTCCGGGCCGAACCCGAGGGGCTGGTCTTCGTCGGCCGGGCCGACGAGCAGGTCAAGCTCTCCGGGCGCCGGATCGAACTCGGCGAGGTCGACGCCGCCCTGCAGGCGCTGCCGGGCGTCCGCGCCGCCGCCGCGGCGGTCCGCAACACTCCGGCCGGCGGACAGGTGCTGGTCGGCTACCTGGTTCCCGACGGGGCCCCCGGCACGCCGTTCGACACCGCCGCCGCCCGGCTGGCACTGCTCGACCGGCTGCCCCAGTCGCTGGTCCCGGTGCTCGCCCTGGTGGACGACCTCCCGACCAAGACCTCCGGCAAGGTCGACCGCAACGCCCTGCCCTGGCCGCTGGCCGACATCGCCCCGACGGCGCCCACCGGCCCCGCCCTGACCGGTACGGCCGGCTGGCTGGCCGGGAAGTGGCAGGAGCTGCTGGGTCTGCCGGTGGCCGGGGACAGCGACTTCTTCTCGCTCGGCGGGACCAGCATCGCGGCCGCCAAGCTGGTCTCGGTGCTGCGCACCCGTCACCCCGGCGTCTCCGTCGCCGACGTGTACGCCCACCCCACCCTGCTCGCCCAGGCCGCCAGGCTCGACGAGCTCGGCGGGCCGCTCGGCCACACGCGCCTGGTGCGGCCCACCCCCCGGCGGGCGGGTGTGGTGCAACTGGCCGTCCTCACTATGCTGTTCACGGTCAGCGGCCTGCGCTGGGTGCTGGCCCTGGCCGCGCTCGACAACCTGGCCGTGCTCGGCAACCTGACCGGACGGACGCTGGCCTGGGCCCCGTACACGCCGTGGTGGCTGATCATCGCCGGCTGGCTGGTGCTGTACAGCGCGGCCGGGCGGCTGGTGATCGGGGCGAGCGCGGCCCGGCTGCTCACCGCAGGGCTGCGGCCGGGCAGTTACCCCCGGGGCGGCGCGGTCCACCTCAGGCTCTGGGCCGCCGAACGCGCGGTGGCCTCCTTCAACGTCGCCTCGGTGATCGGCACCCCCTGGGCCCGCCGCTACGCGCGGATCCTCGGCTGCCAGGTCGGCGAGGACGTGCACCTGCACGCGATGCCGCCGGTGACCGGACTCGCCCGGTTCGGCGACGGCTCCAGCATCGAGCCGGAGGTCGACCTGGCCGGCTGGTGGCTGGACGGCGACGTGCTGCACCTGGGCGGTGTCGAGATCGGCACGGGCGCCCGGGTCGGCACCCGCAGCACGCTGATGCCCGGCGCCCGGGTGGGCGACTGGGCTGACGTCGCCGCCGGCAGCTGCGTCCTCGGCGAGGTCGCCGCAGGTCAGCACTGGCACGGCTCCCCGGCCCGCCCGACGGCGGACCTGGGCCCGGCGGGCACCGGCTGGCCGCTGCCCCGGCACCGCCGCTCCCGGCTCTGGAACGCCGCGTACGGGGTGGGGCTGATCGGCTTCGGGCTGATGCCGCTGATCGCCGCACTGCCCGCGCTGGTCCTGCTGCTCTCGCTGCTCGACCGGGAGCGCACCCTGGCCACCGCGATGGTCCAGCTGCTGATCGCCACGCCGCTGGCGGTGCTGCTCTCGATGGTCTGCTACGCACTGCTGCTGGTCGGCACGGTCCGGCTGTGCAGCCTGGCGATCAAGCCGGGGCACCACCCGTCGCTCGGCCGGGTGGCCTTCTCCGTCTGGGTCGTCACCCGTCTGATGGACACGGCCCGCAGGTCGCTGTTCCCCCTCTACGCCAGTCTGTTCACCCCGGTCTGGCTCCGGCTGCTCGGCGCCCGGATCGGCCGGCGGGTGGAGGCCTCCACGGTGCTGGCCCTGCCCGGTCTGATGAAGGTGGACGACGGGGCGTTCCTCGCCGACGACACCCTGGTGGCGCCGTTCGAGGTGCGCGGCGGCTGGCTGCGGCTCGGGCCCTCGCAGGTCGGCCGGCGGAGCTTCGTCGGCAACTCCGGCATCGTCGGACCGGGTCGCACGCTCCCTGACAACTCCCTGGTCGGGGTGCTCTCCGACGCGCCCCCGCAGGCCGAGGCCGGGTCCTCCTGGCTGGGACGCCCCGGCTTCTCGCTGCCCCGGGTGGCCCGTACCGACGACCCCGGCCACACCTACGACCCGCCCCGGCGGCTGATCGTCGCCCGGGGGGCGGTGGAGCTGTGCCGGTTCGTGCCGGTGGTGCTCGTCGCGCTCCTCGGCGACCTGGCCTTCGGGGCGCTCCAGGAGCTGATCGACCACGACGGCCGGGCCGCGGCCGCCGCGTGCGCCGGGCTCATCCTGATAGGAGCCGGGCTGGCCGCGCTGATCACCACGACGGTGGCGAAGTGGGTGCTGATCGGCCGCTTCAAGACCGGTGAACACCCGCTCTGGTCCAACTTCGTGTGGCGCAACGAGCTGTACGACACCTTCGTCGAGGAGCTGGCGATGCCCTGGCTCGGCCAGGCCATCATCGGCACGCCGTTCCTCAACGTCTGGCTCCGCTCGCTCGGCACCCGGGTCGGGCGCGGGGTGTGGTGCGAGACGCACTGGCTGCCGGAGACCGACCTGATCACCATCGAGGCCGGCGCGAGCATCAACCGTGGGACGGTGCTGCAGACGCACCTGTTCCACGACCGGGTGATGCGGCTGGACACCGTGCACGTCGGCGCGGGTGCCACCACCGGCCCGCACTCCATCACACTGCCGGGCTCGAACCTCGGTACCGGGGTGTCGGTGGGGGCCGCGTCGCTGGTGATGAGCGGTGAGTCGATGCCGGACGGCACCCGCTGGCTCGGTAACCCGGTCGCCGCCTGGCCGGAGCCGGTGGCCGCGGGTGGTGCGTCCCGGCTGGTCGGCAGCGGCTCGGGCCGGGGCCGCGCACGCTCCCGGGGTCAACGGGGCACCGAGCGGCGGCAGGTGGGCAGCGGCGTCTGACGGCGCCTGACGGTGCAGTACCGGTTGCCGCCGGAGTCTGACGGTGCGGCACCGGTTGCCGACGGCGGGTGGGGCTTTCGGGCCCCGCCCGCCGTTCTGTCGGGGGCACCATGCGCCGCGGGTCGCCCGCGAGCCTTGCCCGCACGCCTTTGACCTGGTGGTCGCCGAATGCACGCGGTCGGCCGGGCGGAATCCCCGTGTTCCCCGGGGGCCACGGGACCGCTCCGTACCGTCAGACCGCCACCGTCAGACCGCCTCGTACGGGGTGAGCACCAGGCGGACCACGTCCTCCAGGCGGCGTCGGGCGTCGTCCAGCGTGGTGCGACCCGTCACCCAGGCGGTCAGTTCGCCCTGCCAGGCGTGGCCGACGATGTGCCGGACCACGTCGCCCGCACCGGGCGGGACCTGGGCCATCACGGCGTTCAGCGCGGCGTCGTCGGCCCGGACCAGACCCTGCAGCGCCTCGCTCGCGAACGGGTCGGTGGAGGCCGCGACCGACACCCGCAGCCGGGCGAGCTGGGGCTGCCGCTGGTAGGCCCGCATCCCGTGCCGGACGAACCGCACCACCCGGTCGGTGCCGGTGGGACCGCCGCGCGGGCCGCGCAGTTCGGCCACCAGGTCGGCCAGCAGCAGGCGGTGCCAGTCGGCGATCGCGGCGGCCAGCAGGTGGTCCTTGGAGGAGAAGTACCGGTACGCGGTACCGAGCGCGACCCCTGAGCGCTCGGAGACCTGCTTCATCTGCAGGCGTTCGACCCCGGTCTCGTTCACCAGCGCGAGGGCGGCCGAGAGCAGATTCCGGCGGCGTTCGAGCTGACGGGGCGACATCGCCTCGATCGGGCGTGGTGACAGGTCAACCTTGGTCACCCGCACCATGATACGGGGCGGCCACCCGGGAGCGAACGACGCCTGATCAGCGCACTGCCCGCGCGAGCGGGCCGCAGGCCCCGGCCGGGGCCGTGCCCGGCCGGCCGCGGACCCGGGCTACGGCTGTGCGGGGCGCGGCTGCAGCTCGCGGACCAGGGCCTCCTGCACCGCGGAGGCGACCAGTTCGCCGTCCCGGTTGTAGAACTCGCCGAGGGTCAGACCGCGCCCGTCGGAGGCGGACGGGCTGCGCTGTGCGAACAGCAGCCAGTCGTCCGCGCGGAACGGACGGTGGAACCACATCGCGTGGTCCAGCGAGGCCAGCATGATCCGGGCCGGCTCGGAGCGCTGCATCCGGGGCGGCTGGACGTGCAGCGCGGCCGTCGAGGCGAGCGTCAGGTCGGAGAGATAGGTGAGCGCGCAGACCTGGACCAGCGGGTCGTCGGCCGGCAGCGGGGTGCCCGCCCGGAGCCAGACGAACTGCTGCGGCACACCCGGGAGTTCCGCCGGCACACCGGGTGCGTCGGCGGGGACGAAGCGCATGTCGAGGGCGCGGAAGCCGCTGCTGCGGGCGTAGTCCTCCGGGGACTTCGCGGCCCAGAGCGGGAACGGGTCCGGCAGCTCCTCGGGCCCCGGCACCGGAGGCATGGTGCGCTGCCGGGTACCGGCCTCCTCGGGCAGTTTGAAGGAGGCGGAGAGGGTGAAGATCGCCTCGCCCCGCTGCACCGCGGTGACCCGCCGGGTGGCGTAGGAGAATCCGTCGCGGGCCCGGTCCACCTCGTACTCGATCGGGCGCTGCGGGTCGCCGGGCCGCAGGAAGTAGCCGTGCAGGGAGTGCACCGTCCGGGCGGGGTCCACCGTCCGCCCGGCGGCGGTGAGGGCCTGTGCCGCCACCTGGCCGCCGAAGGTCCGGGTGGGCGCTCCGGCATGGCAGCTGCCCCGGAACAGGTTCTTGTCCAGCTGCTCGATCCGGAGCAGCTCGATGAACGAACCCACGGTGCCGCGGTCCGGGGCTTCCTGGCTGATGGCGTCGGTCACCTGCCCATAGTGGCAGACGAGGGCCGTCCGGCGGTGTGACCTGGGTTACCCGGATTCCCATTTCAGGCGGTGGAACGGGTTCCAGAAATGCCGGGTGACCGGTGTCCGGCTCCGACACTGCGGAGCGCTGTCGGCGCGGTCGGGTCGCCGGGCTGCGCGGCCGCGGGGTATCGACCCCGCCGCTGCGGCGCGGTGCCCGGCGGTCCGTCCTGGGCCGGGGCGGCACCCGGTGGTCAGACCGTGACCTCGTCGTCCTCGACCTGGTGCCCGGTGACCGGGGTGGCGAGGTCCGGTACCAGTGGTTCGGCTCCCCTGGGCACCGCCGCGACCGCGCGCCACCAGAGCCGGAGGGCGGGTGCCTCGGCGGGTTCGAACGGCCGGCCGGGTACGGGCACGGCGAGCCGGGCACCGAGCGCGTGGGCGGCCGCGACCGTGCGTTCGGCGGGTTCCTCCCAGGGGTGCGGGGCGAGGTTGAAGGTGCACCAGTGGATCGGGAGCATCAGCTGTCCGCCCAGGTCCAGGTGGGCCCGGACGCCTTCCTCCGGAGTCATGTGCACCTCGGGCCAGAAGTCGCTGTAGGCGCCGATCTGCACCATGGTCGCGTCGAACGGACCGAGCTCCTCGCCGATCCCGGCGAAGCCGGGGAAGTAGCCGGTGTCCCCGCTGTGGAAGACCCGGTGGTCGGGCCCGGCGACCGCCCAGGAGGCCCAGAGCAGGTGCGGGCTGGTCCTCGGCCCCCGGCTGCAGTAGTGCCGGGCGGGTGCGGCGGTCAGCGTGAGCCCCGCCACCTCGGCCGACTCCCACCAGTCCAGCTCGACGATCCGGTCGGCCGGCACGCCCCAGTGCTCCAGGTGCGCGCCGACGCCGAGCGGGACGGCGAAGACCGCGGCGGAGCGGGCCAGGGCCCGGACGGTGGCCATGTCGAGATGGTCGTAGTGGTCGTGCGAGATCACCACCACGTCCACCGGGCCCAGCTTGGCCAGCGGGACCGGGACCGGGTGCAGCCGCCTGGGGCCGGTCCAGGCGAACGGGGAGCAGCGCTCGCCCCAGACCGGGTCGAACAGCACTCGGCGGCCGTCCAGCTCGGCCAGGACGGTGGCGTGGCCCAGCCAGGTCAGCCGCAGGCCGGAGGCGGGCGGTTCGGCCAGTTCGACCGGCTGCAACCGGTGCACCGGGATGGCGGCGGCCGGCACCCGGCGTGGCCGGTTGGCGGTCAGCTGGGAGTGGGTGAGCTCCAGCGGTGAGCGGTCGTAGACCAGCCGCCGGGTCGGTACGGGGTTCTGGAAGGCGCCGTCCGCGAAGTTCGGCGAGGCGAGGACCCGGGCCAGCCGGTCGCCGGCCGGCTCCGCGCCGAACGCGTCGGCACGGACCTTGCGCCAGGTGTGCCGCGGCAGGTCGCGGAGCGGTGGGAGGCCGGGACCGAGGCCGGTGGCGGTGCCGAGCTGCGTGGTCAGAGTGGTGAACCGGGAGATCCAGGAGACGGAGCTGGGCACAGCACCTCCATGGGCACGCAACAACGCGCGAACGCAGCGGCACGGACGCGCGGGACGACGCGTACGGGCGGGTAGGGGACCCACCGCCGTACGACGTGCATCTGACCGGACCTTACCGTTCCGGCGGCGGTCGAACCCGGTGAACGGGGTACCGAGCACGCCGTTCGGTGGACCGTGCGCGCGGCCGGGCACAGGCGCCAACTGCCGCCGTCGAGCGGGCGTGCGCGCCTGCGGCGGTGGTGTCCGCCGCGGGCGCGCACGGGGTGCACGCGGGGGCGCGTGGGCCGGGCCGAACCGCTCGTCGGCCAGCCAGGTCTGCAGCAGGTGCACGCGGGGGCGCGTGGGCCGGGCGTGCGGTGGCAGAGTGCACGTGGTGGGTCGGGTGGTACGCCCGGCGTGCCGGCTCAGGCCGCGTAGAACCGGGTGATGGTCTCGGCCACGCAGTGCGGCTTGGGGCCGGTCTCGCTGCCGATGGTGAAGCGGACCACCGCCTGGACGCCGCCGGTGACCTCGGTGGCCGAGAGCAGCTCGGCCGTGGCCCTCACCGCCGTGCCGACCGGCAGCGGGGCGGGGAAACGGACCTTCTCCGAACCGTAGTTGAGGGCCATCCGGACGCCTTCGACGCCGTAGCACTCCTTGGCCAGGACCGGGATCAGCGAGAGCGTCAGATAGCCGTGCGCGATGGTGCCGCCGAAGGGGCTGTCCTTGGCGCGGTCGGGGTCGACGTGGATCCACTGGTGGTCGCCGGTCGCCTCCGCGAACAGGTTCACCCGGTCCTGGTCGATGATGTGCCACTCGCTGGTGCCGAGTTCGGTGCCGACGGCTGCGGTCAGGTCGGCGAGCGAGGCGAAGGTCGTCACAACGTGCTCCTGAGGGGTGCTGCTGGCTGGACTCCGGTTCCGCAGAGTATGCCTACTCGGGAGTCACCTGTCAGGAGGTGCGTTCCGGACGGGCTCCCCGGGCCGGCCGGTGAGGAGACCAGGGCGGCTCGGCCGGTCAGGAGAGCCGGACGGCTCGCCCGGCGGGGAGCAGCAGTCGGCCGCTGACCAGCTCGGGCGTGATCAGCACGAACAGCTGCTCCTGGCCGCTCACCCAGGGGCGCGGACCGGTGCGCAGCAGGTGCTCGTGCAGGCCGGGGTCGCGGACCGGCTCGGCGTGGCCGTGGACCAGGACGGACCAGCCGCTCCTGTTCACCGGGTCGAGCTGGTCGGCCTGGAAGGCGGCCACCGTGCCGTCGAGTGCGCGGGTGACGGTGGTCCCGGCGCGCAGGGCCAGCACCAGCCGTCCGTCGGACCCGACCTCGAAGGCCACCGGGAGCACGGCGGGCAGCGCCTGCTCGGTGTACACCACGCGTCCGATGGGCACGGTGCCGAGCAGGCGCAGACACTCGGCCTCGCTCAGGGTCTCCACGCGGTTGTCACGGTCCATGGCACCGATCGTGCCGCCCCCTCCGTTGTCCCACCAGGGCCCATGGTCCCTGAGCTGCGTCGATTCCCGGCCGTGGACGGCGGTGGCGGCTCGTGCGGGCGATGGCACCGGTTCGCGGGCGCCGCGGCG
Source organism: Kitasatospora sp. NPDC056138 (assembly GCF_042264695.1). Lineage (NCBI taxonomy): Bacteria > Bacillati > Actinomycetota > Actinomycetes > Kitasatosporales > Streptomycetaceae > Kitasatospora > Kitasatospora sp. NPDC056138. Next base: position 61,667 of record NZ_JBHJVK010000037.1, on the reverse strand, counting down.
GTAGCTTGTCGGCGGTAGGCCGGGTAGTCCGCGGCCGTCGCGGGGCAGATCGGCACCGAGGGGTCGCGGCGACGGCGGGCGGGCGAGCCGGGTGCGCGGGTCGGCGTTGTGGGGGAGGGGGCGGTGCGGATGGGCGGCGGCATCGAACTGGTGGTGATCGGTGCGGACGGCGGGCCCGAGCGCGCCCACGGAGGATCCGCGCGGGCGGCCCGGGGGGCGGCGCTGCTCGCCGAGGTGCTGCCCGGACGCTGCTTCGACACCGGCACCAAGGGCTGCCGGGTGACCCTGGTGCCCCCGCACGCGGACGCCAACGCCATGCTCACCGCCCTGCGGTCGGCGGCCCAGAGACCCGCCCGCTGGCTGGTGGTCTGCCTGCTCGGCCAGCTGGTGGTCGATCCGCGCGGCCGGCGGCTGGCGCTGGTCGCCGGCGGCAGCACCGCCGACAACGCCTACCGGCGCGGGCTGGCCTGGGACTGGGTGGTCAGCACCATGGTCCACGGCGAGGCCGAGGACACCCTGCTGCTGGTGGACGCGGTGGCGGACCGGGAGGCGTGGGCCGCACTGGAGCGCGGCGGGGAGGACGGTGCGGGAGAGCTGCTCGCGCACTCGCGGGTGCCGCTGTGGGGGCGGGTCGGACGGTTCGTCACCGGGCGGCGCGGACGGGACGCCGTACTGCCGGGCGGGGAGGGATCGTTCGCGTGGGCGCTCGCCCGGGTGCTGGAGCACGGCCTACCGGGAGCGCCCGCGGCCGTCGGGCCCGCCGAGCTCCAGCCCGCGGTGGAGGCCGAATTGGGCCCCGGGCCGGGGCCGACCGGTGCCCGACTGCTCGTTCCCGGCCAGAACGGGCGGCTGCTGATGCGCAATCGGGCCGCCGTGCGGGGTGCATTGGCCGGATTGTCGCTTTCCGAGGAACTGTTGGCAGTTCTGTGGCGGGAAAGTGCCCCAACGGATCCGCCTTCCGCGTAAGGTCAGGGGGCCCGAGGTGTTGCCGGGAAGGGGCGGGTGGCGAAGAATCGATGCCCCGGAGCAGCACTGCGGGACGGCGGAAATCTTCTGGCGGCCATCGCAACGGATGGGGTCGGCCGCGATGAGGTGGGGCGATGCGGCAGCGCGGAAATGTGTTGCGCCCTGGGGTGGTTGGGATCGGTGGCATGGTTCTGCTGACGGTACTCGCCGCGTGCAGCGGTGGGGGATCGGCGGGTTCCACGGACCGGCTCGCCAGCCCTGGGGCCAGTGTTGCGACTGTGGCTCCGGTAACTCCTTCGGGTGGTTCGGGTCCGGAGACGATCGCACCGACCGAAGGTCCCGAAGGAGCGGTCGGCCGAGTGGTTCTGAGGACGTATCAGAGTTGGTGGGACGCCAAGGTCGATGCTTTCGGGCGACTCGATTCGGACGGGGCTCAACTCAGCGTGTACTCGGGCGGACAGGCGCTCAGCGACTCGATGGCAAGTCTGCATCAGCTGCACGAGGCCAAAATGGTGATGATCGGTCTGCCGCGAACTTCTCCCCGGGTGAGCCAAGTCGATCTGAAAGCCAATCCCCAGGCCGCCGTGGTGGAGGACTGCCTGGACGTGTCCGAATGGCACCAGGCCGACGCGGTGAGCGGCGCGACGAAAGATCCGCAGCAACGCCTGTCCCGCTATCTGGCAGTGACCAAGCTGCGAAAGTCCGGTAACAGCTGGCTCATTGTGGAAGTCACTCGTGAGGTGGGACGGACATGCTGAGGCCCCTTTGGCGTCTTCTCGTTGCCGCGGTTGTCCTTTTAGGGCTTGCGGCAGCGCTCAACCCGGTAGCGACGGCCGACCCGTCCGGTGACCCCAGCGGTGGTGTTACCGGATGCAAGAACCTGTACATCTGCATCGTCGTCACCGAACCCGGCGGGGGAACGCCCGGCGGTGGCGGCGGTAGCGGGGGCGGGAGCACCGGGGGTGGTGGCGGCGGGGTGCAGATGTGCAGCTGGAACGGGCAGCAGTGGCCCTGCTGGGACGACGATCTCGGGTGGTTCAGCTCCTCGGACGGGTGCTACTACCACCGGATGAACCAGCAGCCGCCCGCCGGTGCCAAGGAGTGGGGCGGCCACGACCCGTCCGAGGGGGCGGTGTACGAGGTCAACTGCCGGGGGGTCGACGGGCAGTTGACGCCGAAGGACCCGATGTTCTTCGCGCAGCCGCCCGGCGGGGAGCCCCCGCCGGACCGGCCGTACGACCTGGGTCTGAAGGCGTTGAAGACGATCCGGCTGGCCGCGCCCGTGCTGCACGCCGCCCCGACCGGCACCGCGGTGGTCGGCGTCCCGGTGTGGCTCTGGTACGACCGGGACGCCGCCACCACGGGCCCGCTGAGCGCCACGGCCAAGGGGCGGCAGATCAGCGTCACCGCCACCGTCACGCTGGTCGGCGTGCACTGGGACACCGGCGACGGTGCGGGCGTGGACTGCACCTCGGCCGGTACCCCGTACCACGCCGACGCCGGGGGCTCGCCCTCGCCCGACTGCGGCCACCTCTACACGACCGGCTCGGCCGGGCAGCAGGACGGCAGGTACTACCTGACCGCCACCCTGGACTGGAAGGTCACGGCGGTGGTCAGCGGGACCGGCGAGAAGGTGTTCGCCTTCGACTTCCCGGTCACCAGCGACCAGCCGCTCCCGCTGCGGGTCGGCGAGGTCCAGGTCCTCAACTGACCGTCGGCACCCGACCGCGCCCCACAGACAGCCCCCCGTACGAAAGGCCGTAGCCCGGTGGAGAACCGAACCTTCGCGTCGCCGAGCCCCGGCACCGCCACCCTCGTGCCCGAACCGGCGCGGGCGGTGCCGCACACCCCGCCGCGCACCCTGCGGGCCCGGCGCCGCAGGCCGGCCGTGCTGGCCATGGCGGTGGCGCTGATCGCGGCGGGCGGACTCGGCGGCGCTGTGCTCTACAACAGCACCGGCCAGCGGATCGCCGTACTGGCGCTGGCCCGTGACGTCCCGATGGGACAGGCGCTGACCGCCGACGACGTGGTGGTCGCCCGGATCGCCGGGGACCCGGCCTTGCGTCCGCTGGACGCCAGGGACCGGGAGCGCACCGTCGGGCTGCGCGCCACCACCGACCTGCGCCGGGGCGCGCTGCTGGTCAAGGCCGACGTCACCGCGGACCCGGCGGTGGAGCCCGGTCAGCAGATCGTCGGCGTCGCGGCCAAACGCACCCAACTGCCCGCCACCAGGCTGCAACCCGGGCTGAGGGTCCTGGTCGTCGCGACCCCGGACCAGAGCCAGGGCGGAACCACCCGGACACCGGACACGATGGCCGCCACCGTGGTCACGGTCGGCCGGGTGGACTCGGACGGCGGCCAGGTGGTCGACGTCGCCGTGCCGCCCGCGGACGGCCCCCGGCTGGCGGCCTGGGTGTCCACCGGCAGGTTCCAGGTGATCCTGGCACCGCGGACAGCCGGTGCCGGCGCTCCCGGCCCGTCCGGCGCCGCGCCCGGCACCCCCTCGTCCGGTGTCTCCACCGCGCCCTCCAGCGGCGCGTCACCGAGCCCGAGCGGCGCCGGCGGAGGTGGCAACTGATGGCCGTCGTCGCCGTCGTCGGCGGACCGGGCGCACCGGGCGCCACCACCGGCGCGCTCGCGCTGCTGCTGGCCTGGCCGCTCCAGCCCGGCCGCCGGGTCCTGCTGGTCGAGTGCGACCCGGACGGCGGCGCCGTGCTGGCCGGTGCCCTGGAGGGCCGGGTCGAGGCCGTGTACGGGCTGCGCAACCTGGCCGTCGCCGACCGGCGCGGCCTGCTCGCCCAGAGCCTCTGGGAGCAGCTGATCGACCTCTCGCCGGCCGGCAACGGCGAGCGGCTGCTGCTCCCCGGACTGACCGACCCCGCGCAGGCGCCCGGCCTGGCGTACACCTGGGAACCGCTGGTCGAGACGCTGCACGCGCTCGAACCGCAGGGCTACGACGTCATCCTGGACCTCGGCCGCTCCGGCGCTGCCGGGGCCGGGGCGGTGCTCGCCCGCCGGGCCGACGTGGTCGCCGTCACGCTGCGCAGCACGCTGCGCGGACTGAGCAGCGCCCGTCCCCGGCTGGCCGCGCTCCGCGAGGAGCTGGACGCCTCCGGCACCGGTGCGGACGCGCTGGGACTGCTGCTGGTGGCCGAAGGCCCTTACCCGGCGGCCGAGGTGTCCCGGCAGTTCGCGCTGCCCGTCCTCGGACTGCTCCCGTACGCCCCGCGCTTCGCGCGGGTGCTCTCCGACGGCGGTGACACCACCGACCGGCGGTTCGTCCGCTCGGAGCTGATGCGCACCGCCCGGTCGGCCGCCGACCAGATCCAGTTGCTCGTCCGGCGCCGCCGTCAGCGGCTCGCCCCGGCCCAGGACCCGGCCCCGCTCGGCCCGCCGGTGCAACCGGGCTGGTCCGCGCCGGTCCAGCCCGCGCCGTCGGGCCGGCCCGGCACGCCCTACCAGCAGCCGGGACAGCCGCCGGTACCCGCCCCGGACGCCGTCGCCGCGCCGCAGCCCGAGGTGCATCCGCTGGCCTACCCCGGTCCCGCGCCGGCCCCCGCGCCGTACGTGCCGCAGCCGCCCGCCCCCGCGCCGTTCCAGCCGCAGCCCCCGCAGCAGACGGCGTACGGGGAGGTGCTCCGTGCGCGGTAGCCCCCTGCACAAGGGTCCGGGCGGCACGGTGGACCCGGCCGCGCTGCCCTGGGCCACCGTCCAGCCGGTGGTCGCACCGCCGGCTCCGGGGACGCCCCCGCCCGTGCGGCCGGCCGCCGTGCCCGGCGGCTCCTTCACCCCGGGACCGGTCCGCGGCACGGGCGCGCCCGCACTCCAGCCCGTCCCGGCCAAGCCCGCGGTGGACCCGCGGGTCGCCCGCGAGCTCAAGCGCCAGGTCGCGGCCGAACTGCACCAGCAGCTCTCCCGGCTGGCCGACGGATCCGGCCTGGAGGCCGACCGGGCGACCCGGCGCCAGCGCGGCCGCGCGCTGATCGAGGAGGCGGTCGCCCGCTGGTCCGACGCGTACGCCCAGACCCACGGCATCCCGCCCACCAGGGACCAGGACCGGGCGCTCGCCGAGGCCGTCTACGACCTGCTGTTCCGGGCCGGGCGGCTCCAGCCCTACCTGGACGACCCCGAGATCGAGAACATCCTGATCAACGGCTGCGACGACGTCTGGGTCTCCCGGGTGCACCAGCCGCTGCGCCAGGTGCCGCCGGTGGCCGACACCGACGAGGAACTGGTCGAGCTGCTCCAGGACCTGGCCCGCCAGCACGGCGGCGGCGAGCGCAGCCTCTCCACCGCCAGCCCGACGCTCGCGCTGCGCCTGGAGGGCGGGATGCGCCTGCAGGCGCTGACCGAGGTCACCCCCCGCCCGTACGTCGCGATCCGGCGCCACCGGGTCGCCTCGGCCACGCTCGCCGACCTGGTCCAACTCGGCACCGTGGACGCCACCCTGGCCGCCTTCCTGGCCTCGGCGATCCGGGCCAGGAAGAACGTGATGATCACCGGTACCCAGGGCGTCGGCAAGACCAGCCTGCTGCGTGCGATGGCCGCCGAGATCCCGCCCGACGAGCGGATCGGCACCCTGGAGTCGGAGTTCGAGCTCTGGCTGCACACCCTCGGCCACCTGCGCCAGGTGGTCCCGATGGAGGCCCGGGAGGGCAACGGCGAGCGCGTGGACGGCCGGATCGCGGGCGAGCTGACGATCGGCGAGCTGATCCCGGCCGCCCTGCGGATGACGCTGTCGCGGATCATCGTCGGTGAGGTCCGCTCCGGCGAGGTCGTCCCGATGCTGCGGGTGATGACCAACGGCGAGGGCGGTTCGATGTGCACCCTGCACGCGCGCGGCCCGCACATGGTGGTGGACCGGATCGCCGAACTCTGCCTGGAGTACGGCGCCCACATGACCGACAGCCTCGCCTACCGCCTCACCGCCAACGCCGTGGACCTGATCGTGCACGTCGCCATGGTCGACGAGACCGCCGTCGGCGGCCGCCGCCACCGCTTCGTCTCGCACGTCCTGGAGGTCACCGGCCTCGGCGAGAACGGCCGGCCCGCGATGAACACCGTCTTCGGGCCGCGTCCCGAGCACGGCGAGCCCCGGGCCGTCCCGCACACCCCGCCGAGCTGCGTCGACGACCTGCGCCGGGCCGGCTTCGACGCGGCGCTGCTCCAGAACCCGTACGGGAGCTGGGGCGCACCGCTGTCGCTGCGGATCGGCGGCCTGCGGTGATGCTCCTCTTCGTGCTCTGCGGCCTGCTGGTGGCGGGCGGCGCGGTCGCGCTGGTGGCCGGTCTGCTCGGCGGGCCGCCCGGGGAGCCCGACCGCAACCCGATGAGCGGGCGGCTGCACACCTTCTGGTACGGCGCGCCGGGCAGCCCGACGGCCCAGGTCGCCCGGCTGCGCCGGATCCAGACCGGGCTGGCCCTGGCCGGGGCGCCGACCGCCTGGCTGTTCACCGGCGTCCCGCTCACCGCCGTGCTGGTCCCGCTCGCCGTCTTCGGTCTGCCCTGGCTCTTCGACGCCACCCGCTCCGACACCCGCCGGATCGAGCGTCTGGAGGCGCTCTCCGAGTGGACCCAGCGCCTCGCCGACGTGCTGCTGCTCGGCGTCGGCCTCAACCAGGCGATCCTGACCAGCCGTCGTACCGCCCCGCCCGCCCTGGAGAGTGAGATCGCCGAGCTCGCCGCCAGGTTGCAGTCCCGCTGGCGCCCCGAGGACGCGCTGCGCGCCTTCGCGGACAGCCTCGCCGACGCCACCGCCGACAAGGTGCTGGCCGCGCTGCTGCTGCGGGCCGGGGACAGCGGTCCCGGGCTCGCCCGTGCGCTGGCCGACCTGGCCGAGTCGGTCCGCGAGGAGGTGCGCCAGCGCCGGGCGATCGAGGCCGACCGGGCCAAGCACCGCACCACCATCCGCTGGCTGGTCACCATCATCGTGAGCGTGCTGGCGGTCGGCTCGTTCAACAGCCACTACACGGCGCCGTACGGGACGTTCGTCGGCCAGGTGGTGCTCGGCGTGGTCGCCGCCGCCTTCGTCCTGGTGATCGCCTGGATGCGTTCGCTCGCCCGCCACACTCCGCCGCCCCGCCTGCTGGAGGTGGACCGGCGCAGCAAGGCCGGCCGGCTGCCCGGCGCCGAACCGGAGGAGTCCCCCGACCCGTTGCTGAAGGAGGCGCGGTGATCTCGCCCTGGGCCGTGCTGGCCGGCGCCGTCGCGGCCGGCGGCATCGCGCTGCTCGCCGCCGAACTCCGCCCGTCCCCGCCGGATCTGGGCCAGGCGCTGGACCGGCTGCACCGGGTGCCGTCCGAGCAGGCGGTGGACGGTGAGGACCGGCAGTCCTGGTACGACCGCGTCGGGGAGCGCTCGCTCGGTCTGCCCGGTACCCGGATCCCGCACCAGCAGCTGGCGTTGATCGGTCGTACCCCGGCCCGCTTCATGGCGCACAAGCTGCTGTTCGCGCTGATCGGCCTGCTGCTGCCCGGGTACCTGGCGGCGATGGCGCTGGTGGTCGGGTTCGGCCTGCCGGTGGCGGTGCCGCTGCTGCTCGGACCGGCGCTGGCACTGCTCGGCTGGCTGGTGCCCGACGCGATCGTGGCCGGTGAGGCGAAGGAGGCCAGGACCGAGTACCTGCACGGTCTGGTCGCCTACCTCGAACTCGTGGCGCTGGAACGGGCCGCGGACTGCGGTCCGGCCGAGGCGCTGCGGCGGGCGGCGTCGGTCGGCCGGGGCACCGTCTTCCGCCGGATCCGTGACGCGCTGGAGCGCGCCGCCACCGACCGGCTGCCGCCCTGGGAGGGGCTGGACGCGCTCGCCGTCGAGCTCGGCCTCACCCCGATGCAGGACGTGGCCGACATCATGCGGATCTCGGGCACCGACGGTGCCGCCGTGTACGACACCCTGCGGGCCAGGGCGAAGAGCCTGCGGGGCGAACTGCTCGCGGAGGAGCTGGCCGGCGCCAACGCCGACAGCGAGCGGATGGTCGCACCCGGTTCGGTGCTCACCCTGCTGATGACGGCGCTGATCGTCTTTCCGGCCCTCTACCAGATGCTCAACGTTGTCTAGCCGCCCGCCGCTTCGTCTGGAGACCAGTCACCATGAACCGAACCCGGAACCTGCTCGCAGCGCTGCTGCTGCCCCTGCTGCTGCCGGTGCAGCTCGCCGTGTCCGTCTTCTTCCACTACCGGATGGGCCGGGTCCGCGCCGCCCGGGCGGCCGGGGACCGGGGTGCGATCACCATCGAACTGGCCCTGGCGGTGGTCGGGTTGGTGGTGGTCGCGGGGATCATCGTGGGAGTCCTCTACAGCCTGGCCGGGAAGGTCAAGAACAAGGTGAACGACACCCCGATCGATGTGCCGAACCCGACGTGATCCGGCGTCCCGGCCGGGCCCGGCCGGGACGCCGCTCGGGCCTCACCCGGTCGCCCCGCGTCCGGTCGGGCCGCATCCGGTTGTTCCGCGTCCGGTCGGACCGGTTCCGGTTCCGGTCGGGCCGGGAGTGCGACCGGGGGTCGATGACGCTCAGCCTGGCGATCGTCTTCCCGGCCGTGCTGCTGATGGTGGTGCTCGTGGTGCAGGCCGCGCTCTGGTGGTACGCGAGCCAGGCCGCGCTCACCGCCGCCCGGGAGGGTGCCGACGCGGGCCGGATCAGGGGCGGTACGCCGCAGCGGGCCGTCCAGCGGGCCTCGGACTTCCTGGACCGGCAGGGCAGTCTGGCCGAGCGGGTGGAGGTCGTCCCCGGCGGGGACGCGCAGATGTTCAGCCTGCGCGTCTCCGTTCGGGCGCAGAGCCTGCTGCCCGGGATGTCGGGGATGACGATCGTCCGCCAGGTGACCGCCCCGCGCGAGAAGTTCGTCCCGCAGGGCGGTCAGCCGTGAGCCGGGCGGCGGACCGCGGAAGCGTCGCGGTCGAGGCCGCCCTGATCATCCCGGCGGTGGTGCTCTTCGTGATGATCGCCGTGGTGGCCGGGCGTATTCAGACCACCGGCGGGGTAGTGGATGCGGCAGCACGTTCCGGCGCCAGGGCGGCCTCGCTCGCCCGGAGCCCGGAAGGCGCACGGCAGGCAGCGCAGGATGCGGCGCAGGAGGTGTTCCGGGACCAGCGGGTGCCGTGCAGCGACGCCTCGATCACCCCGGTCGAGTACGGCACCATCGACACACCGACCGGCCAACTCACCACCGTCAGCGTGACGGTGAGCTGCAAGGTCGCACTGGACTACCTGTCGGTGGGGGGAGTGCCGGGGAGCAGGACCATGACCGGCCGGTTCACCTCGGTGATCGACCGGTACCGGGGAACCGGATGACCGGGCGCTGAGCGGAAGAACGCAGCATCGGGTTCAACCACCTGGTGGGGGAGGGGAATTGATGCCACGCCTGAACGGACGTGGGAGGAACGCGGCGCCGGATGCCGGGGCGGTCTCCACCTTTGTGGCGATCTGCGCCGCCGGACTGGTCGTCGTGGTCGGCATAGTGCTCGACTGCGGCGGACGGCTGCGGGCGATCGAGAACACCGACGCCCGTGCCCAGGAGGCCGCCCGGGTGGTCGGCCAGCAGCTCGACGAGGCGGCGGTGCTGCGCGGCGACGGCTACTCGGTGATCGGCGCCCGCCGGCACGACCTCGACGTGGCCACCCGCGCCGCCGACGCCTACCTCGACCAGTACCACCTGAGCGCTGACGTCAGCTTCAAGGACGACCACACCGTCCAGGTGAGCATCGACACCACGTACCGCACCGCGCTGCTCGGCGCGATCAACGTCAACACCCTCCCGGTGCACGGCCAAGGCACGGCCACCCTGGTGCACGGAGTCACGGAAGCGGAGAACGGCTGATGGCCGCGCCACGAGCCAGGCACCACGCCCACGGCACCCGTACGGACTCGCCCGCCCACGGCGGCGCCCCGGGCTCGCCCGGGCCGGACCGCCGGCGGCCGGTGCCGCTGCGCCCGAACCGCCGCGGGCGGAGCGCCGGTTCGCTGGCCTCCGCGCTCGGCGCGCTGATCGCGCTGGCCGGCCTGCTGGTCGGCCTCCCGGCGCTGCTGCTCTACGGCACCCTCGCGGTCCTGGGCATGGGCGACCCGTCGAGCGGCGGGTTCGTCGCGATGCTCACCGGACCCGACGACGGGCGGCTCTTCCTCTGGGCACTGGTCGCGGTCGGCTGGATCGCCTGGCTCTGCTTCGCGCTGTCCGTCCTGCTGGAGGTCCCGGCCCAGTTGCGCGGCCGGATCGCCCGCCGGATCCCGGCCTTCGGCTGGAGCCAGCGGATCGCCGCCGGACTGGTCGGCTCGGTCCTCGCGATCCTGCCCGTCGCGGGCGGCGCCTTCGCGGCCACCCCGGAGAAGGCCCACGCGGCACTCGCCCCGGCCCAGTTGACCGCCCGCGCGCCGTACGCCGCGCTGCCCGCCGCGCCCGTGGCCCCGGCCCTCGCCCCGGCGGCCGACCGGCACCCGACCTACACGGTCAGAGACACCCGCCCGGCGGACAGCCTCTGGTCCATCGCCGAACACCAACTCGGGTCCGGTGAGCGCTGGGTGGAGATCGCCAAGCTCAACACCGGGCGAACGATGGACGATTCGGGTGCCAGGTTCGACGCCGACCGGCCCATCCAGCCCGGCTGGAACCTGCTCATGCCGGGCGATGCCAAGGCGGACGGTCCGGCGACGGGCACGTCCGCCGGGACGCCCCCGGGGAGCGGCGCCGGCTCCACGACGACACCTGCGGGCGGGCAGCACGCCAACGTCACGGTGCACGCGGGCGACACGCTCTCGGCCATCGCCGAGCGGGAGCTGGGCTCGGCCGAGGACTGGCCCAGGCTCTTCGAGGCCAACAAGGGCGTGAGCACACCCGACGGGGAGCGGCTGACCGACCCGGACGTGCTGGCGCCCGGCATGGTCCTCGCCATCCCCGGCGTCCAGCCCCCGGCCCCGGCCCCGGACCCCGCCCCGGCAACTCCCGCCCCCGGGACGCCCGGCACGACGCAGTCGGCCCCGACCCCGAGCACGCCCGGCTCCGGCCCGACCCCGACGCCAGGACCGACCACGGGCCACGGCCCCGCCGTGCCGCCGTCCAGCGCCGGGCCCTCGGCCCCGTCCGAGCACAGGTCGCCCACTGCCGAGCCGAGTTCGGCCACCAAGGCGGCGGTCCCGAGCGACGACTACAGCGTCGCGCTCGCCACCTCCACCGTCGGAGTGCTGCTCGCAGCGGTACTGATCGGAACCGTGGGCCGCCGCCGGGGTGACCAGCAGCGGGCCCGCCGCCCCCGGCACCGCATCGCCCTCCCGGCCGGTCCCGCCGCCGACTTCGAGGCCGAACTGAAGGTGCGCCAGAGCGACACCGGCCTCGACCTGCTGAACCGGGCGCTGCGCACCATGGCCCGCAACACCGTCCGGACCGGCAAGCGCCTGCCCGCCCTGGTCGCCGTCCGGGTCACCGCCGGACGTACCGTCGAGCTCCATCTCGCCGGCCCCTGCGCCCCGATCGCACCCTTCCGGGCCGCCCACGCACCGAACGTGTGGTGGTGTCCCGAGGACTCCCCGGAACTGCTGTCCACCACACAGGCGGCCAAGACCTCGGCGCCGTACCCGGCCCTGGTCACCCTGGGCACCGCGCCCGACGGGGCCGTGGTGCTCGCTGACCTGGAGACCGTACGGCTGATGCACCTGTCCGGGCACCCGGACGACGCGCGGGACGTGCTGCGCACGCTGGCGGTCGAGCTGGCGCACAGCCCGCTCGCCGACCGGCTGCACCTGCACCTGGTCGGGCTCGCCGAGGACCTGCCGCTCACCGGCCCGGCGGTGGAACGCGTCCACCGGTACGACACCCTGGAGGCGGCGATCGCGGCGCTCGGCCCGCGGACCGCCAAGGCCAGGGCCACCCTGGTCGCCGCCGAGGCGGCCAGCCCCCGGGACGCCCGCAGCCGGGGACACGCGGACGAGTCCTGGGTGCCCGAGATCGTGCTCTCCGCACAGCCGCCCGGTGGGAGCCTGCCCGCCGAGCTGGGACGCCTGCTCGACGGCACCCCGCGCACCTGCCTCGCCGTGGTCACCCGGGCACCCGAACGCGGCACCGGCCCGGTCGCCCGCTGGACCCTGCCCAGCAGCGGGACCGCCACCATCCCCGGCCTGCACCTGACCGTCGAACTCCAGAAGCTCGGCCCGGAGCAGTACGACCACATCGGTGAGCTGCTCCGGGTCGCCTGCGACAACACCCAGCACCCCGCGCCCGACTGGACCCTCGACGGTCCCGGCGGCGACTTCGACGCCGAGGAGATCCCGCTGCCCCCCGTGCCGGTGCTGGCCACCGTCGGGGCGTCCTTCGGCGCGACCCTGGCGCTGCCGGTGGATCTGGCCGGGGCACAGCTGGTCACCCGGGTGATCGGGACCGGTGCCAGCCCGTTCGCGGGCACCGACCCGACGGTGACCCCGGCCCCGCGCCCCGCCGGGGCTTCGGCCGCCGCGCCCGGTGCTGGTGCGCCCGGCGCCGCCGGAGCCGCCGTCGCCGAGCCCGGCGCTGCGGGCGCCGCGACCGCCCCCGAGGCCCGCGAGGACGGCCGGGCGGCCCCGGCCGTGCCGCTGCGACCGTCCGCCCGGCACAGCGCCAACGGGATCGGCTTGCACAGCAACGGTTCGGTGCCCGGCTCACCTCCGCTGCCCGCCGGTGCCGCCGGTGCCGCCGGTGCCGGCGGGTCCACCGTGCCCGCTGCGCCGGCCGTGCGTCCGGTGCGTCCCGCGATCCCGCCCGTGCCGCCGATGCGGCCCGTCTCGCCCGTGCGGCCGGGATCCGACCTGCCGTCGGCGCCGGATGCCGAGCCCGTGCCCCCGGCGTCCCCCGCCGCCCCGGCTGCGCCCCCCGAGCCCGTGCCGATGCACGACCCGGCGCCCCCGGCGGACGCCTTCGGCGGCCCGGCCGACCAGGCGCGCCCGGCGCCGGTCACCCCGGTCCACCCGGTGGCACCGGCGTACCCCGTACCGTCGGCGTCCGGCTCCACCCGCAGCGACAGTGACGACCTGCTCGCGATCCTGCGCTCCCCGGAGGCGCACGCGGCCCGCACCGCCCCCCGGATCCGACTGCTCGGACCGGTGGACGTCCTGGGCGCGGCCGGTCCCGCCGAACCGTCGGCCGTCTCCCGGCTGACCGAGCTGGCCGCGCTGCTCGCCCTCCGGCCGGGCGTCGAACACGGTGCGCTGGACCGGGCACTGCACCCGGGCGCCGCGCACCTGGCCGCCGAACACCCGGGCTCCGAGTCCCACGGCTCCGGGGCTGCGGCGGACCGCCCCGGCACCCCGTTGCCCGCCAAACTCGCCGAACTGGCCACCTGGTTCGGCAGCTCCGCGGACGGCCGGGCCTTCCTGCACCCGGACGCGCCGGACGGCTACGCCTTCGCCCCGGCCGTGACCTGCGACTGGGACGAGTTCCGCAGTCTCTACCGGCGCGGTATGCGCAGCACCAGCAGCACCGCCGACGCCGCGCTCGCGCACGCCCTCGCCCTGGTCCGCGGCGCCCCGTTCGCCGAGGCCCCGACCACCGCCTACGCCTGGGCCGAGGCCGAACGCCAGGACATGCTCGCCGCGATCGTCGACACCGCCCACGAACTAGCCGCCCGCCGCCTCCAGTACGGTGACCACCGCAGCGCCGAGGCCGCCATCTTCCGTGGCCTGGCCGTCGCCCCGGACATCGAACTCCTGCACCGGGACCTCTTCTACACCTACGCCTCGGCCGGTGCCCGTGACCAACTGGTCCGAGCCGTCAACCGACTGGACGCCCTCAGCCGCCGAACCGGCCGCGATCTGGACGCCGACACGGTCGCCCTGCTCCGCGACCTGCTCGCCGGCAGTTGACCGTCCGGGCCGGGCCGGGTCGGGCTGAGCCGGGCCCGGCCGCGCGGAAGCGGGGTCGGGCTCGGCCCGGGCGCACCGGGTGTCTGAGCCGGAACCGGAGCCGGTGCGTGGCTGCCGGTTCAGCGCGGGCTGGACCAGGCGCTGATGCCCAGCTTTCCGGTGGTGCCGAGGTCGATCAGGATGGCGATGCTCTGCGCCCGGTCGCCGGGACGAGGCGTGATCTCCAGGTAACTTCCGTTGACCGGAGCGGAGTTGACGTCCGTCACGGTGTTCCTCCAGGTCAGCCCGAACACCGCGCGCTCGCCGGGCTTCAGGGTCAGCGGCGTGGGCCCGGCGTCGAAGCGGTCGATGACGGCGATGGCGGAGGCGCCGTGGCTGACCGCGATGTCGAACGGCTCCCGCCGGTCGTCCAGGACGCGGACGGTCGGGTAGCCGTTCAGGGCGTAGGGCCGGGTGCCGCAGTTGGTCAACTCGACGGTCATGGCGCGCAGTCCCATCGCCGCGTCGGGCTCGCCGGCCCGGAGGACGACCCCCGAGGCCGGGCACGGCTCGGCGGTGGCGGTGGCGGTGGCGGTGGTGGCGGTGGTGGCGGCGGTGGCGGTGGAGACGCTGGGGGCCGCTCCGTACGGGACGCCCAATGTGTCGGCGTGGACCCGGGGCGGGAGCGGCGCGGTAGCGGTCGCGCCGGAGGCGGACGGTCCGGGGACGGCGGGGGCGGACGCGGCGGGCGCGGGCCCGCCTGCTGCCGACCCGGTCGCGGCCGCTGACGTCGACCCGCAGGCGGTGAGCGGACCGGCCGCCGAGAGCAGCAGGCAGACGGCGGCGAGCGAGTTCCGACGAGTCCTGGCCGTTGTCGTATCCATCTGCTCATCGTGCCACAGTCCTTGACTCTCCCTTTGCCCGATTGGCGCAGGACTTCCCCTCGGGTGCGCCCGCGATCAGGGGGTGGCGAGGGCGAGTTCGGGCCGGAGGCGCCGACGAGCGGGGGCCGGGAAGCCTGGCGGTGTGCCAGGAGGAGCGGCTCTGCCGGCTGTTCGCCGTGGCCGGCCGGAGCCGGCGCCCGGGGCGGCCGATCCCGCGTTCGGACCGTCCGATCCGGCGTTCGGATCCCCGGACCTGCGGTTCGGCCGCCTTCGGCCGGTGTGCGGGGCGACGGCGGCGCGCGTCCGTCCGGAAGCGGCCCGATCGAGGGGCCCGGCCTGGCTCGCCCATGGGATCACACCGTAAGGTGGCGAGATCGCGCGTGGTGAAGGACACCACGGCGGGAGATACGGACCTCGCGTGAACCGCGGGGCGGGGCGGGAGACCGGCGGTGGCGGACCTCACATCGACCTCCGGGAGTGGCAACAGGCCTCCCGGCACCGGCGATACGGCCCCGCTTCCCCCGTACCCCACGGCCCCGCCGACCGTGCCGGGCGCTCCGAGCGCCCCGCCGACCGTGCCGGGTCCGCCGGGCCCGCCGACGGTTCCGGCCGGTTACGCCGAGGCACAGCCGTACCAGGGGGAGGCCGGGCCGGCGGCCGAGCGCACCTCCGTCCTGCCGGGCCCCGACGGTCCGGACGGACCGATGCCCTCGACAGGGTGGACCGGCTTCATGCCCGCGATCCGGCCCCAGCAGCCGGCCCCCGCCGTTTCCGCCGCCCCTGCCGCGTCCGCCGTCCCGGTGGCGGTGGGGGCGAGCCCGGGGCTCGGCGGCGGGCCGCGCGGCCGGATCCTGGTGGTCGAGGGCGGTTACGGAGCGTCAGGTCGACGTTCCTGGGGGCGCAGCGGTTCGGCGCAGGCGCCGGTGCTCTCGGCGATGCTGGCCGGTGTCTCGCCGTCGATCCTGCTGGCGGCGGACGCCGTGGACGCCGTCCACCTTCCCGGCGCCAGCGACCCGCAGAGCGTCCTCGCCCACCTCAGGGCCGCCGCCCGCCACGCGGGACCGCTGCTCGTCCACCTCGGCGGCCACCTGATCGCGGACCGGCGCGGCGGCCAGGTCTACCTGACGCTGCGTGACTCCAAGGCGGGCACGATCCGCCAGGACGGCCTGCCCTGGTCGGCCGTCGCGGCGGAACTGCGGCACCGCCCGGCCGAGTGGGACACCCTGGTGATCGCCGACCTGAGCGCGGACCAGGCGGTCTGGCCGCAACTCCAGGGCACCATCTCCCCGTTGACGGACGGTGTGCCGCTCTGGGCGGTCGTCGCCCCCGACCCGGAGCAGATCGGCACCTTCACCCGCGCGTTGATAGAGGCACTGCACGGCGGCCGTCCGGGGGCGGAGCCCGTCCTGACGCCGGAGCAGCTGCGCCAGCAGGTGCACTCGGTGCTGCGGCCCGACGTGATCATCCACAGCTCGCACCCGGCCGACCGGCCGCTGTTCCGCAACACCTCCCGCCAGTTGGGCGAGGCGGAACCGCGGCCGTACGACGGGCCGCGCCCGGCGGCGGTGCTGCCGAAGCCGCCCGCGCGGGCGGCCCGCCAGCGCCAGGCGGCGGCGAACCGCGTGATCCTGTCCAAGGGTGCGGCGGTGGCCGGGGCGCCGGAGCCGACGACGCAGCGGGCGGCGTCGCGCGGACCGGTCTCCCTGCTCAAGCCCGGTGTCCCGCCGACGCCGCCCCGTCCGGTGCGCCCGGTCTCCCTGCTGAAGGCGGCACCGCAGCAGGTCTCCCGGGCGCCCGGGTTCGAACCCGCCGAGGCGGGAGTGCCCTCGGTGAGCCTGTCCAAGGCCGGTCCTCTCCCCGTGGCGGCGGAACCGGCGCTCCAGCCACAGCCGCTGCCGGAACCGCAGCCGTACGAGCCGCAGCCGAACGAACCGCAGCCGTACGAGCCGCAGCGACACGAGCCTGCCGGGCCCGTCGCCCTGGTCGACCTGGGGAAGTCCCCGGCCCCGGCCCCGGAGCCGGCCCCCGCTCAGGTGGCCCCGGCCTCCGAGTCGGCCCCCGAGGCCGATCCGCTCGTCGAGTACCGCGAGGCGATCGGCCGCATCGTCCGCAGCGCCGATGCGGGCGAGCACGAGAGCGCCGCCGAGCTGGCGCTCGAACTGGAACAGCAGGCGGTGTCCGCCCATGGACCGGTCGCGCCGGCGGTCCTGCAGGTCCGTCAGGTCCGCGCCCACGTGCTGCGGCTGTCGGGCCGCCCGGAGCTGGCCGCCGAGCTGTACCGCGAGGTGGCCCTGACGCTGCTCCGTGCCGAGGGACCGGAGCATCCGGAGACCCAGCGGGCGGCGACCAACGCGGAGGCGTGCTGGCGCTCGATCAAGGACCGGACCGAGGCGATCAGGGTGGCACCGGAGATCATCGAGCTCCGCGCCTATCTGCCGGGGCCGGAGGGTCGCAAGCTCCGCGCGGCCGAGCGCTACCTCAAGCAGCTGGTGACGGCCGAGATAGAGACTCAGCTCTGAGGGCTGTCTGACAACTCCCGCCGCGCTCCCGACGCCGGGCGCCCGCCGCCGCGCGCTGATCCGCCGCGAATTGCCGGACAGCCCTTGGGGCCCGTCAGCGCCCGGCGATGGCGTGCACGAACCGTGCCCCGTCGATGGTGCCGAGCCCGCTCGCCAGGTCGTAGCCCCGTACGGCCTGGTAGCCGTCGACGCCGCCCCAGGAGTTGTTGCCGGACGTCACGTCGACGATGCCGCTCTGCCGTGCGGGCAGCCGGCTCAGGCCGTACATGCGCCAGTTGAGCTGACCGAGGCGGTGTCCGGCGAGCTGGTCGGCGAGTGCGACGATGCCGGAGAAGATCGGGGTCGCCTCGCTGGTGCCGCCGGTGAGGTGCCAGCCGACGTGGGCCGGGTCGTAGGACTCGTACGTCCAGGCCGCGCCGTCCACCGCCGCGCTCATGCTGATGTCGGGGGTGCCCCGGTGGTCGCCGGTGACCTGGGAGACTCCTGCCTGGTACCAGGGGCGGGTGAAGACGCCCGAGATGCCGCCGCCGCTGGCGCCGTACTTGTCGTGCCAGACCCCGTCGGGCGCGGTGCGGTTGCCGCTGTCGTCCAGGGTGAGCTGGGTGCCGCCGACCGAGGTGACCAGCGGGTCGGAGGACGGCCAGGAGTCCACCCGGTGCGGGTAGAGGCCGCCCGGGCCCTCGGTGGAGTCGGTGGCGCCGTTGTCGCCCGAGGCGGCGAGCACCGTGACGCCGTGCTGGGCGGCGGCCTTGAAGGCGTACCGCAGGTTGGTGAGGGAGCCGAAGGCGCCCTTGTCGAAACCGGGGAAGGTGTTCTCGGTGGCGCCGAAGCTCTGTGAGACGACATCGGCCCGGCCGGCGTCGATCAGGGCCTTCTCGGCGTCCATCATCTCCGGCAGGCCGGTCACCCCCTCGGTCTCGGCCACCGGGGTCTCGACCAGCACGATGTGCGCGTCCGGGGCGATGGCGTGGGCGTACTCGACGTCCAGGGTGCTCTCGCCGGCCCAGCCCAGGTGGTCCTGGTTGGCGGGGTCGAAGGGCGGCACCTTGCCCCACTTGACCACCTCGACCTTGGTGTCGGGGATGCCCCACTGCCGGTCGAACGTCTCCAGGTCGTGCTGGATGGTCGGCGAGCCGAAGGAGTCCACGATCACGATGGTGCGGCCCTTGCCGGTGATGCCCTCCCGGTAGAGCGGGTCGAGGTGGTACGCCGTGCGGTACTGCAGCGGTGAGTAGCAGTGCAGGCCGACCTTGGCGACGCAGGCCGAGGTGGCCATCGGCGTGTTCAGCCCCAGGGCGCTGATGTGCCCGGCGGAGGCCGGGCGGACGTGCACCGCCGTGGGGGCGGCGGCCGTGCCGCCCGGTCCGGCGCCGGCGGTCAGTGCGGCGGCTCCGGCGGCGAGCAGCGCCGCGGTGCGGACCACGGTGGAGTGGCGGGGACCGTGGCCGACGGGAAAGGCACCCATGGGACTCCTTCGGAGCGACGGTTCGACGGACTCCGACCGTGGACGGTCGGCCCCGTCATCTCATCGGTCCGGGGACGTTCGGGCCATAGTCGGATCGGAGGTGCCGGGTGGCCCCTACCGGCCACCTGAATAGGTAAAGGCCGACCCAGGCTTTGGCAACGCCACACCGGGATCGGCCATCTGACGGACAGCCCGTCACCTGTTTCAGCGCGCTCCGCCGTTCACGTACAGGGTCTGGCCGCTGACGTAGGAGGCGTCCTCGCTCGCCAGGAAGGCGACCACGGAGGCGATCTCCTCGGGCTGTCCGACCCGGCGCAGCGGGGTGCGCTCGGCGACCTCGGCCTGGTGCGACTCGGGCGTGGCACCGACCCGCTCGGCGGTGGCGGCGGTCATCGAGGTGGCGATGTAGCCGGGGGCCACCGCGTTGACGTTGACGTTGTAGGGGCCCAGTTCGATCGCCAGCGTCGCCGTCAGCCCCTGGATGCCCGCCTTGGCGGCTGCGTAGTTGGCCTGGCCCCGGTTGCCGAGCGCCGAGCGCGAGCTGAGCGAGACGATCTTGCCGTACTTCTGCTTCACCATGTACTTCTGCGCCACGTGGCTGCAGTTGTAGGCGCTGGTCAGATTGACCGTCAGGACGGCGTCCCAGTCCGCCTTCGGCATCTTGAAGAACAGGTTGTCCCGGGTGATCCCGGCGTTGTTGACCAGGATGTGGATCCCGCCCAGCTCCTCGGCCACGGCGGCGAAGACGGCCTCCACCGCGTCGTAGTCGGCCACGTCGCAGCCGTACGCCCGTGCCGTCCCGCCCTTCGCGGTGATCGCCTCGGCCGTGCCCAGGGCCCGCTCGGCCGTCAGGTCCACCACGGCGACCGTCGCCCCCTCCTCGGCCAGCCGCAGCGCGGTCGCCGCGCCGATCCCCTGCGCGGCGCCGGTGACCACGGCGACCCTGCCTGCAAAACGTGCCATGCCAACTCTCCTCGGTAGCTTCGGTAGCTTCGGTAGCTTCGGTGGCTCTGTCTCTGCGAACGGTGGCCCGGGCCGGCGCCCGGAGCCTGCGGACCCGGGTGGTCAGACGCGCTCGACCACGACGGCGCTGCCCTGGCCCACGCCCACGCACATCGTGGCCAGGCCGCGCCGGGCGCCGGTGCGCCGCATCCGGTGCAGCAGGGTGGTGAGGATGCGGGCCCCCGAACCGCCCAGCGGGTGGCCGAGCGCGATGGCGCCGCCGCTCGGGTTCACCAGCTCCGGGTCGAAGCCCAACTCCCTTACGCAGGCCAGCGCCTGGGCGGCGAACGCCTCGTTGAACTCGGCCTCCTCGATGTCCGACACCTGCCAGCCGACCCGGCCGAGCAGCTTGCGGGTCGCGGGGACCGGACCGATGCCCATCACGTCCGGGTGCACCCCGGCCGAGGCGCCGCCGACGTACCGGCCGAGCGGCTCCAACTCCAGCTCGCGCAGCGCCTCCTCGCTCACCAGCAGCAGCCCGGCCGCGCCGTCGTTCATCGGCGAGGCGTTGCCGGCGGTCACCGTGCCGCCCTCCCGGAAGACCGGCTTCAGGCGGCCCAGCTTCTCCAGCGTGGTGTCCTCGCGGATGCTCTCGTCCTGGCCGACAATCACCCCGTCCGGCCTCGTCACGGGCAGGAGTTCGGCGTCGAAGTGCCCGTCCTTGCGGGCGAGGGCCGCCCGCTGGTGGCTGCGCAGCGCGAACTCGTCCTGCTGCTCCCGGGTGACGCCGTACCGGGTGGCGACCTCCTCGGCGGTCTCGCCCATCGAGAGCACGCCGTGCAGCTCGGGCATCCGGGGGTTGGTGAGCCGCCAGCCGAGCCGGGTGTCGTGGGTCTCGATCCGGTGCGGCAGCGCCTCGTCGGGGCGGGGGAGTACGAACGGGGCGCGGCTCATCGACTCGCAGCCGCCCGCGATCACGATCTCGGCCTCGCCGGAGCCGATCGCCCGCGCGGCCGTGGTGACGGCCTCCATGCCCGAGGCGCAGAGCCGGTTGAGCGTGGCGCCGGGCACGGTGTCCGGCAGCCCGGCGAGCAGGACGGCCATCCGGGCGGCGTTGCGGTTGTCCTCCCCGGCCTGGTTGGCGGCGCCCCAGTAGACGTCGTCGATCCTGGCCGGGTCCAACTGCGGTACCTGGTCGAGCAGTCCACGCAGTACGCCGGCCGACAGGTCGTCGGGCCGTACGGTGGACAGTGCGCCGCGCAGCCGCCCGATCGGGGTCCGGCGGGCGGCGGCGAAGTAGACGGGACGCACTTCTTCGGGCTCCTCTACTGTCTCTGCTGATTCTGCTGGTGGATCCGCGGACCGGTGGGGCTGCGGATACCGGTGGCTCCTGGGCCGCGGGTGGATCGGGTGGGCTCCGGGCGCCGGGTGGGTTCCGGGCGTGCGGTGGATCGGGGACCGCGGCCGGTTCAGAACGCGTTGATGCCGGTCAGCGCCCGGCCGATGAGCAGCTTGTGGATCTGGCTGGTGCCCTCGTACAGGGTCATCACCCGGGCGTCGCGCAGCTGCTTGCCGACGGGGTACTCGTCGATGAAGCCGTAGCCGCCGAAGACCTGGAGGGCGTTGTTGGCGGCCCTGACCGCCGCCTCGGAGGCGAACAGCTTGGCCACTGAGGACTCGGTGGCGAAGGGCAGGCCGCGCTCGATGTGGTCGGCGACCCGCCAGGTCAGCAGCCGGGCCGCCTCGACGTCCACCGCGATGTCGGCGAGCAGCTCCTGCACCAGCTGGTGGGAGGCGATGGGCTTGTTGAACTGCTCGCGCTCCTTGGCGTAGGCGACCGCCGCCTCCAGGCAGGCGCGGGCGATGCCGACGCAGCCGGCCGCGACCGACATCCGGCCCTTGGCGAGCGCGGCCATCGCCACCGTGAAGCCCTTGCCCTGTGCCCCGAGCCGGGCGCTGTCGGGCACCCGTACGCCGTCCAGCGACAGTTCTGCGGTGGCCTGGCCGCGCAGGCCCAACTTGCCGTGTATCTCCCGGCGTTCGAAGCCCGGCAGATCGGTGGGGACCAGGAAGGCGGTCACCCCGCGATGGCCCTGCTGCTCCGGGTCGCTGCCGCCGGTGCGGGCG
Organism: Kitasatospora sp. NPDC056138; assembly: GCF_042264695.1. NCBI lineage: Bacteria > Bacillati > Actinomycetota > Actinomycetes > Kitasatosporales > Streptomycetaceae > Kitasatospora > Kitasatospora sp. NPDC056138. The sequence goes on along the minus strand of NZ_JBHJVK010000037.1, from coordinate 39,964 downwards.
AAGACCAGGGCCACGTCGGCCCAGGTGCCGTTGGTGATGAACATCTTGGTGCCGGTGATCAGCCAGTTGTCGCCGTCCCGGACCGCCCGGGTGGTGAGGTTGGCGGCGTCCGAACCGGTGCCCGGCTCGGTCAGCGCGAAGCAGGCCAGCGCCTCGCCCGAGGTCAGCCTCGGCAGCCAGTACCGCTTCTGGTCCTCGGTGCCGAAGCTGTTGACGGACTTGCCCACCAGGCCGAGCGAGACCGAGACGATCCCGCGCACCGCCGAGTCGCCCCGGCCCAGCTCCTCCAGCACCAGGCAGTACGCCAGGTGGTCGCCGCCACTGCCGCCGTACTCCTCGGGGATGGTCAGCCCGAGGAAGCCGAGCTCGGCCAGCTTGCCGACGATCGCGCGGTCCACCGACTCGGCGCGGTCCCAGGCGGCGGCGTGGGGGACGATCTCGCGGTCGGTGAAATCGGCGGCCAGCTTGCGTACGGCGGCCTGCTCCTCGGAGAGCTCCAGGTTCATCGCGGTGGACCCCTCGTTCTCGTCTCTTCCTTGCCCGAGCGGGCGGAACGAATAAACTAGCGGCGCAAGTTTTTTCCTGGACTGTAGCCCGCCGGACCCGGCTCTGGGAAGAGGCGCCCGGAGGGCGGCTGCGAGAATGACCCGCCGAACACACATCCGCAGGAGGCGATGATGGCGCGCCCGCGCACCCCGCTGCTCAGCCGCGACCGCATCGTGACGGCAGCGCTCGCGCTCGTCGACGCCGAGGGCCTCGAAGCGCTCTCCACCCGCCGCCTGGCGGCCGAGCTCTCGGTCAGCGGACCGTCGCTCTACAACCACTTCGCCACCAAGGACGAGCTGCTCGACGCCGTGGTGGACACCGTGATGGGCGAGGTCGACCTCGGCATGTTCGGCACCGACACCGACACCGACACCGACACCGACACCGGTACCGACACCGACACCGGTACCGGCACCGGCACCCGCAGCGGCGCGGACTGGCGCAGCGCCCTGCGCGACTGGGCCCGCTCCTACCGCGCCGCCCTCTCCGCCCACCCCAACATCGTCCCGGTGCTCGCCCAGGGGCCCGGCCGCCGGCCCAATGCGCTGCGCCTCGCCGACGCGGTCTTCGGCTGCCTGGTGGACGCGGGCTGGCCGCGCGGGCAGGCGACCCGGATCGGCGCGCTGATGCGCTACTTCATCACCGGCTCGGCGCTCGCCTCCTTCGCCGCCGGGTTCCCCGAGGACGCCCAGCTCTACGCTGCCGAGTACCCCCACCTCGGCGAGGCCCACCTGCTCGCCGAACACCGCCGCAGCATCGACGACGGAGCGTTCGAGACCGGGCTCCAGGCGCTGCTCGACGGTCTCGCCCTGCGCTTCCCCGCTCCGGACGCCACGAGCTGAGGCGGCGGGCCGGTCCGGTGCGCGCGGGGCCGGTCGTCGCGGACGGGCCCGCCCGTGCGGTGCGCGAGCCCGTTTCGCACGGGCGGGCCGAGGACGCACGAGGGGCCCGCACCCTGCGGTGCGGGCCCCTCGGTGGGCGTGGGCGGGCGGGTCAGCCCATGTCCTCCAGGCGGACGCCCTTGGTCTCCTTCATGAAGCGGGCCACGAAGACGATCGACAGCGCCGCGAACGCCGCGTAGATCGCGTACGTCGCCGAGAGGTTCCAGCGGGACATCGACGGGAACGACACCGTGATCGCCCAGTTGGCGACCCACTGCGCCGAGGCGGCCACCGACAGGGCGGCGGCGCGGATCCGGTTCGGGAACATCTCGCCGAGCATCACCCAGACCACCACACCCCAGGACAGGGCGAAGAAGAGCACGAAGGCGTTGGCGGCGACCAGGGCCACCGTGCCCTGGAGGTCCGGGATGTGGACGTTGTCGCCGCTGCCGGTCGCCGAGCTGAACGCCCAGGCCGCCGCGCCCAGCGAGACGGCCATACCGGCCGAGCCGATGACCGCGAGCGGCTTGCGGCCGATCCGGTCGACCAGCAGGATCGCGACCACGGTGCCGACGATGTTGATGATCGAGCTGGAGAAGCTGATCAGCAGCGAGCTGCTCTGGTCGATGCCCACGGACTGCCAGAGGATCGACGAGTAGTAGAAGATCACGTTGATGCCGACGAGCTGCTGGAAGACCGAGAGCCCGATGCCGACCCAGACGATCGGCAGCAGGCCGAAGCGGCCGCCGAGCAGGTCCTTGAAGCGCGGCTGGTGGTCGGAGGCGATCAGGCCCTGGATCTCGGCGATCCGCGCGTCGGTGTCGACGCCCTCGCCCTCGACCTCGCGGAGCACCTTGCGGGCGTCGGCCAGCCGGTCCGCGGAGATCAGGTAGCGCGGCGACTCGGGGATCATCGAGGAGAGCACGAAGTAGACCACGGCCGGGATCACGCAGATCCCGAGCATCCACTGCCAGGCCTCCAGGCCGAGCAGGTGGCCGCGGGTGTCACCGCCGGCCGACTCCGCCAGCACCCAGTTGACCAGCTGCGAGATGGCGATGCCGAGCACGATCGCGGCCTGCTGGAAGGAGGCCAGCCGGCCCCGGTACCTGGTCGGCGCGACCTCGGCGATGTAGGTCGGGGCGATCACCGAGGCGATGCCGATCGCGGCGCCGCCGAGCACCCGCCAGAACGCCAGGTCCCAGGCGGCGAAGGGCAGCATCGAGCCGACCGCGCTGATGGCGAACAGAACGGCCGCAACCTTCATGACTCGAATGCGGCCGTAGCGGTCGGCGAAGCGTCCCGCCAGCGCGGCGCCCACCGCGGAGCCCAGCAGCGCGGAGGAGACGATCAGGCCGGTGACACCGTCGCCGATGCCGAACCGGTCCTTGATCCCGGACACCGCGCCGTTGATCACGGAGCTGTCGTAACCGAACAGGAAGCCACCGAGAGCGGCGGCTGCGGTGATGAAGACGACGAAGCCGAGACGGTCCGGGGCCTGCGCCCCGGACCGTCGGGGCTGCTGGGTGACGCTCACGATGTGACTCCTGTACTCAACGCTGAGGCGCTGAGATAGTAACCACATCGTTTAAAGCTTGTACATCAGACCCCAGCTGTCACCGCAGACTCTTCAAGACTTGAACAAAGACTTTCCATCGGAGCCATTGCGGGAACATCTGCGGAGATCCGCCGGGCGACCGGCCCGTCGCCGTCAGGCGTGTGGTCCGACCGGCTCCGCCAGCGACAGCCCGAACCGCCCCTGCTCGTCGGTCCACCACTCGGTGAGCCGGAACCCGGCCGCCGTCAGCTCGTCGGCCACCCGGGTCCGCCGGAACTTCGCCGAGACCTCCGTCCGCAGTTCCTCACCCTCTGCGAAGTGCACCGGCAGGCTGAGCGCACCCACCTTCACCGTCTGCGGCCTGCGCGAGCGCAGCCGCATCTCGATCCACTCGGCGGCCGGGTCCCAGGCCGCGACGTGCTCGAACTGCTCCGGGTCGAAGTCCGCCGACAGCTCGCGGTTCACCACGGAGAGCACGTTCCGGTTGAAGGCGGCCGTCACCCCCGCCGCGTCGTCGTACGCGGCGACCAGCACGGACGGCTCCTTGACCAGGTCGGTGCCGAGCAGCAGCGCGTCGCCCGGCTCCAGTTCGCGGCGCAGCGCGGCGAGGAACTCGGCCCGCTCGGCGGGCAGCAGGTTGCCCAGGGTCCCGCCGAGGAAGGCGACCAGCCGGGGCCCGTTGCCGGGCGGCAGCCCGAGGCGCTGGGTGAAGTCGGAGACGATCCCGTGCACCGCGAGGCCCGGGTACTCCTCGGTGAGGGCCGCTCCCGCCGCCGCCAGCGCGCTCTCGCTGACGTCCACGGGCGTGTACACCCGCAGGCTGCCCACGTCGCGCAGCGCGTCCAGCAGCAGCCGGGTCTTCTCGGAGGAACCGGACCCCAGCTCCACCAGGGTGCGGGCCTTGGTGACGGCTGCGATCTCCCGGGCGCGGGCGGTCAGGATCTCCCGCTCGGCCCTGGTCGGGTAGTACTCGGGCAGCCGGGTGATCTCCTCGAACAGCTCGCTCCCCCGGGCGTCGTAGAACCACTTCGGCGGCAGCCACTTGGGGCTCGCGGTGAGACCGTGCTGCACGTCGTGCCGGAGTGCGCGGCTGACGTGGTCGGCCGGGAGCAGTCTGGTGAGGTCGAAGGTGCCCATGGTGCGGAGTTCCTCTCACGGTGCTGTGGGTCGAGCGGTGTCCATGGAGTGGGTCGGTGCTCAGCCGAGGGGCCGGACGGTCACGCCGCCGCGGTCGGCGAGCAGCAGCGACCGGTCCGGCGGACGGATCCAGCCGGGCAGGTCGTCGTGCGGCTCCGAGGCGAGGACCACCGAGTCGGGCCCCGTCCGGTAGCAGAGGCTGTCGCCCCAGACCGTGGCGGCGATCGAAGTCCCGTCGGTGAGCAGCAGGTTGAGCCGGGCATCGGCGCAGTGGTCGGCGGTCTCCCGGACGGTGCGGGCGAGTGCGGCGTCCAGGGGGTCGCCCGCGCGCAGCCGGTGCAGGGTGAGCGCCCAGAGCAGTGCGGAGTCGCTGCCGGCCGCCAGGTTCAGCAGTTCCTCGGGCGGCAGCAGGGCGGCCAGCTTGCCGAGCTGGTGCGGCCAGCCGGGCAGTACGCCGTTGTGGCTGAACAGCCAGCGCTCGGCGCCGAACGGTGCCGCCGCCGCCTCGCCCGCCGCGCAGCCGTCGGTGGCGGAGCGCACGGCGGCGAGCAGGGCGCCGGTCCGCACCACCCGGACGAGGTCGGCGAAGGAGGGGTCGGCCCAGACCGGCCCGGCCCGCCGGTAGCGGGCCGGGACCGGGTCGTGGTCGGCGTACCAGCCGACACCGAAGCCGTCCGCGTTCATGCTGCCGTACTGCTGCAGGCGCGGCGCCCAGGACTGCCGGTACAGGCTCGCGGGCGGGTCGAGCAGCAGCTGCCCGATCGCCACCGGCGGCCCCAGGTAGGCGAGATGGCGGCACATCAGGTCTCGTCCACCGAGACGGCGGTGCGGAATCCGGAGAAGATCTGCCGGCGGATCGGGTAGTCCCAGTTGCGGAAGGTCCCCCGGCAGGCCACCGGTGCGACGGCGAAGGAGCCGCCGCGCAGCACCTTGTACTCCGGGCCGAAGAACACGTCGGAGTACTCCTTGTACGGCCAGGCCCGGAAGCCCGGGTACGGCAGGAAGTCGCTCGCCGTCCACTCCCACACGTCGCCGATCAACTGCCGTGCCCCGTGCGGTGACTCGCCCGCCGGGTAGCTGCCGACGGGTGCCGGCTGGAGGTGGCGCTGGCCCAGGTTGGCCCGGTCGGCGGTGGGTTCGGCGTCGCCCCACGGGTAGCGGCGGGAGCGGCCGGTGGCGGGGTCGTGCCGGGCGGCCTTCTCCCACTCGGCCTCGGTCGGCAGCCGCCGCCCGGCCCAGCGGGCGTAGGCGTCGGCCTCGTACCAGCAGACGTGCAGCACCGGTTCGTCCCCGGGCACCGGTTCGGTCACCCCGAAGCGGCGCCGCAGCCACCGGCCGCCCTCGCGCTGCCAGAACAGCGGGGCTTCGAGACCGGCCCGCCAGCGGTGCTCCCAGCCCTCGGGCGTCCACCAGCGCGGGTCGTCGTAGCCGCCGTCCGCGATGAACTCCTGGTAGGCGGCGTTGCTCACGGGGGTGGTGTCCAGCCGGAAGGCGGGGAGCGAGACTTCGTGGGCGGGGCGCTCGTTGTCGAGCGACCAGGGCTCGGTGTCGGTGCCCATGGTGAACGGGCCGCCGGGGACGAGCACTTCGGCGGGCCGCCGCCCGGGGTCGGCGGCCGGCGGCGGGGGAGCGGAGAGGGCGGCCGGGCCCGGTCTGAGCTGATGGGTGATCAGCATGGTCTCGTCGTGCTGCTGTTCGTGCTGGGCGATCATCCCGAAGGCGAAGCCCCGGTCCAGCAGCGGCACCCCTTCGAGCGGACTGGAGGTGAGCAGGTCGAGGACCCGGCCGCGTACCTCGTGCGCGTAGGCGCGGGCCTCGGCCGGCGGCAGCAGCGGCAGGGTGGGCCGCGCGGCGCGCGGGTGCTCGAACGCGTCGTAGAGGGGGTCGATCTCGGGGTGCATCGGATCGCGGCCGCCGACGTTGCGCAGCAGCCAGAGCTCCTCCTGGTTGCCGATGTGCGCGAGGTCCCAGACCAGCGGCGACATCAGCGGGGAGTGCTGGGCGGTCAGGTCCCGGTCGTCCACGCAGTCGGTGAGCGCGGCGGTCCTGGCGCGGGCGGCCAGCAGCTCGGCGGCTATCCGCTCGCGCAGCGGTTCGGGGTCGGTGCACTCCGGCGCGGCCGGCGGGAGACGGTCGGCGTTCAGCATGGTGCGGTCTCCAGGGGGACGGGGTGGACACCGGCCCTAAGGGCGTCCAGCTGGTCGTCGGCGGGACATCGGCCCCGCGCGGGGTAGCGTTCGGCGAAACCGGTGAGCGCGGCGCGCAGCCGGCCGCTGCCGGGCCGGCGGGCGAGGGCCTGCTCGGCCGCGGTGAAGCAGGTCAGCGCGGCCCGGCGCAGCGCGGGGTCGGCCATCGCCAGGGTGGCGGCCCGCCGCCACAGTTCGGAGCGCGGCGGCAGCAGGCTGGAGCTGTCGAGCACCTCCAGCGCGTCGAGCGCGGTGTCGGCGGCGACCGGGTCGTCCAGCAGCCCGGTGACCAGCGCGAGCGGGGCCAGCCAGCCGTTGCCCGGCTGGGCGTCGATCATGCGGAGTTCCAGGTGGCCGCGCGGGCGGACCGGCGGGAACAGCGTGGTGCAGTGGTAGTCCAGGTCGGCCAGGGTCGGCGGGCGCTCGCCGTCGCCGCCGCGCAGCCACTCGCGGAAGGTGCGCCCGGTGGGGGCGGCCCAGGAGCGGCCGCCCTCGCGGCGGACGCAGAGCAGCTCGGCGTCCAGGACGTAACGGGCCCAGTTCCCGCGCGGGTCGCCGTCGGCGAGCCGGGGAGCCAGGGTGCGGGTCGGATCCATCCGGGACCAGACCATCTGCCGGGTGGAGCGGTGACCGGTCGGCCTGCCGTCCAGCGAGGGCGAGTTGGCGAAGGCGGCGACCAGCACCGGGCCGAGCCGGTGCAGCAGCTGCCAGCGCGCCGCGTACGAGGACGGGCCGTGCGCGGCCCCGGCGTCCACGCAGACCTGGAAGGACGCGGTGCCGCACATCATGATCCGGCCCCACGGGCCGGTGCGGTCGAAGTGCCGCTCCATCGCCAGGTATCGGGGGTGGGAGAGCTGCATCCGCCGCTCGCGGGCCAGCGGATCGGTACCCGTACCGGTGAGGCGCAGGCCCTGGGAGGCGAGTGCGGCCCGCAGGGTGCGCTGGTCGAGCAGCAGGCCCTCGGCGCAGTCTCCGGGGCTGTCGGCGGGCGGGGAGCTGAGCTCGACCTGCCCGCCGGGTTCGCGGGTGAGACGGGAACCCGCGGGGAACAACGGGCCGTTCGGACCGGGGTGTCCGCCGTCGGGATCGGTGGGCAGTGCCGCCAGGGCCCGCTCCACCCGGTGCGGTGCCACCGCCGATCCGGGGTTCTCGGCGTCGTGGACGAACCACTCCGCCTCCACACCGACCAGCCTGGGCGGTCCGATCTTGAAGCAGATCGCGGCCAGATGCCCCTCCGCGTTCGCCTCGGTCAGCGGCGGCACATCGGTGCGCGGGGGTATGTCCGTCAGGTGGTCTGTCAGCGTTTCGGTCACCGGACTCACCTCGGTCGGTGGCGGGGGCGGCGCTGTCGGGGGCGCTTGCTTCGGTCGTACGGCTGTCACCGGACTCACCATCCTCAAGCCGCGGTCGCGGCCCGGTTCTTCCTGCCTCAGTCTGCTACGAATCAAACATCTGCGCCGACCGGTTCGGGCCGGTCTCCGGCGGAGCGGCAGCTCGGTGCGGGGCGCCCGGGACCGCTCGATCCCGGGGTGCGGGGCCGGTCAGCGCCCGGGAGCGGGATCGGTCAGACGGGTGAGCGCGGTTTCGAGCAGCGGCCGGGGCAGGGCGTAGTTGAGCCGCAGGCACCCCCGTCCCAACGGCCCGAAATCGGCGCCGTCCGAGAGCTCCACACCCCGTTCCGCCAGCAGGACCTCGCGGGCCCGGTCGGCCGGCAGGCCCAGCGCGGCGGCATCCAGCCAGACGAGGTACGAGGCCTCGGGACGGGAGAGCACTGCGCCGTCCGGCAGCGCGGCCAGCACCAGGTCGCGCGCGGCGACCAGCTCGCCGAGCAGGCCGTCCAGCCACGGGCCGCCGTGCTGCAGCGCGGCCCGCTGCACCACCTGTTCGAGCAGGCCGCCCTCCCAGAGGCCGTGACCCGCCATGAGGGCGGTCAGCCGCTCCCGCAGAGCGCCGTCCGGCACCAGGGCGAAGCAGCTCGGCACGCCCGAGGTGTTGAACGTCTTGCCGACCGAGTTCAGCGTCACCACGTGCCGGGCCGCCTCCCCGGCCACGGCGACGGCCACCGGCTGCGGCAGCCCGTGGTCGGGATGGACGAGGTCCCCGTGCACCTCGTCCGAGACCAGCAGCCCGCCGGCCGCGGCGGCCGCCCGGGCCAGGGCCCGGATCTCGTCGGCGGTCCAGACCCGCCCGGACGGGTTGTGCGGACTGCTCAGCACGATCAGATCGGTGCCGTCCCGGGTGAGCCCGGCCACCGGCAGCCGGTAGCCGAGCGCGTCCGCCGCCAGCGGCACCGGGCGGCACCGCAGCCCGGCCGCGTCGCAGATCTGACGGAATCCGATCCACTCGGGTGCGGGGAACGCCACCGGCCTGCGCGGCCCGGCCGCCTCGAACAGCAGCCGCAGCGCGGTCCGGGGACCGAACGGCAGCAGCAGCACCCAGTCCGGATCCACCACCACCCCGTGCCGCTCCAGGTACCAGGCGGCGACCAGCTCCCGCCCCGCCGGGTCGCAGACCGTGTACCCGTACGCGGGGTGCCGGGCCCGCTCGGCCAGCGCGGCACCGATCTCCGGCGGGCCCGGCAGGTCCATGTCCGCCAGCCCGAGCGCGATCCGCCCCGCCCCGGCACGGGCCCACTTGATGCTTCCGGTACCGCTCCGGTCGAACCCCTCCACCAGACCTCCCCACGGGACGGCTGCCTGCCGCACCACACGCTAACCCCCGTACGGCCCGGAGGTGTTGTGCACGGCCGAGACGGCCCGCCGAGGACCGCGCGCGGTGCCGTACGCTGCGGTGTCCGAAAGGGGAGGGACCATGAACGAGACCAGGCACGCGGGGGACGAAGTCACCCTCTTCGTGGCACGCCGGGTGGAGCCGGGACACGAGGAGTCCTTCGAACGGTGGGCGCGGGCCATCCTCGACAGGGCCACCGCACACCCGGGCAACCTCGGCACCGGCCTGCTGCGCCCCGCCGGGCCGGGTGAGCCCTGGCACCTGCTGCTGCACTTCCAGGACGACGCGGCCTTCGAGTCCTGGCAGCAGTCCCCGGACCGGGCCGACTGCTTCGCCAGGATGGACGGGCACCACGTCGAGGTGGCCCGGCGCGAACTGCACGGCATGGAGGGCTGGTTCGCCACCACCCCGGCCGGGGCCGGGTGCACCCCGCCGCCGCGCTGGAAGATGGCCGTCGCCTCCACGCTCGCCATCGCACCGCTCACCGTCAGCGCGAGCCTGCTCGTCACGCCCCACCTGGCGGACCTGCCGGTGGTCCCGCGCACCCTCCTCATGGCACCCGTCATCAGCGTCCTGATGACCTACCTGGCCCTCCCCGCCGTCACCCGCGCCCTCCGCCGCTGGCTCTTCCCGGCCTGACCCCACCCGGTCACCACCCCGGGGGCAGCACCTCAGGAGCACCACTCAGGGGCGCGGGGGACTGCGCGGGCAACCAGGCGAGTCCGTTGGCATCCCGGTGACCCGTGAGCCGGGCACCACCTGCCCCAGGGGGAAGGGCAGCGCCCCTGGAGGTGCCTGCTCCTGAGGCGCTTGCCCCGGAAGCGGGCGGCGTTCGGCGGTGGGGGTTCGTCCCGGTCGGCTGGGCCGTGCCCGGACCTGTCCCAGCTGTCCCGGCAGCTCCACCAATCGCACCATTTGGGCCACCCGGCTTGCAGGCGGTCAATGATGATAGGAAGATCTTGACGCCTTACTGTCCGCTCCAGCTCCGGAAGGGTTGCCGCCATGGGACGACCGAACTGGGTCCCCGCCGGAACTGATCTCGACAAGCCGAACGCCGCCCGGGTCTACGACTACTACCTCGGCGGCTCCCACAACTTCGAGGCGGATCGCGAAATGGCCCGCCGGGCCATCGAACTCTGGCCCGACCTGCCCGCCATCATGCGCTCCAACCGGGCCTTCCTGCGCCGGGCGGTCCAGCACGTGGCCGAGGCGGGCATCAGCCGGTTCCTGGACATCGGCTCGGGCATCCCGACCTTCGGCGCCGTCCACGAGGTGGCCCGGGGCATCCGGCCCGAGGCCCGGGTGGTGTACGTGGACCGCGACCCGGTCGCGGTGGCGCACAGCCGCCTGCTGCTGGCGGACGACCCGCTGAGCGAGGTGGTCGAGGCCGACCTGCGCTCGGTCGAGGACCTGCTCTCCCGCCCCGAGGTCGCCGAACTGCTGGCCGCGGGCGAACCCGTCGCGGTGCTGCTGGTCGCGGTGCTGCACTTCGTCACGGACGACGACGAGCCCGCCAGGCTGGTGTCCGCACTGCGCGACGCCCTGCCGCCGGGCAGCGCGCTGGTGCTCAGCCACGCCTCCACGGAGGGCCGCCCGGACCAGGCCGGACCGCACCAGGACCTCTACCGGCGCACCCCGACCCCGCTCACCATGCGCGGCCGTGACCGGATCGTGGAGCTGTTCGACGGCTTCGACCTGGTCGAACCGGGCGTGGTCTACCTGCCGGAGTGGCATCCGGACAACCCCGAGGGGATCGGCCCGCACCCGGAGTGGATGTCCGGTATGGCCGGGGTCGGGTTCCTGCGGTGAGCACGGCTCCGCCGGAAGGGACCGTCCCGCCCGAGCGGCACGGCCGGACGGGCGGACGCGACCGCACCGGCGGGCACGACAGCACGGACCTGCGCCACCCGGCCCTCCCGACCCACCCGGTTCACCCAGCTCACCCGGCCCACCCGACTCACCCGGCTCATCCGGGCCACCCGCACCAGGGTCGCCCGGACGCCCAGCCGGACTCCTACGAGAGCGCGACCCGCTTCCACGAGGAGTGGGCCCGGCTGCTCCGGGCCGGCCACGGTGCGGCGATCCACCCCGGCATCCTGCGCAGACTGGTCTCCCGGACGGCGGGGCTGCTGCACCGCGCGCAGCTGGAGCAGCCGTTCCGGCCGGACCTCGCCGCCGAGGCGGGCGCCCTGCTGGTGGACGCGCAGTTCACCGACCCGGCGGTGCTGGCCAGCGCGGTCGAGCTGCTCCAGACCCAGCCGCTGGACGGCCGGGCCCCGGCGCTCTGCGGAGCCTTCGCGGCGGGCTGGGCGGCGGCGCTGCGCGAACGGACCCTGCGCGAGCAGGAGGCCATCCGGCTGGCCGCCGACACCGCGCGCCAGGAGATGGAGAAGGCCCTGCGCGCCTCCGAGGCGCGGTTCCGGGCGCTGTTCGAGAGCGCGGCCATCGGCATCGGCCTCGGCGACGTGGACGGCAACATCCTGGCGGTCAACCGCGCCCTCCAGGAGCTGTTCGGCGCCCGCCCCGAGGACCTCCAGGGGCGCCGGGTCGGCGATCTGGTGCACCCCGAGGACACCCCCGGCGTCTGGGAGGCGTACGAGGAGCTGATCTCCGGCAAGCGGGACTACTTCCAGTTCGACAAGCCGTACTACCGGCACGACGGCGAGGTGGTTTGGACCCATCTGACCGTCTCGCTGATCCGTGACGACGACGGCAAGCCGGTCTACCAGGTGGCCATGCTGGAGGACATCACCGACCGCTACCGCCTCCAGGAACGGCTGCGCCACCAGGCCACCCACGACCCGCTGACCGGGCTGCCGAACCGGGTGGCCTTCTTCGAGCGCCTGGAGAAGCTCTTCGAGGAGCCCGAACCGGGCGCCCGGTTCGGACTCTGCTACGTGGACCTGGACGGGTTCAAGGTGGTCAACGACAGCCTCGGCCACGACACCGGCGACCAGTTGCTGGCGGCGGTGGCCGGCCGGCTGGAGGCCGCGCTGACCCCACTCGGCCACCTGGTGGCGCGGCTCGGCGGCGACGAGTTCGTCGTCCTGCTGGAGAACTGCCGGGGTGAGCAGGAGGCGGTCGCGGCGGCCAAGACGGTGCTGGCGGCGCTCGCCAAGCCGGTGCTGATCGGGGACCACCGGCTCGCGGTCGGCGCCAGCGTGGGCGTCCTGGAACGGCAGGTCGCCACCACCACGCCGGGCGCGGCCGTCCGGGCCGCGGACCTCACGCTCTACCGGGCCAAGGAGGCCGGGCGCGGCCGCTGGACGCTCTTCGACCCGACCGAGAACGCCCGCGCGGTGAGCCGCTACACGGTCTCGGTCCGGATGCCCGTGGCGCTGGACCGGGGCGAGTTCTTCATCGACTACCAGCCGCTCTGCTCGCTCGCGGACGGTTCGCTGGCCGCGGTCGAGGCGCTGGTGCGCTGGCGGCACCCGGAGTTGGGCGTGCTCGGTCCCGAGGAGTTCATCGGGATCGCCGAGGAGACCGGCCTGATCATGCCGCTCGGCCGCTGGGTGCTGGAGCAGGCGTGCACCCAGGCTGCCGCCTGGGTGAGGGAGTTCGGCGACGCCGCCCCGCAACTGAACGTCAACCTGGCGGTCCGGCAGGCCCGCAGCCCCGGACTGGTCGGCGACCTGGAGCGGATCCTGCGCTCCACCGGACTCAGCCCGCACAAGCTCCAGTTGGAGATCACGGAGTCCACCGTGGTCGGCCCCGAGGACGAGGCGCTGAAGTCGCTGCACGCGGTGGTGGACATGGGAGTCTCGCTGGCCGTCGACGACTTCGGCACCGGCTGGTCCAACCTCGCCTACCTGCGCGACCTCCCGGTCTCCGGCCTGAAGATCGCCGGCTCCTTCGTCGGCGACCTGCACGACCCCGGCAAGGACACCCACCTCGGCTGGCGGATCATCAGCGGACTGGTCTCGCTCGCCCACAGCCTGGGCCTGACCGTCACCGCCGAGGGCGTCGAGAACGGGGCCGATGCCGATCGGCTGCGGCTGATGGGCTGCGACTGGGCGCAGGGCTGGCACTTCGGCCGCCCCGCCCGCCCGGCCGACATCGCCCGCCGCATCGCGGAGAGCAACCTCCCGCCGCGTCCCTGAACGGTCCGGTCCGCACCGCGCGTACGCCGGTGCCTCGCGTCGTGCGTACGCCGGTGCAAACCCTGCCGTATCGGTGAGAATCGGGACAGAATCCCTTGACGCGGTGTGAATGATCTGCCAATGATGGAGCTCGGCGCCGCTCCCGAGTGCACTGCCCGGAGCGTGGAGGCTCGCCGGACGACCACGCAGACCCACCGCCCGGACGGTGCACCCCTGCCGCGCACCGCCCGGCCCGGGTACGCCCTCGGGGTGTCGACGTGCCCGTCGTGGGACACCCCTGAACCACCGCGACGCCTGGTGCGCTTCCCGTGTCGGGTCGGCAGCGCACCGGCGTCCGCGGGTCCCGAAGTGGCCGCCCCGCACGGGCGGCTCCCGGTGCCGGGTCCCGAATGGTCCCTGCGGGAGCGGCTCAGGCGCCGACCGGCAGCAGCGGGATGCCGTGGCCCCGGGTCAGTTCGGTGCCGGCCGCCTTGGTGCGCAGGTAGCGGACGTTGCTCTCGGAGAGGTGGACGCCGGTGGCGACGCGTTCGGTGACCGCTATGCCGAGGGCGGTGAGCTGGGCCGCCTTGTCGGGGTTGTTGCTGAGCAGGCGGATGCCGGCGGCGCCGAGGGTGGTGAGCATCTGGGCCGCCGCGGTGTAGTCGCGGCCGTCCTCGGGCAGGCCCAGGGCGGTGTTGGCCTGGTAGGTGTCGAGCCCGGAGTCCTGCAGGGCGTAGGCGTCCAGCTTGTTGTAGAGGCCGATGCCCCGGCCCTCCTGGCGGAGGTAGAGGAGGTAGCCGCCGCTCTCCGCGATCCGCTCGACGGCCTCGCGCAGCTGGGGGCCGCAGTCGCAGCGGTCCGAGCCGAGGACGTCGCCGGTGAGGCACTCGGAGTGCAGCCGGACCAGGGGCGTGTCGGTGGGTTCGCCGAGCCGGAGGGCAAGGTGCTCGGCGCCGTCGGCCAGGCCGTGGAAGGTGTGGACCTCGGCCTCGACGCGGTAGCCGTCGCCGAAGGTGAGCGGGATGCGGACCCGGGAGCGGACGGTGGCCGGACCCGGCCGGGAGCCGTGCTGCTGGTGCTCGGGGTGGGGCATGCCGGGCCTCCGGTGGTCGCCAGGTGGCTGGGCGCCACGTGGTGGGTCGCAAGTGTTTCGAACTCGAAACGGCTGGTCGGCTCGACCGTACACTGTGGTTCGAATTTGAACAACTATGGTTCTCTCCGGATCCGCGCCGGCTCCTCGGGCCCCGTTCGGCTCAGCATCCCCGTCCGCCCGTGCGACCCCGCACGCAAGCTGGTGGAGGGGTGCTGCCGAGCGTAAGGAAGAGCATGTCCAAGGCATTCGGATTCGTGGCCTACGGCGGGCCGGAGAACCAGGAGTTCCTCGACCGTCCCATCCCCTCGCCAGGCCCGGGTCAGCTGCTGATCGCGGTCCGGGCCGCCGGGGTGAACCCCGTGGACTGGAAGATCCGGCAGGGCCGTCTGGGCACCGGGCAGCCGCTGCCCGCCGTGCTCGGCTCCGAGGCGTCCGGGGTGGTGCAGGCCCTGGGCGCGGGCGTCGAGGGCTTCGCGGTCGGCGACGAGGTGTTCGGCAACACCGCGGCCGGCGGTTACGCCGAGCACACCCTGCTGGACGCCGCGACCACCGCGCACAAGCGGCCCGACATCAGCTTCACGCAGGCGGCGGCGCTGCCGGTGGCCGCCGCGACCGCGTACGACGCGCTGCGGCAGCTGGATCTCAAGGCGGGGCAGACGGTGCTGATCCTCGGCGTCGCCGGCGGTGTCGGCAGCGTCGCGGCCCAGCTCGCCAAGGGGCACGGACTGACCGTGCTCGGCACGGCGGGGGACCGCAACCGGGCCTACGTGGAGTCGCTCGGCGCCGTCCAGGTCAGGTACGGCGACGGCGTGGCCGAGCGGATCCGGGCCCTCGCTCCGGACGGTGTGGACGGGATCGTCGACCTGGTCGGCGGCGACGACGCGCGGGCCGTCGCGCCGCTGCTCAACGACCCGGCCAAGCTGGTCTCCGCCGTCGACCCGACCACCGCCGCCGAACTCGGCGGCGCGTTCGTCCGGCGCAGCCGTGGCGCCGACACGCTCGAAGCGCTGGCCAAGCTGGTCGCCTTCGACGCGCTCGACCAGCACATCGCCGCCACCTACCCGCTGGAACACGCAGCCCGAGCCCTCTCCGAGGTGGAGTCGGGCCACGTCCGCGGCAAGCTCGTCCTCGACATCGGCTGATCGGAGGCCCACCGTGAAGATCACCACCCCCACCGTCAACGCGCCCTGCTGGGTCGAACTGGGCACCTCCGACCCCGAGGCCGCCAGGACCCTCTACCGCGAACTCTTCGGCTGGCGGGCGGAGAGCGACCCGCGCGAGGAGGTGGACGGCTACACCCGGTTCTTCGTCGGCGACGCCCCGGTCGCCGCGATCAGCCCGATCTCCTCGCCCAAGCAGCGGACCGCCTGGCTGGTCTGCTTCGCCTCGGAGGACGCCGACGCCACCGCGGCGGCGGTCGCCACGGCCGGTGGCAAGGTGCTGAAGGAACCGACCGACCTCCGTGACGACGGCCGCTTCGCGGTGCTCGCGGACCCGTCCGACGCGGTCTTCACCATCTGGCAGGCCAACGCGTTCAAGGGCGCCGGCCTGCTCAACGAACCGGGCTCGCTGGGCTGGGTGGAACTCGCCACCCGGGACACCGCCGGTGCCAAGGAGTTCTACAGCCGGGTCTTCGGCTGGAGCGTCACGGTGAGCGAGATGTACACCCAGTGGGGCCTGGCGGGCGACGACTTCGGCGGCATGCTCGACATGGCCGAGCAGTTCCCGCCGGACGTGCCGCCGTACTGGATGCCCTACTTCGCGGTCGCCGACGTCGACCTGACCGCGGAGCGGGCTGCGGGGCTCGGCGCGACCGTCATGCTTCCGCCGACGGATGTGCCGGGCGGCCCGCGGTTGGCGGTGTTCCACGACGCGCAGGGAGCCAGGTTCGGCATCCACACCGCGGGCGCCGAGGGCTGAGGCTCGGGGCCCGGTCGGGCACGGGCTCAGGCGTCGGTGGTGGTGCAGGAGGACTCGGTGGCGGGTGCGGCCGTCGCCGGGTCCTCGGGCGTGCGGCGGGGGCGGAGCAGGGCGAGGGCGGCGGCGCCCAGGGTGACGGTGACGGCCGACACCGGCGCCCAGTCGCCGAGCCGGTCGTACCAGGTGCGGGCCGCCGGGTCGGCGAGCGGGACGCGGACGGTGAGTGCGCCGTCGGCCGAAGTGCCCAGGTGGGCCAGGCGGCGGCCCTGCCGGTCGTAGGCCACCGACTCGCCGGTGAGGGCGGCCTGGACCACCGGACGGCCGGTCTCCGCGGCGCGCAGCGCGCCGAGCGAGGCGTGCTGGGCGGGTGCCCAGGTGTGCTGGAAGGTCGAGGTCGACGACTGGTAGACCAGCATCCGGGCGCCGTCGTCCGCCGCCGTGCGGGACATGTCGGGGAAGGCGGACTCGAAGCAGATCAGCACTCCCAGCGGCAGCGGGCGGCCGTCGTGGGCGCCGGCCTGGACGAGGTGGAAGCCGGTGCCCGGGATCCGGTTCTCGCCCGCCGCCCTGCTGACCCCGGCGATCCAGCCGAGCACCGGCCGCAGCGGGATGTACTCGCCGAACGGCACCAGGCGGATCTTGCGGTAGCGGGCGGCGATCCCCTCGGGCGTGACCAGGACGGCGTCCTTGGAGATCCGGCCGTCGGCCTTGCGGGCGTCCTCACCGACCAGGAGCTGGGCGCCGGTTGCGGTGGAGAGGCTGCGCAGCCGCTCCACGGTGGCGGTGTCGCGGTCCAGGTCGTCGGTGGTGCTGCTCTCGGCCCAGACCACCAGGTCCAGCGGCTGCCCGATCAGGCGGGTGGTGATCCGGACACCGGCGTCGAACCGTGCGTCGGGGTCCGCGGTGCCGCCCGGCTGGACCAGGGCCACCGTCGCCTGCCCGGCCGGGGAGGGCTGGGTGCGCAGGGCGAACAGCAGCGGTCCCGAGGCCACCGCGAGGACGGCCACCCCGGCGGCCAGTACCCGGACCGACATCTGACGGTGGGTCAGGAAGATGACGACCCCGGTGTTGGCCGCCGCCACGGCGGCGCTCACCAGCCACGCACCGCCGACCGAGGCCAGCGCCAGGACGGCCGGGTGCTGCCACTGGCTGGCGCCGAGCAGCGCCCACGGCCCGCCGAGCGCGTGCCAGGAGCGCGCGTACTCGCCGCTCAGCCAGACGGAGGGGACGACCACCAGCGCACCGAGGGCCCGCCAGGGGGTGAGCGGCGGGTGGAGCAGCCGCCGGACCGCGAGCCCGAGTGCGGCCTGCAGCGACCCGAAGAGCACGGCCAGCAGGAGCAGTGCCGGGCCGATCGAGGGGACCAGCCAGTACATCGCGGCCAGGATGAAGCCGGCGCCGAACCACCAGCCCCGAACTGCCGCCTCCCGTCCGCTCGGTGACCGCTGCATCAGCAGCAGGCCGGGCACCAGCACGACCCAGGCCAGCGCGGACAGGCCGGGCACGGGGAAGGTGAGGACGGGCAGTGCGCCGGCGAGGAGCGCCGCGAGGCGGGCGGAGCGGGGCGTCATGCCCCGATTGTCCGCCCGAACGGCACGACTGCCCAGGTCACCGACGTCGGTGTGTCACGACCGAGGCCCACGGGGGCGACCTGGCCGTTCCACCGGGCGCGGCAGGAGGTCCGGGGCCGCCCGGGCGCGGGGGCCGTGCGAGCGGCCGGCCACGAACGTGGCGGGCCGGAAGCACAGTTCCCGCGCCGCGGGGCCTGCCCGGCAGCGGCTACCCGTTGCCCTCCAGGTCACCCTCGGTCTCCAGGAAGGCGGTGCGCAGCGCGTCGATCAGCTCCGGGTCGGGCTCGGCCCACAGGCCGCGCTCCGCCGCCTCCAGCAGACGCTCGCTGATGCCGTGCAGCGCCCACGGGTTGGCCGCACCGAGGAACTCGCGGTTGGTCGGGTCGAGGACGTACTCCTGGGTGAGCTTCTCGTACATCCAGTCGGCCACCACGCCCGTGGTGGCGTCGTAGCCGAACAGGTAGTCCACCGTCGCGGCCATCTCGAAGGCGCCCTTGTACCCGTGCCGGCGCATCGCCTCCAGCCAGCGCGGGTTGACCACGCGGGCGCGGAAGACCCGTGCGGCCTCCTCGGTCAGGGTGCGGGTGCGGACCGTCTCGGGCCGGGTCGAGTCGCCGATGTAGGCGGTCGGGGCCTTGCCGGTGAGGGCGCGGACGGTGGCCACCATGCCGCCGTGGTACTGGAAGTAGTCGTCGGAGTCCGCGATGTCGTGCTCGCGGGTGTCGGTGTTCTTCGCGGCGACGGTGATCCGCTTGTACGCGGTCTCCATCTCCTCACGCGCCGGGCGGCCGCCCAGGTCGCGGCCGTAGGCGTAGCCGCCCCAGACGGTGTAGACCTCCGCCAGGTCGGCGTCGGTGCGCCAGTCGCGGCTGTCGATGAGCTGGAGCAGGCCCGCGCCGTACGTGCCGGGGCGGGAGCCGAAGACCCGGACGGTGGCCCTGCGCTCGTCGCCGTGCACGGCGAGGTCCGCCTGGACGTGGGCGCGGACGAAGTTCTGCTCGTCCGCCTCCTCCTGCCGGGCGGCCAGGCGCACCGCGTCGTCCAGCAGGTTGACCACGTGCGGGAAGGCGTCCCGGAAGAAGCCGGAGATGCGCAGCGTCACGTCGATGCGCGGGCGGCCCAACTCCTCCAGGCCGATGGCCTCCAGGCCGGTGACCCGGCGCGAGGCGTCGTCCCAGACCGGGCGGACGCCCAGCAGGGCGAAGGCCTCGGCGATGTCGTCGCCCGCCGTGCGCATCGCGCTGGTGCCCCAGAGCGAGAGGCCGACCGAGGGCGGGAACGCCCCGTCGTTGTCCGCCCGGTAGCGCTCCACCAGGGAGGCGGCCAGCGCCTGGCCGGTCTCCCAGGCCAGCTTGCTGGGGACGGCCTTGGGGTCGACGGAGTAGAAGTTGCGGCCGGTCGGCAGCACGTTGACCAGCCCGCGCAGCGGCGAACCGGACGGCCCCGCCGGGACGAACCCGCCGTTCAGCGCGTGCAGGACGGCGTCCAGCTCGTCGGTGGTCCGCGCGAGGCGGGGGACGACCTGGCGGGCGGCGAAGTCCAGTACGTCGCGGACCGCCTCGGGGTGGCCGGCGGCGACCTTCTCGACCGCCTCCGGCGCCCAGTCCTCGGCCTCCATCGCCTCGACCAGGGCGCGCGCCCGGGCCTCCGCCGCGTCGGTGGCACCGAGGGTCAGCGCGGCCTCGTCCAGGCCGAGCGCCTCGCGCAGACCGGGCAGCGCGCTCACGCCGCCCCAGATCTGCCGGGCCCGCAGGATGGCGAGCACGATGTTGATCCGGTCCTCGCCCGTCGGGGCCTGGCCGAGGACGTGCAGGCCGTCCCGGATCTGGGCGTCCTTCACCTCGCACAGCCAGCCGTCGACGTGCAGCAGGAAGTCGTCGAAGCCGTCGTCCTCGGGGCGCTCGTCGAGGCCGAGGTCGTGGTCGAGCCGGGCGGCCTGGATCAGGGTCCAGATCTGGGCGCGGATCGCGGGCAGCTTGGCCGGGTCCATCGCGGCGATGTTGGAGTGCTCGTCGAGCAGTTGCTCCAGGCGCGCGATGTCGCCGTAGGAGTCGGCGCGGGCCATCGGCGGGACCAGGTGGTCGACCAGGGTCGCGTGCGCGCGCCGCTTGGCCTGGGTGCCCTCGCCCGGGTCGTTGACCAGGAAGGGGTAGACCAGGGGGAGGTCGCCGAGGACGGCGTCCGGGCCGCAGCCGGCCGACAGGGCGGCCGTCTTGCCCGGCAGCCACTCCAGGTTGCCGTGCTTGCCGAGGTGGATCACCGCGTCGGCGCCGAAGCCGCCGTCCTGCCGGGAGGCCGCGATCCAGCGGTAGGCGGCCAGGTAGTGGTGGCTCGGGGGCAGGTCGGGGTCGTGGTAGATGGCCACCGGGTTCTCGCCGAAGCCGCGCGGCGGCTGGATCAGGACCAGCAGGTTGCCGGAGCGGATGGCGGCCAGCACGATGTCGCCGTCCGGGTTCTGCGAGCGGTCCACGTACAGCTCGCCGGGCGCCGGGCCCCAGTGCTGCTCGACCTGCTCGCGCAGCCCGGCGGGCAGCTCGGCGTACCAGCGGCGGTAGTCGGCGGCGGGGATGCGGACCGGGTTGCGGGCCAGCTGCTCCTCGGTCAGCCAGTCCTGGTCGTAGCCGCCGGCCGCGATCAGGGCGTGGATCAGCGCGTCGCCCTCGTGCGAGTCGTCGTCGGCCGCGTCCAGGCCGGGCAGGTCCGTGCCGAGGTCCATGCCCTCCGCACGCAGGCGGTGCAGCAGCCGGACCGCGCTGGCGGGGGTGTCCAGGCCGACGGCGTTGCCGACCCGGGCGTGCTTGGTCGGGTACGCGGACAGCACCAGCGCCAACCGCCGCTCGGCGGCCGGGATGTGGCGCAGCCGGGCGTGCCGCACCGCGATGCCCGCGACCCGGGCGGCCCGCTCGGGGTCGGCGGCGTAGACGGTCAGCCCGTCCTCGTCCAGCTCCTTGAAGGAGAACGGGACGGTGATCAGCCGGCCGTCGAACTCGGGGACGGCCACCTGGGTGGCGGTGTCCAGCGGGGAGAGGCCGTCGTCGCTCGCCTCCCAGGCCGCGCGGGACCAGGTCAGGCACAGCGCCTGGAGGATCGGGCGGTCGAGCCCGGCGAGTGCCCCCGCGTCCCAGGCCTCCTCGTCGCCGCCCGCCTGCGCGTCGGCCGGGCGGGTGCCGCCGGCCGCGAGCACGGTGGTGACGATCGCGTCCGCCTGGCCCAGCTCGGCCAGCAGCTCGGGCTCGGCGCCGCGCAGCGAGGAGCAGTACAGCGGCTTCGGGCGGGCGCCCTGGTCCTCGATCGCCCGGCACAGGTCCTCGACGAAGGCGGTGTTGCCGCTCATGTGGTGGGCGCGGTAGTAGAGCACCGCGATGACCGGGCCGTCCGCGTTCCGGGGGGTGCGCTCCAGCGGGCCCCAGGCCGGGGCGGAGGCGGGCGGCGCGAAGCCGTGCCCGGTGAGCAGCACGGTGTCGGAGAGGAAGGCGCCGAGCTCGGCCAGGTTGGCCGCGCCGCCGTGCGCCAGGTAGGCGTGCGCCTCGGCGGCGATCCCGGCGGGCACCGTGGACAGCTCCATCAGCTGGGCGTCCGGCGCCTGCTCACCCGTCAGCACGACCACCGGGCGCGGGCCCGCGAGCAGCGCGTCCAGGCCCTCCTCCCAGGCCCGGCGGCCGCCGAGCAGCCGGACGACCACCAGGTCGGTGCCCTCCAGCAGGGCCGGCAGGTCCCCGGCGGTCAGCCGGGCGGGGTTGCCGAGGCGGTAGCCGACCGGGCCCCGGGAGGCACGGGCGCTCAGCAGATCGGTGTCCGAGGTGGAAAGCAGCAGGATCATGCGAAGGCCCTCCCGGCCAGGTCGGTGCTCCGAGCCGAAGGGCGCGCCGCCGCCGAGGACGATGGGCGGCAGGCGAGCGGCGAAAGGGGGAGCGAGGGAGCGGAAAACGTCAGCGTCGGCTCAGGGCGCCCGGAGCGTCTCCGCGGCCCGGCCGGGGCCGGGTCCGAGGGCGGGCGGGTCGCGGCAGCCCGTACGGGCACGCGGCAGCGCATAGGTCTCAGGCCTTCCTCGGGGTCCGCGCCCCGGGGGGTCCCCCCGGCCGGAGGCCGGGGAAGCATGGAGGACGGCAGGAGTTCCTGGCTCCCACGGCGTGAACCGTGGTCACAGTGGCGGGACCGCACCGGGTTTGCACCGGTTTCCTCCCCTTGGCGCCGTCGCTGGCGTGGACGGCCCACCAGGACCGTCCGGGAGCATCGTACGGGGTGGGGCTGAGCTGGGGGAGTGCCGACCGGAAGTGTGATCGGCGGGACGCTGCATCCGGACCGGCAATCTGTATGCTCGCCGCCATGCCACCCACACCCGACGCCGCCGCAGCGGGCCCCGGTGCGCCCGACCGCGGTCGTTCGGACGCCTGCCCGGGGGCCCTTCGTCTGCATACCGCCGACGACGGCGCGCTCGCCAGGATCCGCGTCCCCGGCGGCCTGCTGACGGTCCGTCAGGCACTCGCGCTCGCCGACGCCGCCGAGGAGCTGGGCGACGGCGAGCTGGAGACCACCTCGCGCGGCAACGTCCAACTGCGCGGCCTGCCTTCGGACTGCGGCCGCGAACTCGGGAGCCGGCTGCGCGCCGCCGGGCTGCTGCCCTCGGACACCCACGAGCGGGTCCGCAACATCGTCGCCTCCCCGGCCGCCGGGCTCGACGGGCTGGGCCACGCGGACGTGCAGTCCTGGGTGCGCGAGCTCGACCGGCGGCTCTGCGCGAGCGGGCCGGCGGCGCAGCTCTCCGGCAAGTTCCTGTTCGCCCTGGACGACGGGCGCGGTGACACCGCCGCCCTGGACGCCGATGTGACATTGATCGCAACCGCGGACGGCGGCGCCCTGCTGCGCCTCGGACGCGCCGCCACCGCCCGCCGGGTGCCCCCCGGTCAGGCGGTCGAACACGCCCTCGCCGCCGCCGAGGAGTTCCTGCGCGCGCTGCGGGCCACCGGCACCGCGGCCTGGCACCTGCGTGAGGTGCCGCAGCTGCTCGACCCGGGCCCGGAAGCCCTGCCCGCGCTGCCGGGCGCGACCCCGGCGCCGGGCGTGCTGCCCGGCGGCCTCTCGGTCGGCCTGCGCTTCGGCCGGGTCGGCGCCGCCCAGTGGCGGACCCTGGCCGCGGCCGCGGCCGACGGGCTCCGGCTGACGCCCTGGCGCGGCGTGGTGCTGCCCGGCGCGCCCGCGGAGCGGCTGCCCGTCCTGGCGCGCGCCGGGTTCCGCACCGACCCCGGCTCGGCCTGGGAGCGGGCCAGCGCCTGCACCGGCCTGCCCGGCTGCGCCAAGTCGCAGGCCGACGTGCGGGCGGACGCCGCACGGGCGTTGGACGCGGCGGCCCCGGGCGGCCTGCCCGTGCACTGGTCGGGCTGCGAGCGGCGCTGCGGACATCCGGCGGGGGAGTGGGTGGACGTGCTCGCCACTGGGCAGGGCTACCGGGTGACCCGGATCGGTACGTCGGTGGAACCCCCGGCAGCAGCACGCCCCTTGTCAGCGAACGTGACGACAGAGCAGATGGCCGAGGCAGTGGCCGAGGCCCGGAGGACGAAGTGATCGAGTACGAGAAGGACGGCGCGGCCATCTACCGCCAGTCCTTTGCCACCATCCGGGCCGAGGCCGAACTGGCCCACCTGCCCGCCGACGTGGCGCAGGTCGCCGTGCGGATGATCCACGCGTGCGGCATGACCGACCTGGTCGAGGACCTGCTCTGGTCGCCCGGCGTGGTCGCGAGCGCGCGCGCCGCGCTGCACGCCGGTGCGCCGATCCTGTGCGACGTGTCGATGGTCGCCAGCGGTGTCACGCGCAAGCGGCTGCCCGCCGACAACGAGGTGGTCTGCACCCTCTCCGACCCCTCGGTGCCCGAGCTGGCGAAGAAGATGGGCAACACCCGCAGTGCCGCCGCGATGGAGCTGTGGCTGCCCCGGCTCGAAGGCGCGGTGGTCGCCGTGGGCAACGCGCCGACCTCGCTGTTCCGCCTGCTGGAGCTGATCGAGGCCGGTGCCCCGCGCCCGGCCGCCGTGATCGGCGTGCCGGTCGGCTTCATCGGCGCCGCCGAGTCCAAGGAGGCACTGGCCGTGCACCCGTCCGGGCTGGAGCACCTGGTGGTGCGCGGTCGGCGCGGTGGCAGTGCGATCGCCGCTGCCGCCATCAACGCGATTGCGAGCGAGGAAGAGTGACGGACCATCAGGAGATCGGCACCGGACGTCTCTACGGTGTCGGGCTCGGCCCCGGCGACCCGGAGCTGGTGACCGTCCGCGCCGCCGCGCTGATCGGCCGGGCGGACGTGGTGGCCTACCACAGCGCCCGGCACGGCCGCTCGATCGCCCGCTCGATAGCCGAGCGCTACCTGCGTGGTGACCAGATCGAGGAGCAGCTGGTCTACCCGGTCACGGTCGAGACCACCGACCACCCCGGCGGCTACCGGGGCGCGCTGGACGAGTTCTACGAGGAGGCCGCCGCCCGGCTGGCCGCCCACCTGGACGCGGGCCGCACCGTCGTGGTGCTGGCCGAGGGCGATCCGCTCTTCTACGGCTCGTACCAGCACATGCACAAGCGCCTGGCGCACCGGTACCCCACCGAGGTGGTGCCCGGTGTGACCTCGGTGAGCGCCGCCGCCGCTCGGCTCGGCACCCCGCTGGTCGAGGCCGAGGAGGTGCTGACCATCCTGCCCGGCACCCTCCCCGAGGAGGAGCTGACCGCGCGTCTGGCCGCCACCGACTCGGCGGTCGTGATGAAGCTCGGCCGGACCTTCCCGACCGTGCGGCGGGCGCTGGAGCGGTCGGGCCGGCTGGCGGAGGCCCGGTACGTCGAGCGGGCCACCATGGCGGGCGAGCGCACCGCGCCGCTGGCCGAGGTGGACCCCGAGAGCGTGCCGTACTTCTCGGTCGCGGTCCTGCCGAGCCGGGTCGGGCTCGCCCCCGTCGAGCCGGGCGCCGTCGAGCCGGCTGATGTCGAGTCGGCCGCGGTGCCGACCGTCGTCGATCCGGTCGCTGTCGGCGAGGTGGTGGTGGTCGGTCTCGGGCCGGCCGGACCGCTCTGGCTGACCCCGGAGGCGCGCGGTGAACTCGCCGCCGCCACCGACCTGGTGGGCTACACCACCTACATCGACCGGGTGCCCGTCCGCCCCGGCCAGCAGCGGCACGGTTCCGACAACAAGGTCGAGGCCGAGCGCGCCGAGTTCGCGCTCGACCTGGCCCGGCGCGGACACCGGGTGGCCGTGGTCTCCTCCGGCGACCCGGGCGTCTTCGCGATGGCCACCGCCGTGCTGGAGGCCGCCTGCGAGGAGCCGTACCGCTCGGTGCCGGTGCGGATCGTGCCCGGCATGACGGCCGCGCACGCCGCCGCCTCCCGGGCCGGTGCCCCGCTCGGCCACGACTACGCGGTGGTCTCGCTCTCCGACCGGCTCAAGCCCTGGGAGGCGGTGGCCAAGCGGCTGCGTGCCGCGGCCGAGGCGGATCTGGTGCTCGCGCTCTACAACCCCGGTTCGCAGAGCCGCACCACCCAGGTCGGCCTGGCCCGCGACCTGTTGCTCGAACACCGCGCGCCCGACACTCCCGTGGTGATGGCCCGTGACGTGGGCGGCCCGACCGAGCGCGTGCGGACCGTGCCGCTGGCCGAACTCGACCCCGCCCAGGTCGACATGCGGACCATCCTGCTGATCGGCTCCTCGCAGACCCGGGCGGTCCGCCGGGACGACGGCACCGAGGTGGTCTGGACCCCGCGCCGCTACCCCTCGGCCTGAGCCGGCTCCGGCGGAGCGTCGGTCAGCCCCTGACGCTCCGCCGGAAGACCGCTTCGCGGCAGTGGCACCGCCGTCCGATAACCGGTCGGCGGGCGGCGGTCCGCCCGCTACCATCGCGGCTCATGACAGCCAACGCCGAGACGGCGGAGATACTCGACAGCGCCCTCGCCCGGATCACCGCCGGGTACGTCTTCCCCGAACGCACCGCCGCCATCGACACCGCGATCCGCGGCCACCTCGCCGCCGGAGCCTACGACGGCCTGACCGCACCGGAGTTGTGCGCCGCGGTCACCGCACACCTCCAGGAGGCATGCCCCGACAAGCACCTGAGGCTGCTCCACCAGGAGGAGCCGCAGTCGATGGAGGAGGAGCCGGAGGAGCTCGCGCAGGCGAACTTCGAGGCGATGGCCCTGGCGGCGAACCACGGTGTCCAGCGGGTCGAGCGGCTCGACGGCAACATCGGCTACCTGGACCTGCGCATGATCGGGGAGCCCGGCCCGGCCGCCCGCACCTTCGCGGCCGCCATGGAGATCCTCGCCCGCACCGAGGCCCTGGTCATCGACCTCCGGCAGAACCGGGGCGGCTCGCCCGAGGGCGTCGCCCTCTGGTGCAGTTACTTCTTCCCGGACGGCGACACCCACCTCAACGACATCTACGACCGGGTCACCGACTCCACCCGGCAGTACTGGACCTCCACCCACCTGCCGGCCCCCCGCTACCTCGACCGGCCGGTCTACGTGCTGACCAGCGGCTTCACCTTCTCCGGCGGCGAGGAACTCGCCTACAACCTGCTGGTCAACAAGCGCGCCACGCTGATCGGCGAGACCACCAGGGGCGGCGCCCACCCCACGGCCCGGATCGCCGTCAGCCCGCACATCACCGTCACCGTGCCGACCGCCCGCTCGATCAACCCCGTCACCGGCACCAACTGGGAGGCGGTGGGCGTCGTACCGGACATCGCCGTCCCGGCCGACCAGGCGCTGGAGGTCGCCCTCCGGGAGGCGGCGAGCCTGCTCGCCGGGTAGCCCGTGCGGGGGCGGGCGGCCCGCCCCCGACCGTCCGGGCGGTGGGTGTCAGGGGGCGAGGCCGGCCAGCCAGGCGAGGGCGCCCGGGACGTCCGGGGTGGCCGGGACGCCCCGGGGCAGCTCGGGGCGCCGGACGATCACGACCGGGAGGCCGAGTTCGCGGGCGGCCGTCAGCTTCGGAGCGGTGGCCGCACCGCCGCTGTCCTTGGTGACCAGGACGTCGATCCGGTGCTCGCGGCAGACGGCCCGTTCACCGTCCAGGGTGAACGGGCCCCGGTCCAGCAGGACCTCGGTGTGCGGGGGCATCGGTGCCTCGGGGGCGTCCACCGAGCGGGCCAGGAAGTAGTGGCCGTCGAGGTGCGCGAAGGCGGCCAGCCCCTGACGTCCGGTGGTCAGGAAGACCCGGCGGCCCAGGCCGGGCAGTGCGTCGGCCGCCTCGGCCAGCGAGTCCACCGGATGCCAGCGGTCCCCGGAAACCGGCACCCAGCTGGGACGCCGCAGCGCCAGCAGGGGAACATGTACCTCGGCGGCTGCCTCGGCCGCATTGCGGCTGATGGTTCCGGCGAAGGGATGGGTGGCGTCGATGAGCGCGTCCACGTGCTGCTCGCGCAGCCAGGCGGCCAGCCCCGACGGTCCGCCGAACCCGCCGATCCGCACCTCCCCGGCGGGCAGCCGGGGCTCGGCCACCCGGCCCGCGAGCGAACTGGTCACCCGCAGCGGTGGCGCACCCGCCGGCTGTCCGGCGGCGAGCCGCTCGGCCAGTCGCCGGGCCTCCGTGGTGCCGCCGAGGATCAGGACGTGCCGCACGGGCATGGGAACTCCAGGGGATGTACGTGGCTGAGACGGGAGGCCGCGCCGCACAGCTCAAGAGCAGCGGGCTGCGGCACGGATGGACGACGGGCGCCTGCGCGACGGCGGCGACCGCCGCCGCGTACACGGCACTGCTGACCGGGGAGTTCCCCGACCCGGTGACGATCACGCTGCCCAAGGGGCAGCAGCCCGCCTTCGCCCTCGCCGTGGAGGAACTCGGCTGTCACGGGCAGGAGTTGACGGATCGTCAGGAGGGTGTCGGGGGGCGCGCCTGGGCGATGGCCGGCGTGGTCAAGGACGCCGGGGACGACCCGGACGTCACCCACGGCGCGCTGATCCGGGCCACCGTCCGGCACGCGCCGCCCGGGAGCGGGACGGTCTTCCGCGCCGGGCCCGGCGTCGGCACGGTGACCAAGGCCGGACTGCCGCTGCCCGTCGGCGAACCCGCGATCAACCCGGTGCCCCGGCAGATGATGCGGGACACGGTCGCCGAGATCGCCGCCCGGCACGGCGGCAGCGGGGACGTCGAGGTCGAGATCTCCGTCGACGACGGCGAGCGGATCGCCCGCTCCACCTGGAACCCGCGGCTGGGCATCCTCGGCGGCCTGTCCATCCTCGGCACCACCGGCATCGTGGTGCCCTACTCCTGCTCCGCCTGGATCGACTCCATCCGGCGCGGTGTGGACGTCGCCCGCGCCGCCGGGCGCACCCACGTCGCCGGGTGCACCGGCTCGACCTCCGAGCGGGTCGCCACCGCCGTGCACGGGCTGCCCGAGGACGCCCTGCTCGACATGGGCGACTTCGCCGGGGCCGTCCTCAAGTACCTCAAGCGCCATCCGGTCCCCAGGCTGACCGTCGCCGGCGGTTTCGCCAAGCTCTCCAAGCTCGCCGCCGGCCACCTCGACCTGCACTCCGCCCGCTCCCAGGTCGACAAGGGCTACCTGGCCGAACTGGCCGAGCGGGGCGGCGCGGACCCGGCCCTGACCGCCGCCGTCGCCGCGGCCAACACCGGTCTCGAAGCGGTCCAGCTCTGCTCGGCCGCCGGGGTGCCGCTCGGCGACCTGGTCGCCGAGGCCGCCCGCGCCACCGCACTCGGCGTGCTGACCGGTGCGCCGGTCGCGGTCGACGTCATCTGCATCGACCGCGCCGGAAACATCGTCGGCCGGGCCGCACCGGCCGGTGGAACCCACCGGAGCCGACCCGGCCGGCCCGGCGCCGACTAGCTGCCGCACGGCTCGTGCGGCCGCTCGCGTTCCGGTGAGTACAGGTGGCTGTCACGGAACTGTTCGGCCCCGAGGGTCCGGCCGACCAGGATGACGGCGGTCCGCAGCACCCCGGCCTCCTGCACCCGCGCCGCGATGTCGCCGAGCGTGCCCCGCAGCACCAACTCGTCCGGGCGGCTGGCCATCGCGACCACGGCGGCCGGGCAGTCGGCGCCGTAGTGCGGCAGCAGCTCGTCCACCACGCTGTCCACGTACCGCGCCGCCAGGTGCAGGACGAGCAGCGCACCGCTGCGCCCGAGGGTGGCGAGGTCCTCGCCCTCCGGCATCGGCGTGGCCTGCCTGGCCACCCGGGTGAGGATCACCGTCTGGCCGACCGTCGGCACGGTCAGTTCCCGCTTCAGCGCCGCCGCCGCAGCGGCGAACGCGGGCACGCCGGGCACCACCTCGTACGGGATGCCCGCCGCGTCCAGCCGGCGCATCTGCTCGGCGACGGCGCTGAACACCGACGGGTCACCCGAGTGCAGTCGGGCCACGTCCAGCCCCTCCTCGTGGGCGCGGACGATCTCGGCGATGATCTGGTCCAGGTTCAGCTGGGCGGTGTCGACCAGCCGGGCGTCCGGCGGGCACTCGGCGAGCAGCTCGCGCGGCACCAGGCTGCCCGCGTACAGGCAGACCCCGCTGGCGGCCAGGATCCGCTGGCCGCGCACGGTGATCAGGTCGGCGGCGCCGGGACCGGCTCCGATGAAGTGGACGGTCATCAGGTGTGCGCTCCCTGGGTGTTGGTGCGGGCCTGGTGCCGGCCCGTGCTCTGCGGTTCTTCGGGTGCTGCGGGGCCGGCCGGCCCTGCGGGGCCCGTCGGCGCTCCCGGCTCTGCCGGTCCTCCGGCCTCTGCCGGTGCCGCCGGGGCCTGCGGTTCTCCGGGTTTGACCACCGACCACTGGGTCACCGGCATCGCCTGCCGCCAGCCGGTGAACCCGCCGACCGGTACGGCGTGCGCGACCGCCAGCCGCAGCAGCTCGCCGCCGTGCCGGCGGTACCAGGCGGCCAGCAGGGCTTCCGACTCCAGGGTGACCGTGTTGGCGACCAGCCGTCCGCCGGGCGGCAGCGCGTCCCAGCAGGCCTCCAGCAGGCCGGGTGCGGTGAGCCCACCGCCGATGAACACCGCGTCGGGGGTGGGGAGTTCGGCCAGGGCAGCGGGCGCGGGGCCGGTCACCACGGCCAGCCTGGGCACACCGAGCGCGGCCGCGTTCCGGGCGATTCGTTCCGCCCGGACCGGGTCGCGCTCCACGCTGACGGCCCGGCAGGAGCGGTGTGCGCGCAGCCATTCGATCGCGATGCTGCCCGACCCGCCGCCGACGTCCCAGAGCAACTCACCTGGCACCGGCGCCAGCGCGGCCAGCGTCGCCGCCCGGACGTGGCGCTTCGTCAGCTGGCCGTCCGACTCGTACGCGTCGTCGGGCAGGCCGGGCACCAGCGACCGCCGGGGCGCGCCGGGCGCGGCCGCGCACTCGACGGCGATCAGATTGAGCGCGGCCCCGGGCCCGTACGGCCAGTCCTCGGCGCAGCCGTCCGACTGCCGCTCCTGCGGGCCGCCGAGGTGTTCGAGCACGCGCAGGCGGCTCGGGCCGTAGCCGCGTTCGGTGAGCAGCGCGGCGACGGCGGCCGGGGTGCCCGCGTCCGCGCTGAGCACCAGCAGGCGACGGCCCGGGTGCAGGGCGAGGGTGAGCGTGTCGAGCGGCCGTCCGACCAGGCTGACCACCTCGGTGTCCTCCAGCGGCCAGCCGAGCCGGGCGCAGGCGTACGAGACGGAGGACGGGTGCGGAAACACCCGCAGCCGCTCCGGGCCGACCGTCTCGGCCAGGGCGCGGCCGATGCCGTGGAACATCGGGTCACCGCTGGCGAGCACCGCGAGGCGCCGGTCCGCGTGCTCGGCGAGCAGGCCGGGAACGGCCGGACGCAGCGGGGAGGGCCAGGGCAGCCGGGCGGCGACGACCTCGGGCGGGAGCAGCTCCAACTGGCGCGGGCCGCCGATCACGGTGTCCGCCGCGCGCAGCGCCGCCCGTGTGGGTTCGGCCAGTCCGGCCCAGCCGTCGGCGCCGATCCCGACCACGGTGACCGGACCGGTGGCGGCCCGCCCTTCGGCGGCCGGAGCGGTGGCGGCCGGCCCGGCCGGGTGCGCGTGGTCCGCCGGTCCTGGCGGCACGGGCGGCGTGGCGGTGGCCAACGGGCTACTCCTCTGCTGGTGGTCCGGTGCTGGTGGTCCGGCTGCCGGGCGGGTCACGGTCCGCGCAGGTCGAAAGGGGCAGGCCGCAGCCTACCCGGGCCCGTACGGGCCGCTGCGGGCGCCTGGATCACCCGGGTCGGGACAGGTGGGGACATTCCGGACCCGGGCACGCGCGGTCCGGTCGTCGGAGCGGCTCGCGGCGGGTATCAGCCAGGTGCTGAGCCGTGGAGCGAGAGGAGCGGCCGATGGGTGGCACGGGCCGGACGGGGGCGTGGGTGGTCGACCGGGGGCTGCGGTGGGTGGCGCGCGAGGTGCCGGAGCCGGGGCGGTACGGGGTACTGGTGGCGGTCTCGGTGTGCGGGGTGTGCCGGACCGATCTCCACCTGGTCGAGTGGGACCTGCCGACGCACCTGCCGGAGTGCACGCCGGGTCACGAGATCGTCGGCCGGGTCGTCCGGACCGGGCCCGCGGTGACCGGGTTGGCACCGGGGGACCGGGTCGGAGTGGCCTGGCTGGGGCGGACCTGCCAGGTCTGCCGGTACTGCCGCTCCGGCCGGGAGAACCTGTGCCCGCACTCCCGCTACACCGGGTGGGACCTGCACGGCGGGTACGCCGGCCTGGTGGTCGCCGACAGCCGCTACGTCTACCGGCTGCCGCCCGGCATCCCCGACGAGGAGTGCGCGCCGCTGCTCTGCGCGGGCATCATCGGCTACCGGGCACTGGCGCGGGCCGAGCTGCCGCCCGGTGGACGGCTGGGCGTCTACGGCTTCGGCGCCTCCGCACACCTGACCGCGCAGCTGGCGCTGGCGCGCGGCGCGACCGTCCACGTGTTCACCCGGTCCGAGGAGGCGCAGCGGCTGGCCCTGGCCCTCGGGGCGGCCTCCGCGCAGGACGCGTACGCCGGCTCCCCCGAACCGCTGGACGCGGCGATCCTGTTCGCGCCGGTCGGGTCGCTGGTGCCGGTCGCGCTCGAAGCACTGGACCGGGGCGGGACCCTGGCGATCGCCGGGATCCACCTCACGGACGTGCCGGCGCTCGGCTACCGGCGGCAGCTGTTCCAGGAGCGCACGCTGCGCAGTGTCACGGCCAACACCCGGGCGGACGCCCTGGCCTACCTGGCCGAGGTGACGGCGCACCCGCCGGTGGTGCACCTCCAGAGGTACGCCATGGCCGAGGCGGCCGAGGCACTGGCGGACCTGGCGGCCGGCCGGATCACGGGCGCGGCGGTGCTGGTCGCCGACGGCCGGGCGGACGCGGTCCGGCCGGGCCCGGGGTGACGGGTCCGGGGTGACGGGGCCGGACGGTGTTGACGTCGGCGGGGCGGCGGGCGGCTCGGGCGCCGGCCGGGGGTGCGGCAGGGGGCGGACGGAGTCTGCCGGGGCCGGACCGGGGCCGGTGGGTCCGGCCGGCCCCGCCGCTGACGGCCGGGTGCCGGTCAGAAGGACGAGTTGTAGCGCTCCAGGTAGGCCGCGAGCTGGGCGATGTCCGCGTCGTCCCAGTCGGCGAGGCGGTCCAGGAAGGCGATCCGGCGCTGCTCGTGAGCCGCGCGCATCGCCTCCAGACCGGTGGGGGAGGGGCGCAGGATCTGGCCCCGGTGGTCCTCGGGATCGGTCTCGCGGACCAGGTAGCCGAGCTTCTCCAGGGCACCGACCTGGCGGCTGACCGTCGACTTGTCGAGCATGAAGTAGGCGGCCAGGTCGGCCCCCCGGCAGCCGCCGCGCTCGGTCATCAGGTCGAGCATGCTGAACGCGACCAGGGACAGTTCGGGGTGCAGCTCGGCGGCCCGGCTGCGGGCGCGTCGGGCGAAGGCGGTGAGCTCGCGCTGGATCGACCGGAGGGAGTCGTCACGGGAGGGTGATGCGGCTTTCTCGTTCACGGTTGTATAGTACATCCAGGTGGGTTGCAGATACCAACCTGTCCGGACTTTCGGTTGCATTTGCCAACCAGTTGCCCGGTCGCGAGATCACGAGAAGGACCGTACGGACCATGACCGCACCCCAGGGGACCGCACCCGCCGGCCCCGCCGTCGCACAGTCCGCCATCGAGCGGGCCGCCGCCCCGAAGGCCACCGCCGCCCATGCCGCGCACGCCGCCCATGCCGCACCGGCCCTGTGGCGCAGCCTCGGGCACATCGCCGTCCACCTGCTCACCCCGCTGCTGATGTGCCTGGGCATGGCGCTCGCCTACCTGGGCGCCTTCCACCAGCCGGAGCCGCACCACCTGAAGGTCGCCGTGGTCGGCACCACGCAGCAGGCCCAGGTGCTGGCGCAGACCGTCAAGGACAGGGCGGGCGACGCCCTCGACGTCACCACGCTGCCCGACCGGCAGGCCGCCGAACAGCAGCTGCGCGACCGGAACCTGGCCGGGGCGTTCGTGCCGGGCGGCAAGCACCCCGAACTGCTCGTCGCCAAGGCCGGCTCCGACACCTCCGCGATGGCCGCCGAGGCGGTGTTCCGGACCGTCACGGCCCAGCAGGGTGTCCCGCTCGCCGTCACCGACGTCGCCCCGCTCAGCAGCGGCGACCCGACCGGCCAGGGGATCTTCTTCCTGCTGGTCGCACTGAGCATCGGCTCGTACGGCAGCGTGGCCGTGATCGGTGCGGCGGGCGCGGCGGTGGGCATGCGGGTGCGTGCGCTGGTCGGCCTGGTGACCTCGCTGGCCGTCAGCCTGATCGGGATCGTCACTGCAGGCCCGCTGTTCCACGTCGTCGACCACCACTGCCTTGCCGTCTGGGCGCTCGGCTGGCTCTACTCGGCGGGCATCATCGCGGTCGGAACCGGTCTGCACACCTTCCTCAGGCGCTGGACCACGCTGACCCTGATGGTGCTGTTCGTGATGCTCAACTTCACCAGCTCCGGCGGGATCTACCGCCCCGAGTTGCAGAACGGCTTCTTCGGCGCGCTGCACGCGTTCTGGAACGGCGCGGGCTTCGTCGAGGGCGCGCGCAGCATCCTCTACTTCGACGGCGGCGCCGGACTCGACGGCCGGGTGCTCTCGTTGGTGCTCTGGTTCGTGGCGGGTCTGGCGATGCTCGTCGTCGCAGGCGTGTACGAGCGGCGGCAGGCGCTCCGGGCATCCCAGGCGTCCCAGGCGTCCCCGGTGTCCCGGGCATTCGCGGCGCCCCGGGTGTCTGCGGACCGGGCGGCTGCCGAGCCGGCGGACCGGGCGGCGGACGAGGAGGAGATGGAGGAGGCCGTCGGTGTCTGACACCCGGATCAGCCGTTTCCGGGCGAGCGCCCCTGGCGGGTTCCGGCGAGCGGCAGGCGGGCGACCAGCAGGGCCCCGCGCTCGGACGATTCGGCGGTGAGGGTGCCGCCGTGGTGGCCGGCGATGTCGCGGGCGATGGCGAGGCCGAGCCCCGTGCCGCCGTGGTCGCGGCTGCGGGCGTCGTCGAGGCGGGTGAACCGCTCGAAGACCCGGGCGCGGTCCGCGTCCGGGATGCCGGGCCCGTCGTCGAGCACCTCCAGCACGGCGGTGCCCTCGGGATGGGTGCGCAGGGTGAGTCGGATCTGCTGCTCGGCGTGGCGCTGGGCGTTGTCCAGCAGGTTGGTGAGCAGCCGGGTGAGCCAACTCCGGTTGCCGGTCACGGTGATGTCCGGCTGGAGCCGGGTCAGCACGGCGATCCGGTCGGCGGGCCGGCCGGCGACGCCGGCCCGGCAGAGTTCGGACAGGTCCAGGGGCTCGGTCTTGACCGGGTCGGCGGCGTCCAGCCGGGCGAGCAGCAGCAGGTCGGAGGCCAGGTCCTGGAGCCGGACGGTGTCCTCCAGTGCGTCCTTGACCAGGTCGGGCCAGAGCGCCGGGTCCGGGTGGGCCGTGGCGACCTCGAGCTGGGTGCGCAGCACGGTGATCGGGCTGCGCAGTTCGTGCGAGGCGTCGGCGATGAACTGGCGCTGCCGGGCGCCCGCCTCCTCCAGCCGGTCGAGGGTGCTGTTCATGGTGCGGGCGAGGCGGGCGATCTCGTCCTCGGCGGCCGGGACCGGGACGCGCCGGTGCAGTCGGTGCTCGGTGATGTCGGCGACCTCGGCGCGGATCGCCTCCACCGGGCGCAGCGCCCGGCCCGCGACCCACCAGGTGGCCCAGGCGACGGTGCCGAGCACCAGCGGCAGGCCGACGGCGAGTGCGGCCTTGGTGATCTCGTCGGCCGCGTCCGCATCGCGCAGTGAGGTTCCGGCGTAGATGGTGAGCGGGCCGCTGGGGGTCTGCGTGGTGACGGCGACCAGGCGCTGGTCGTGGTCGTCGTCCACCGGTCCGCCGGACCAGGTGGTGCGGAGGGTGCCGTCCGCCGGGCGCAGGTCGGCCACCGGCGGCTTGCCCGCCAGGTTCTGGCTGGCGGCCACCACCCGGCCGTCGGCGTCCACCGCCTGGATGAAGTCGGCGCCGTGGGCCAGCGGCACCAGATCGGGAAGCCGTCCCTGTGCGGCCAACTGTGCGACGGTGTCGGCCTGTTGGGCGGCGGCCCGCTCGGCGTTGCGGCTCAGGTTGGCGTGCAGGATGGCGAGCAGCGCGAGGGCGGCCGTGCCGAGCGCGACCGCCACGACCGCCGTCGCGCCGACGGTCGCCCTGGCCCGGACGGAGTCCGGCCACAGGCGGCGCAGGGTGCGCAGGGCGCGGGCGCGCAGCAGGGTGCCGAACCGGGCCGGACGGTTCCGGCCGGCTGCGCTCACTCCCGCACCCCCGGGCCGCGGTCGCCGGACGGACCCGCCGCCGGGCGGGCCTCAGCCACCGTCGGCCGCCAGGCGGTAGCCCGCGCCGCGGACGGTCTCCAGCGCCGAGCGTCCGAAGGCCGTGTCGATCTTGCGACG
The DNA here is from genome assembly GCF_042264695.1 of Kitasatospora sp. NPDC056138. Lineage (NCBI taxonomy): Bacteria > Bacillati > Actinomycetota > Actinomycetes > Kitasatosporales > Streptomycetaceae > Kitasatospora > Kitasatospora sp. NPDC056138. The sequence goes on along the minus strand of NZ_JBHJVK010000037.1, from coordinate 4,429 downwards.
GACGGCGCTCACGTGCACCTCGACCAGGTTGAGGTCCGCCTCGAAGGCCGAGTCCCAGACCTGGTCGAGGATCTCGCGCTTGGGCACCACCTCCCCGGCGCGCCGGGCGAGGTACTCCAGTACGGCGAACTCCCTTGCCGTGAGCCGGACTTCGGCCCCGCCCCGGGTGCAGGTCCGGCGGGCCGGGTCGATCGCCAGGTCGCCGACGGCGAGCGTCTGCGGCAGTCGGCGGCCGGTGCGGCGGTGCAGGGCGCGCAGCCGGGCGACCAGGACGACGTACGAGAACGGCTTGGAGAGGTAGTCGTCGGCGCCGGTGTCCAGCGCCTCCGCCTCGTCGTACTCGCCGTCCTTGGCGGTCAGCATCAGGATCGGCGTCTCGTTCCCGGCCGCGCGCAGGCGGGCGCAGACGCGGTAGCCGTTGAGCCCCGGCAGCATGATGTCCAGCACGATCACGTCGTAGTCGCGCTCGATGGCCAGCCACAGGCCCTGGTGACCGTCGTGGGCGACGTCCACGGTGAAGCCTTCGGCCTGCAGGCCCCGTTGCAGGGCCTGGGCCAGCCGTTTCTCGTCCTCGACCACCAGTACGCGCACGGGGTCCAGGGTCGCACACCGTCCCGGCATCGGCTGAAGCCGTCTTCAGCATGCTTCAGGCCAGCTTCAGCAATGCCTGGCCATGCTGGGCGCCGAGCGGTCGGCGCAGGTCCGGCCGCCTGAGGAGGAACACCAGTATGTCCCAGTCCGTCCCCCCGGAGTCGTTCGAGGCAGCCGGGACCGCTGCGGAGCCGGTCGCTGCCGCCAAGAAGCCGTTCCGGGACCGGTACCTGCGTCTGCCGAGGCGTCGGCCCCGGCTGCTGGCCGTGGGCGCGGCCGTGGTCGTCCTGGGGGTCGCAGGAGTGGGAGCCGCCGCCGTGGTCCACCACGGTCTGGAGCACGAGGGCGGTCGGCACGGCCACTTCGCCGCCGGGCACGAGGGCGCGGGCGAGGGCCACCACGGCGAGGACGCCTCCAAGTCGGGCGAGGACGCGTCGAAGCCCGGTGAGGGTGGCCACTCGCACGGTCACGGCCGGAGCGGCCACGGCGACGGCGAGGGCGGCGGCCTCCCGGGCGGAGACCGGCCCACCGGCGGCGCGGAGCTCGCGCCCGCACCGGTCCCGGCCGTCCCGGCGGACCAGGCGGTCGCCAAGGCCGTCGCCGCCGTCCCCGGTGGCAAGGCCGACGCGCTGCGGGTCGTCGGCCAGCAGGGCGGCGGCAGCGCCTGGGCGGTCGAGGTGCTCGGTGCGGACGGCGTGCGCCACCTGGTCACCGTGGACGGAACGGCCGGTTCGGTGACCGGCAACACCGTTCTCGCCTCGGCGGCGGGTCAGAACTGACCGCTGCCTCCCTCCGCCGCCCGCGCCGCACCTCGCGCAGTGCCGGGCGGCATCCGTACCCCCGGTGAGCAGCGCCGGGAGAACCACCCGGTCCGCCACGCCCCCCCAGCGGCCTCCCCACCGCTGCGGCGGGCCGGGTGGACGGCGGCCTCCGGCCCGGGAGCAGCGGGTGTGGCGGCGCTGCGCAGGGCCTCCGGGCGTTCCGGCCGGTCACCCCGTCGCAGCCGGAAGTCCAGCCCCCCGGCGGCCGACTGCGCTCGCGGCCTGAGCTCGCCGGGCACACCTCTTCCCTCGTTCAGACGTCCGCCACCGCGTAACCGAGCAGGCGGGCACGGTCGGCCGTCGCCTCGAAGTCCGCCGCCGGATCGAGCGCACCGACCGTCCGACGGTCCAGCGGGGCCCCGGCCAGGAGCGCAGCGACGGCCTGCCGGTCGACGGGCCGTTCGTAGTAGTACTCGGCGTCCGTGCGGACGGCCTCGGCGCTGCCGTCGGTCAGCACTCCGAAGAGCCAACCGGCTCCGTCGGTCTCCTCGGGCGCGAACTCCACCGGACCGCATTGCCACGAGGTCGCGCCCGTCTCGCGCCACGCGCACACCGTCGCGTCGAAGAAGCCGTCGAACTGCAGCTCCGGAGCGGCCGGGTAGTGCGCCAGCGCGGTGGGCAGGCCCTCCAGCAGCCCGGGCCAGTGCGCCCTGGGCCACTCCCGCCACGGCGTGGCGTCGCATTCGTGGTCGAAGCCGTAGAGGAAGGCCCCGGCCGGATCGAAGACGATCCCGTACAGATCACCGGAACCGTTCTCCATCGTGGCCAGATCCACGCCCGCACGCCAGTTCGGGATGTAGTCGTACCTCGGGGCGAAGCCGTCGAGGACGACGTCGAGCAGTGCCGGCGCCCGGCAGCGGGCACGCAGGACGTCGGGATCGGCCAGCGCGGACACCAGCTCGTGTACGTTCATGGCGGACATTGAACAGGCCATTGCCGACCGAGTTCGAAATGCCGTTGCCGACGGAAGCGGCCGCATACGACCCTCCCGGTATGGACCTTCCACAGCAGGTGATCGAGCTGGACGACCTGACGCTGCGCCGCTTCGACGGCGAGGCGGACCTTCCGGAGCTCCTCCGGGTCATCGAGGAGTCGTTGGAGCACCTGCGCCCCTGGATGGCCTGGGTCGCCGAGCACAGCCCGGTCAGGACCAGCGACTTCCTGGCCCGCCGCGCGGAACGCTGGGCGACTGGTGGGGAGTTCACCTATGTGATCGTGCTGAACGGCGCGATCGTCGGTGTCTGCTGGCTCCTCCGGCGCGACGACGCCCCGGACAACGGCCGCGAGATCGGCTACTGGCTGCACCCCGCCGCCACCGGCCGCGGAGTGGCCACCCGGGCCGCCCGCGCCCTGGTCGCGCAAGCCTTCCGCCTCCCCGGCGTCGACTGCGTCGAGGTCGTCCACGACCCGGCCAACCGCGCCAGCGGAGCCGTCCCGGCCCGCCTCGGCTTCACCGAACACCTGCGCCGCCCCGCCGAGCGCCTCGCCCCGGCCGAGACCGGCGAGGATCAGATCTGGCGGCTGACCCGCCAACAGGCGGACGGCGCGGTCGCAGAGGTCTGCCGACCGGCACGGGGAGAGCTCCGGAGCCGGGGTCGCTGACGGTGGCGGATCTCCCGCCGGCCGGCACCCTCACGGGCGGGCGGCGCGAGCAGCCCCACCGGCGGTGCCGTCGTTCGAGGTCGTTCCGGGGCCGGTGTGGAGGACTTCGCGGGCCCGTCCGGCGGCGCGGGCGATGCTTTCGCTGATGAAGTCGGGGAAACGGACCGTCGAGGTCGGACGGTCGAGGCATCGGGCGATCTCGGCGTAGGGGGCTGCCGGTCGGCCCCGGTGCGATCCGCCGGTGCTCCTGCCGGGCGAGCCCGCGTCCCGGCACCGCGGTCTCCCCGGTGATCCTCCCTGGCGGTCCCCGATTCCCCGCCATAGCGTTCACTTCTCATCCATTGCAACGACCTGGACGATTGTCGTTGCATTGCTCTTTGGCTCATTGCAACACTTTGCTGCCATTTACCTGCGAAGATGCCAATTTAAGGCAACGAGTGCGTTGCGTAGTTATCGAAAGCAACGTAGCGTTTTCTGCATCAGAAACAACGAGCGAGCGCAGGAGAGCACGATGCAGAAGTTCGACACCCCAGCCCCGATCTCCGCCGTCCTGGACATCCCCGCCGGACGCGTCCAGTTGATCGCCGCCGACCGCACCGACACGACCGTCGAGGTCCGGCCGGCCAACCCCGCCAAGAGCCGCGACGTCAAGGCTGCCGGGCAGACCACCGTCGCCTACGCCGACGGCGTCCTGCGGATCCACACCGCCGAGCCCACGAACCAGCTCTTCGGCCCCTCCGGATCCCTGGAGGTCACCGTCCAGCTGCCCGCCGGCTCCCGCATCGAGGCCAGGACCGCAAGCTCCGAGCTCCGTGGCGTCGGCCGCCTCGGTGACGTCGTCTTCGAAGGCGCGTACCACCAGATCAAGATCGACGAGGCCGAGAGCGTCCGCCTCACCGCGATCGACGGCGACGTCGAGGTCGGCCGGCTGGGCGGCCCCGCGGAGATCAGTACTGCGAGGGGCGACATTCGGATCGCCGAGGCCGTGCGCGGCGCGGTCGTGCTCCGCACCCAGTCCGGCGACATCTCGGTCGTCGCCGCCGCCGGCGTCTCGGCCGCCCTGGACGCCGGCACCGGGTACGGCCGCATCAGCAACGCCCTCAAGAACGACGGCACCACCGACCTCGACATCCGCGCCACCACCTCCCACGGTGACATCAGCGCCCGCAGCCTCTGAAGGAGCGGGGCCAGGAGCATCCGGCCGGGCCCACCGCGATCGAGAACCCCGCCGGTCGTCACCGACGACTCGGCCGTCCGTCCCCAGGGGCCCGCGATCCACGTGCAGGGCCTGGAGAAGTCGTACCAGACGTCCAACGCGACCAGGAGGATTCCCAATGACGCTGTCAAGCTGTCTTGAGGGGCTCTCGGGAGCTGTCTCACGCCGCAGCGGCAGCTGGCTCGGGTGGCCGGGCATC
>NZ_JBHJVK010000036.1:0-90129 GCF_042264695.1 Kitasatospora sp. NPDC056138 | reverse complement strand
TCGCTCTGACCGTCTTTCGCGCTTCCCGGGCTTTCAGGAGGCTTTTGTCGGGTCGGCCTGACGGCCTGTCCGACGCCCTGAACCTTAGCCGATCCTCACTCCGAGAAGCGAACCCGACCACAATCCAGAAAAGCACACAACAATTCCAGCCGAGGCATGCCGGGGCACGACTCAGCAGGAGAAGTGGTGTTTCAGAGGATTGGCTGCCCCGGGACCGTCCGCGCCGATGCGTGTCCGGTGCTCCCTGCCAGGCAGCTCGAAGAACTCTAGACCTCCACCACATCCGAGTCAAGGGGCGGGTCGGCTTCCGGAGCGTCCGGGATCTGGAAGGCGAGCACCGCGACGTCGTCGTCGTGTTCGGCGGTGACGCCCATGGCGCGGAGCAGGCGGGCGCAGACGATCTCGGGGTCGCCGAGGGCGCCACTGAGGGTGCGGGCGAGGAGGTCGAGGCCCTGGTCGATGTCCTCGTCGCGCCGTTCGACCAGGCCGTCCGTGTAGAGGACACCCGTCGTTCCGGGGAGAAGGCGGAGGCTGTGGGAGTGGTGGGTGCCACCACCGGTGCCGAGCGGCGGGCCGTTCTGCTCCTCGCCGCGCAGGACCGTGCCGTCGGGGCAGCGCAGCAGGAGCGGGAGATGGCCGGCGGAGGCGTAGAGGAGAGTGGCGCCGCCCGGGTCCCAGACCGCGTAGGTGCAGGTGGCGATCTGGTTGGCGTCGATCTCCATGGCGATGCTGTCGAGCAGGCCCATGATCTCGTGGGGCGGCAGGTCGAGGCGGGCGTAGGCGCGGACCGCCGTGCGCAGCTGTCCCATCACGGCGGCTGCGCGCAGTCCCCGGCCCATGACATCGCCGATGACGAGTGCGGTCCGGCCGCCGCCGAGACCGATGACGTCGTACCAGTCGCCGCCGACCGCGGCGTCGGCCCCACCGGGCTGATAGGTGGCTGCGACGCGGAGGTCGGCGGGTTGTTCGAGTTTCTGCGGAAGGAGGCTGCGCTGCAGGGTGACCGCGGCCTCGCGCTGGCGGCGCTCGGCCTCGCGCAGGCGGGCGGCGGCCTGGACCTGGTCGGTGACCTCGGCGGCGAAGATGAGGACCCCCACCGGAGGGCCCGTGTCGTTCTCCTCCGCACCGCCGAGCGGCACGCAGGAGACGTTGTAGTAGCGGTTGCCACCGAGGCCGAGGATGCAGCGGGCCTTGACGCTGCGCGGCCGGCGACTGCGGATGACCTGGTCCATCAGCGGGAGCACGCCGAGTGCCGAGAGCTCGGGGAGGGCCTCGCAGGCGGGGAGTCCGTTGGTGCGTTCGCCGAAGAGTTCGCGGTAGGCGCGGTTGGCGTAGCCGAGCTGGTGCAGCGGGCCGTAGGTGACGGCGACCGGCGCGGGGAGCCGGGCGAGTACGTCCCTGAGGTCGTACAGCTCCTGGATGTCGCGTGGATCGAGCTGGCCGGGGATCGCACTGGGGTCGCGCGGTCCCGGGAGGGTGACCGGGTCGCCGGGCGGACTGGTGGGAGCGGCACGCCACGGGGCTCCGGTGAGCCGGGCGCTCCAGCGCATGAGATTCAAGCTCGGCCGCTTCCTCGGTCGGTTTCCACGCGGACAATCACATGTTGTGCATGCGTCACCACTCGCCGTGATGGCGTGGTTGGGGCAGATCCTGTCAGGCCGGGCCCCGGTTTCGGAAGTCGTATGACCATTGCGGCGCGTACGGGTCGCCGACGGGACCTGCCGACGGGCCGGGCGGAAGGCCGAGCGACGGGTGGACCGGTGCTCGGAGCGATGGCTCGTCCGGTCCACGGCACGGCGGCCCGGACCCGGGTCGGCCCCGGCCGGCTTCAGGGTTCCTCGGCACCCGCCTCGAACTCCGAGCGCGGGCGCTCGACCGATCCGAGTGACACCACTTCCCGGTTGAACAGGCTGCCGAGCAGCCAGTCGGTCAGCACCCGCACCCGCCGATCCGGGCTGGGCAGCCGCTGGAGGTGCCGGGCCCGGTGCAGCCACCAGGCCCGGCGGCCGGTCAGGTGGCCGCGCTTGGTGTGCGCCACGCCCCGGCCGATGCCGAGCGAGGTCGAGCAGTCCTGCCGGGTGGGCCGGTAGGGGTGCTGCGGGCGGCCCGCCAGCGCGGCGGCGATGTTCGCGGCGAGCAGGTCGGCCTGCGCGAGGGCGTGCTGGGCGTTCGGTGCACAGAGCGCGACAACGGCGCTGGGAGACGCGTCCGGCAGGGAATCCACGGCCGGATCCACGGCCGGATCCGTGGGGGAACCGGTGGGGGAATCCGTCGGGGGATCCGTGTGCGGCCCCGAGGAGACAGTGGCCACGGAAGCAGCCTTCGGGGCGGGAGCCGTGGCGACCGGCACGGCCGCGCAGTCACCGACGGCCCAGGCGTCGGGCAGCGGGGCGCCGTCCGGTCCGACGATCTGGAGGGTGGGCAGACAGCGGACCCGGCCGGCGGCGTCCAGCGGGAGGTCGGTGTCGCGCAGCAGCGGTGCGGGGCGCACGCCCGCCGTCCAGACCAGGGTGCGGGCGGCGAAGCGGCTGCCGTCGGAGAGGGTCATCACCCGGTCGACGGCGGAGTCGAGGGTGGTGCCGAGGCGTACGTCCACGCTGCGGTCGCGCAGTTCGGCGAGGGTGTGGGCGGCGAGCTCGGGGGACTCCTCGGGGAGGATGCGGTCGGTCGCCTCCACCAGTACCCAGCGCAGGTCCTCGGCGGCCAGGTTGTGATAGCCCCTGGCGGCGTAGCGGGCCATGTCCTCCAGTTCGGCGATCGCCCCGACGCCCGCGTACCCCGCGCCGACGAAGACGAAGGTGAGCGCGGCCTGCCGGAGCGCCGGGTCCCGGGTGGAGGAGGCGAGGTCGAGCTGTTCCAGGACGTGGTTGCGCAGACGGACCGCCTCCCCGACGGTGGCGAATCCCAGGCCGTGCTCGGCGAGTCCGGGGACGGGTGCGGTGCGGGAGACCGAGCCTGGAGCCGCCACCAGCAGGTCGTAGGCGAGTTCGGTGGGCGTCCCGTGCTCGCCGCGTGGCGCGGTGTCGATCCACGCCCGGCGCGCGGCGTGGTCGATCCGGGTGACCCTGGCGGTGAGTACCCGGCAGTGCGGCAGCACCCGGCGGAGCGGCACGACCACGTGCCTCGGGTCGATGGAGCCGGCCGCCACCTCCGCGAGCAGCGGCTGGTAGGTCAGATACGACTGCGGCTCGACGACGGTGATCTCGGCTCCGCCGCCGCGGAGTTGGGGCCTGAGCAGCTGTTGGAGACGGAGTGCGGCGGACATGCCGGCGCAGCCACCGCCGACGATCAGGATCCTGATGGGGGCACCTCCTGCCGATGTGACCTGCTTCACGCTTCAATGACGCACTGCGGGGAGGCTTCTTGTCCACAGGACGTACCGGAAGCGGTACGGAAGGATCCGCTACGGATGGGCGGGATCTGTCCGTGCGTTGGGATTTAGGGCCACTTCTCCCCCGAACTTCCTTGAACTATGGTCGGATTGTGCGTCGGCCCGGAATCGGCCGGTGCCACAGCCGCCGCGGCGCCCGACTGCGCCAGGGTGAACCGGGGAAGGGTGGTCGGGGAAGGCCACCCTGTCCTGGGTGGCGGAACTGCGCGCACCGGGGGGGTGCGAACTGGCCAGGCAGCGACGCCCGATGCCGGGCGCCTGCGGGGGGAGGTTTGGGATGACGGATCAGGAACGAGTGCTCGGCCGCCCGGTGCCATCGGGAGCCGAGAGCGGCGCCGGCGGCCTCGGCGGGAGCGCTCCGGGCCGGGGCGGCCTGCAGGGCGCCGGGCAGGACCCCGGCGTGCTGGACGGAGTCGGCGGGATCGGCTCGGTCGGTGCGGTCGGCAGTGTCGTGCCCGAGCAGCGCAGCCCGGGAACGGGCGAGTCGTACGGCTCCACCGCTCACGGCGCACACGAAGCGTACGGCGCGCGTTCCACGCCGGGCGGACACGGCGCGTACGGCACACACGGCGGTTACGGCGCGCCCGAGGACAGCACACGCGCCGGTGGGCCCGCCCGGCTGCGGGTGGACGCCCGCCGGAACCTGGAGAGCGTGCTGCGCGCGGCCCGCGAGGTCTTCGGTGAACTCGGCTACGACGCGCCGATGGAGGAGGTGGCACGGCGGGCCGGGGTCGGGGTCGGCACGGTGTACCGGCGGTTCCCGAGCAAGGAGGTGCTGGTCCAGCGGATCGCGGCCGAGGAGGTCGCGTGGCTGACGGAGCAGGCGCGGGAGTCGTTGCACGGAGGCGCGGACCCGTGGGAGGCGCTGTCCGGCTACCTGGCGCGGGCGGTCGGTTCGGGCGCGGGTCGGCTGCTGCCGCCCTCGGCGTTCCGCTACGCCGAGGAGCTCGGCACCGCACCCGTGCCGCACGTCCCCGAGCAGCGGCTGCCCGAGCACACGCTGCCGGAGCAGTACTTCGCGGACCAGCGCCTCGGCGGGTCGGCGTTCGGCGCGCCCGGGTTCGCTCCCCCGGCGGGATTCGGGGCACGGGACTGCGACCCCCGGGACTTCGACACCCGGGGCTCGGGCGTGCAGGGTCTCGGCGAGCGCCGCGCGGGAGAGTTCGGGTTCCCGGAGCCGTGGGTGCCCGAGCAGCGCGCTTCGGAGGCCGACGCCCAGCAGGCCCGCGACGCCGACCCCCGGCTGCTGCTGCACCTGCTGGCGGCGCTGGTCGCACGGGCCGGGGCGGCCGGTGAACTGCGGCCCGGCGTCACGGTGTCGGACGTGGTGCTGGTGCTGACCGCCGCCGTACCGGTGCACGTGAGCCAGGGACAGCCCATACGAGGCGCCGCCGCAACCGGGCCCGGTCCCTTCGCGTCCCTCGCCGGCGCCGGCGGTCTCGGCGCACGGGACCTGGACGGCCGGACCCCAGGAGAGTTGACGGAGGATTCGCCTGGTGGCCGGCTGCTGCAGATCCTGTTGAACGGTCTACGGGCACACTGACCCGGCCCAGTTCAGACTCGAACACATCCACGAAAGGCTGCCCGGAAGAGTGGGTCGCGGACGGTCCGGCTACCGGTGGCCGCCGCACTATGCCATTCTTTGGCCGTGGTTGGAGCCATTGTCCCGTTGCGTGCCGTTCGCCCGACTGTGGGTGCCCAGGGTGCGGTCGCGCATCCGCGTACCGTCCCGTCGGGTCGTGCCGGCGGTCACGGCTCGCCGAGCCGTGACGGCGGCGGCCTCGGACGGGTCGAGCGCTGGGGGCCGTGTTGAGCGCCGAGGAGCAGAACGACCACGGTTACGGCCTCGACCGGCCGGGGCAGACGCCTCACCAGTCACCCCACCAGTCACAGCACCAGACGCCGCACCAGACTCCGGGCCATCAGCCGGGCCACAGACCGGGCCAGGCCTCGAACCAGGTGCCGGACCAGGGCGGCGTGCCGATCCGGGAGTCGCTCTCCGGGCGGGTGCCCGGGCAGGCGCCGGCCGGACAGGGCGGAGTGACCCCGGAGGCGTTCGTCGGCAGCGACCGGGGCCGGGACCTGAGCCGGACGGGCGCCGAGGACGGCCGCGCCCGCGCCGTGGTGCCCGCGCCCGCCGAGCCGGTGGACGGCGAACGCCCGCCGTCCGACGGCGAGTTGACCGCACTGGTGCGAGCCGGTGACGACAGCGCGTACGAGGAGATCTACCGGCGGCACGCCGACTCGGTGCGTCGCTACGCCAGGACCTGCTGCCGGGACAGCTTCACCGCCGAGGACCTGGCGGGCGAGGTCTTCGCCCGCACCCTCCAGGCCCTGCGGTCGGGCAAGGGTCCGGACTTCGCGGTCCGCGCCTATCTGCTGACGGCGGTCAGGAACGTCGCCGCCGCCTGGAGCCGCAGCGAGCGGCGCGAGCAACTCATCGACGACTTCGGCACGTTCGCTCAGACCTCGGCAGCCACCGTGGACGTCGACCTGGCCGACCCGGGCGCGGACGCCTGGGCCATGGCGATGGCCGACCAGCGGATGGTCATGCAGGCCTTCGTCGAACTCCCCGAGGACGACCGGGTGGTGCTCTGGCACACCGAGGTCGAGCGCGAGTCGCCGAAAACCGTCGCGGTACTGCTCGGCAAGACCGCCAACGCCACGGCGGTCCAGGCGCACCGGGCCCGCGACCGGCTGGCCACCGCCTTCCTGCAGGCCCACGTGTCGGGCAGCCAGGCCCAGGACTGCGAGGCGTACGCCAACCGGCTCGGTGCGTACGCCCGCGGCTCGCTGCGCAAGCGCGCCTCGGCCGAGGTGGGCAGGCACGTCCAGACCTGCGACCGCTGCACGGCCGCGTACCTCGAACTGGCCGAGATCAACACCGGGCTGCGGGCGGTCCTCCCCGGCGGCGTGCTGGTCTGGGTCGGAGCCGGGTACTTCACCGCGGCGGCCGCCGCCCTCGGTCTGGGCGCTGCCGCCGGTGCGACGGCTGTGGTCGGCGGCGCGACGTCCGGTGGCAGCGCGGCGGCCGGTGGTGCCGGTGCGGCCGGCGCCTCGGGTGCGGCCGCGGCCGGTGGCGCCTCGGGGGCGGCGGGCAGCGGGGGAGGAGCCGGAGCAGTCGCCGGTGAGGGGATGGGTGCGCTCGCCAAGGCGGGCATCGCGGCCGGTGTCGCGGTGGCGGCGGCTGCCGTCGCCGCGTACGCACTGACCGGCTCGACCGAGCCCAAGGACCCGGAGGCCGCTCCGGTGGCCTCCTCGCCCGCACTGCCGTCGGCGGTCGCCCGGCCGAGCCGGACTCCGCCCGGCACTCCCCCGGCTTCGGCGACAACCGGGCCCGCGCCCACGTCCGCACCTGCGTCCACGCCCACTCGGCAGGCGGTGGAGCCCACGCCACGGCCCAGCCGGGCCGTCGCCACGGCGGAGCCGGTCCCGGCGCCCGTCGTGCCGCAGCCGCCGCGACCGGCGCCGCCGACAGTCCCCACCCCGGCGCCGCCGACCCCGCCGGACCTGCCGACCGCACCCCCGGCGACGCCTCCGCCGGTCCCGACACCCACCGTCACACCGTCACCGCCGCCGGTCCCACCGACCGACTACTGGGTGAACGACCTTCCGTTCAGCCACGGCTCGGACCGTCAGCCACCGCCGGGCCCGAGCATCCGGCGCAGCGCGAGCGACTGGGTCTGGCAGCGCGACGACGCCTGGATCAGCGGCCGGCACTACCGGCACGGGCTGAGCATGCACCCGTCCTCGACGGTGACCGTGGACCTCAACCGCAGCTGCTCGTCCTTCCAGGCCGTCGCCGGTCTCGACGACGTCACCCTGCGGTTCGGCAGGGTCGTCTTCAGCGTGCGGGCCGGCGACGGCACGGTGCTGTGGCAGTCCGCCGAGTTCGAGCGGGGCGACGCCCCCGTCCGCGTGCGGGTCCCGCTGGACGGCCACCGGACGATCCGGCTGGTCGTCACCCCGGAGCGCGGCAGCTGGGGGCTGATCAGCCTGGCCGACTGGGCGGACGCACGGTTCACGTGCAGCTGACCGGGCGGGCCCGCCCGGTCGGCCGTCAGACCGCGCAGACGCCGTCCGCACAGGCCCCGTCGAAGCCGGCCGACCCGGTCGGCCGGTCCTGCCCGTGCTGCTCGCCCTGCCCATGGTGCTCGGCGGTCTCAGCGGTCTCGGCGGCCACCTGCTCCAGGACCCGGAGGAAGGTCGACGCCTCCTGGCCGCCCTGGACGGCCCACCTGCCCTCGAAGACGAAGGTCGGGACGGCGGTGACACCGAGCGCGCGGGCCTCGGCGAGCTGTGCACGGACCTCGGCGGTGCCCTCGTCCCCCGCCAGGTAGCCGGCCACCCGGTCCCGGTCGAGACCGGCGGCGACGGCGATCCGGGTGAGCTGCTCCCGGTCACCGACGTCCACGCCGTCGCTGAAGTGCGCCGTCAGCAGGCTCTCCTTCAGCTCGACCTGCGTACGGGCGCCGTACTCGGTCTCGGCGAGGTGCAGCAGCCGGTGGGCGAGGAAGGTGTTGACGTGCAGTGCGGTGTCGAAGTCGTAGTCGATGCCCTCCGCCTTGCCGAGCTCGGCGACCCGGGCGTCCATCGCGACCGACTGCGGGCCGTAGCGCTCGGCCAGCCAGGCACGGTGCGGGCTCGCCTGCTCGGGGGCGTCCGGGACCAGCTGGTAGGGGCGGAAGACCACCTCGACCTCGTCCTTGCCCGGGAAGAGGTCGAGCGCCTGCTCGAAACGGCGCTTGCCGATGAAACACCACGGGCAGGCGATGTCCGAGAAGATCTCGACCTTCATGACGCTGGGCTCCTGTCGGAAACTGGGGATTCGGGCCGAATGGGTGAACCCTCCCCGACCTGCAGGAATTCCCCTCCCGCTCCGGCGGGACCGACGGTCGGCGTCAGTGTGCCGGCGGAGCCGGGACCACCAGGACCGGGCAGGCGGCGTGGTGGACGGCGGCCGTACTGACCGAACCGAGCAGCAGCCGGGTGAAACCGCCGTTGCCCCGGGTGCCGATCACCAGGGTGTGCTGGCCCGGAGTGCAGGCGAGCAGGACCTCGATCACGTTGCCCAGCACCACGTGCAGTGCGAGCTCCCCGCTGTACGGCTGCGCGCGGGCCGCCTGGACCGTGGCGACGGCCCTGCGCAGCCCGTCGGCCATGCTCGCGGCCATCCGGTCGATCCCCTCCTGCACCAGCTCGGCCATCCCCGTCGGGTAGCCGCCCGGGGACGGGTTGACCACCGCGAGGACGTACAGCGGCAGTCCGAAGAGCTGCGCCTCGGTCATCGCCCGGTCCAGCGCCCAGAGCGATCCGTCCGAGCCGTCGCAGGCGGCCAGCACGCCGCGCGGGTCGGCGGCGGGTGGCTCGCCGGACACGGGGAGGGCATCGGGCACGGGGGCCTCCTCTGAGCGGGTTTCTTCATCATGATTGACCGTCAGGGCGGCGGCGAACCGCTGCGGTCGTTGGCGTTCCCGGGGACGGCCGACGGAGGAGGGGTGGACGCGGCGCGGCCGTCACTCCCTCGGCTGCCCGGAGCAGGACGGCGGGAACAGCCGAGGAGCAGCCGAGGAGGAGGACCGGCGGAGGACCGGCGGAGGACCGGCAGGGCCGCGAGGGCGCTCGCCCGTCCTTGCGCGCCCTCCGGACGGCTCCGCCGAGCCGGACTCCGGTCAGGCCGGGTGCGTCACGCCGGACTCCGGTCAGGCCGGGCGGAGCAGGGCCGGGAGGTCCGGTTGGGGGAGACCGGTCCAGCTGGAGCCGTGGCGGCGGGCACGGACGCGGCGGAGCCAGAGCTCGGTGGCGACCAGGTCCGCGAGACCGGCCAGGGTGCCGGCCGGCAGGTCGGCGGTGGGGTCGGCGGCGCGGGCGAGGGCGTCCCGGACGGCCGGGAGGTCGATCAGTCCGGCCTCGGCGAGCAGCGGGCGGTGGAAGAGTTCGGTGAGTCCGTCGGCGGCCCGGCGCAGGCCGGTGCGGGCCGCGCCGGTGCGGTCCGGGCGCGGGCCCCGGCCCCAGTCGGCGGGCAGGTCGGTGCGGCCCGCACCGGTCAGGACGGATCGCAGCAGCGCGTGCCGCGCCCCGGGCTGCAGCCGTATCCGGTCCGGCAGCAGCCGGGCCGCGCGCACCACCTGGTTGTCCAGGAAGGGCGCGTGCAGCCGCTGGCCGTGCTGCTCGGCGGCCTGGAGCAGCGTGCGGTACTCGGCGGCGTGCCGGTGCAGGGCGAGCCTGGCCCGGCGGGCCCCGGGCTGTTCGGTGGGGACCGGCCCCCGGGCGGCGAGCCGCAGGCGGAGGGCGACGGCGGAGAGCGCGTCGTCGGAGAGGAAGCGCGCGGCCGGTCCCGGGACGCACCAGGCGAGGTCGGCGGCCGAGCTCTCGCCGGCCGTCCTGCCGCGCCGGGCGAAGCGGCGGGCGGTCAGCCGGACGGCGGCGTCGTCGAGTGCCTCGGCGTACTGCGCTCTGGCCAGCCGGTGCGCGGCGCGCAGGACGCCGACGGGTGTGCGGACGGCGCCGTCGAAGGTCCCGGCGGTGGCGAGGTCGGCCCCGGCCAGCGCGGCCACCGGGGAGAGGAGTTCGCGGGAGCGTCCGTCCCTGACCAGGTCGGCGAGCCGGGCCGGGTGACCGTCGAGGACATGGCGGGCGCCGTAGCCGGTGAGGTGGTCCGCGCCGCCGAGGCTGAACCGGCCGCCCAGTCGCGCGGTGGCGATCAGAGCGGGCCCGGGTTCGTCGGTCAGCGGTCCCGGCGGCAGCTCGGGCAGCGGGTCGCCCGGCCCGGCCGGTGGCGTGAGCCCGGCGGGCTCACCGGACGCGGTGGGCTCGCCGGACGGTTCGGCGGGCGCGGTGGTCCTGCCCGCCGCGGTGAGCCCGACGAGTTCCGCGTACGGGAGGGTCGGCGGCAGCACGATGTGGTGCAGGCGCGGGGCCTCCACCGCGAGCGCCACCCCTCCGGTGCCCGAGCCGGCGCTCGCGCCGTCGTCGCCCGAGCCGTCGGGATCGTCCTCGGCGACCGTGACGGCGGTGAGCAGTTCGCCACCGGCCGACTCCTCGGCCGCCCGGCGGGCCGTCGCGGCCGTCGGCCGGGCCCAGGAGCCCTTCACCGCGCCGCTCCGCGCGGCGGCGGCCGGTCTTGTGCTCCCCGGACCGGCGGAGGCCGCCGAGGGGCCGATCGGTACGGCGGCGGCCAGCAGGGCGACGGTCGCGGAGGCGGTGCCGTACGAGAGGTCCACGCCGAGCCTGGGACGGTCGCCGACCGGCGTCGAGGTGCGGACCCGGCAGCGGACGGACTCCAGGAGCGCGCGGGTCAGTTCGCGGACCGCCGGTGCCTCCTCGCGCCGCCCGGGAGCGGTTTCG
Organism: Kitasatospora sp. NPDC056138; assembly: GCF_042264695.1. Taxonomy (NCBI): domain Bacteria; kingdom Bacillati; phylum Actinomycetota; class Actinomycetes; order Kitasatosporales; family Streptomycetaceae; genus Kitasatospora; species Kitasatospora sp. NPDC056138. Next base: position 79,391 of record NZ_JBHJVK010000036.1, on the reverse strand, counting down.
TGCTCGTACGGGGCAACGTACGGGCGACCGCTGCGGATCCCGAGCACGTGTCCGGGCGGGACGCGCCGGACGCCCTGGTACGGGGTGCCGGTGCCGAGCGCCTCGGGGGACTCGGGGCAGGCCAGCCGGGCGGCGAGATGGCCGGTGTCGATCGGCGCGCCGATCAGGTCGGCGAGCGGGAGCGCAGCTGTGGCGTACGCCGTTCCGCCGTACCAGGGGGCGTGGAAGACCGGGAGTGCGCCGGCGAGGTCGGTGAGCAGCAGGGTGCTGCGGGTGCCGGTCCGGAGCACGACCGTGTAGCTGCCGGGCCAGGCGGTGAGGTGGCGGACCGCGCCGCCGCGGGCGGAGGTGAGACCGGCGGCGAGTTCGGCGTCGGAGGCACCGCAGTGGCCGAGGACGGCGAGGCGGGTGGTGGCCGGGGTGTCGTCCTCGGTGGCAGCGGGGGCGGTCAGGCCGGTGGTGACCACGGCCGGGGCACCGGGTCTGAGGGTGACCAGGCGGATCTCCTCGGGACGCCAGTCACCCACCGCCCAGAGCGGGTTGGGCCCGGACCAGAGGGTGGTGGCGGCCAGCGGGCGGACGGTCCCAGGGGGCGCGAAGGCTGTGGCGTGCGCCGCGGTGGCGCGCGGAGCCGCCGCGCCTGACGGACTGTCCGACCCCCGTCCGCCGGGGGGCGGGTGCGCTGCGGAGCGCGCCTGTTGTCCCGTACGGGGCGCCGGGCGCACGCCTGTTGACGCGGTCAGGCTCGCTGCGGGCGCGCCCCCGCTCCAGCCCGTGAGCCACCGCATCGCGCCTCCACCTGACGAGGAACCAGGTGCGCCGTTCCACCTCCGGGCGTCGACGCACCGCCAGGAGACATGGTGCCACCGGATCCGCCCGCGCCGGTCACGGTCGCCCGCGGACCACCCGGGGGCGGGACTTGCACCTCCCCGCCGAGGCGGGCCGGGGCGGGCCGGGCCTCCCCCTCCATGGCCCGGACCGCCCCGCGCGGCCTTTCTGGCATGGACATCAACGGATGGCCGAAAGGCATCGCACTGCCCGGGAGGGCATCCGCATGCCCTCCCGGACCCACCGCCGCCCGCGGGGATGGAGGCAGCGGTGTCCCCCGGCCCGCCGGGTCCTCGACGACGGGCCGACCCACAGACACCAGCGAATCGCCCACCTGCCGCTCCAGCCAGGGGGCACGGCCGGGCGCACATCGGCACAGGACCGGAGCACGGCCGTCCGCGACGCGCGGTCCGACCCGGCGGCGCACCTGCGAAGCGCCGTCCGCGGCCGGCCGCGACAGGTGCGCGATCCCGCCATCCGGAATGCAGGCTCTTAACCCTCGGAACGCGGACGACTACTCTAGGTACAGCAGAATCCGGGCTCCACGCGTCACGTTCGCAACCCCGAGCGGACTTCCGCACGTCACCACGGCTCCACCCACCGCCGCAGCCGACGGAAGCCGCACCCGGGCCACCCCGGCACCGCACCACCGCCGGAGCACCACCGCGCACTACTGACGTACCACCCAAGCACACCGGGAAAAACCACCGCCGCACAACCACCGCACGACGCCGCCAGGGGGTGCCGCCGCCACCATGACCGTCAGCTCACGAGGGCCGAACGAACGGCTCGGCACGCTCCTCACCCTCGCCCAGATCAGCAACGCCGGCCTCGCCCGCCGGGTCAACGACCTGGGCGCCCAGCGCGGACTGACGCTCCGCTACGACAAGACCTCGGTCGCCCGCTGGGTCGGCAAGGGCATGATCCCGCAGGGGCCGGTGCCGCACCTGATCGCGTCCGCGATCGGCAGCAAGCTCGGCCGCCCGGTCCCGCTGGACGAGATCGGCCTCGGGGACACCGACCCGACCCCCGAACTCGGCCTCGCCTTCCCGCGCGAGGTGCCGGAGGCGGTGCGGTCGGCGACCGACCTGTGGCGGGTCGACCTGGAGCTGCGCCGCGGCCCCGGCGGCGGCCGCTGGAGCGACAGCCTGGCCGGTACGTTCTCGGTCTCCGCGTACGCGACGCCGGTCTCGCGCTGGCTGATCACCCCGGCCGACGGATCGGTGGCCCGGGAGACGCAGGCCCCGGACCTGACGGGCTACCGGGTCGGCCACTCGGACGCCGCCAAGCTGCGCGAGGCGGCCCAGGAGGCCCGGCGCTGGGACTCCAAGTACGGGGGCGGCGACTGGCGTTCCTCGATGGTGCCGGAGTGCCTGCGGGTGGAGGCGGCGCCGCTGCTGCTGGCCTCCTACAGCGATGCGGTCGGCCGGGCGCTGTTCGGAGCGACGGCCGAACTCACCAGGTTGGCCGGGTGGATGGCCTTCGACACCGGCCAGCACGAGGCCGCCCAGCGGTACTACATCCAGGCACTGCGCCTCGCCCGCGCGGCGGCCGACGTCCCGCTCGGCGGCTACGTGCTGGCCTCGATGAGCCTCCAGGCCAGCTACCGGGGCTTCGCCGAGGAGGCGGTGGACCTGGCCCAGGCCGCACTGGAGCGGAACCGGGGCCTGGCGACCGCCCGCACGATGAGCTTCTTCCACCTGGTGGAGGCACGGGCCCAGGCGAAGAGCCGCAACGCGCAGGCGTGTGCGACCGCGCTCGCGGCAGCAGAGGGCGCACTTGAGCGATCACGCGCCGGGGATCCCGATCCGACGTGGATCGACTTCTACGCCTACGACCGGCTGGCCGCCGACGCCGCCGAGTGCTTCCGCGACCTCGGAGTGCCCGCCAAGGTCCGCCAGTTCACCCGCGAGGCACTGGCCAGGCCCACCGAGGGTTTCGTCCGCTCGCACGGTCTCCGGCTGGTGGTGTCCGCGATGGCCGAGGCCGAGGCGGGCGACCTGGACGCCGCCGTCGCCGCCGGCGAACGTGCCGTCGAGGTGGCCGGGCGGATCTCCTCGCAGCGCAGCCGCGACTACGTGATCGAGATGCTGCGCCGCCTCGAACCGTTCCAGGACGAGCGCAGGGTCCGGGAGCTGACCGAGCGGGCCCGGCTGGTGCTGCTGGCACCCGCGTAATTCGGATGCGGGTCCCGCGGTCGGCTGGCTACCGTCGTACTCGTCCAGGTGCGCAGGCAGAGGTTACTTCCACTGTTAATGGGCGGGTCGCGGGTTCGAGTCCCGTCACCGGCTCCGGGCCGGTGTAGCTCAGTCGGTAGAGCAGCTTGTCACCTCAGCCGCTTCTTGTTCTCTGGACGCCCATACGTGAATAGCACTCCGCACCTCCCGGTGCGCAGGCAGCGGTTACTTCTCCGGTAGGTGCCCCCAGGTGGGCGCTGCGGTTCGAGCCCGCGACAACACCGCTGCCGCTTCGATCTCGGGAGGCACAGCACCGCTGCCGGCCGTCGGCCGCGCCAGGGCCACACCGGGGCCGGACCGCGGCCGCACCGGGGCCGCACCGGCCCGGAACGCCCGGTCTCCGCTGTGCCTGCCCCGTCTCACCTTTCCAGCAGGGGGCTTCAGCATGTCGCGTTTCAACGTCCGCAAGGCCAAGGCGAGTCCGCTCTCGCCCGTGCGGACCACCGGGCGTACGGTGGCCAACCACCAGGGCGGCCCCGGGTTCCTGCGCGACGAGAAGTCCGAGCTCTTCCTGCTCGCGGTGGCCAACACGGTCGGCCAGGACACCTTCTACGAACGCGGCGGCGCGCGCGACGACCGGTTCACCGCACTGGTCCGCCGACTGGCCGTCAGCGACCCGGAGTGGACCCTCGGCCTGCTGCGGTGGCTGCGCACCGGGGCCTTCATGCGGACCGCGGCGCTGGTCGGCGCCGCCGAGTTCACCCGCGCCCGGCTGGACGCCCGGGTGCCGGGCCACTCCCGCCAGGCGATCGACGCCGTGCTGCAACGGCCGGACGAGCCGGGCGAGTTCCTCGCCTACTGGACCTCCCGCTACGGGCGCCGGCTGCCGCAGCCGGTCAAGCGCGGAGTCGCCGACGCCGCCCGCCGGCTCTACACCGGCCGGGCCCTGCTCAAGTACGACACCGCCGGCAAGGCGTACCGCTTCGGCGACGTCCTGGAGCTGACCCACCCCGCCCCGCACGCCGAGAAGCCCTGGCAGGGCGCCCTGTTCAAGTACGCGCTGGACCGGCGCCACCGCCCGGACGAGGCCGTACCGCCGGCCGGCGACGCGCTGCTGACCGCCAACCGCGCGCTCCTCGGCCTGCCCGTCGAGCAGCGCCGGGCCGCCGTCACCGCCGCCGGCGGCGCCGAGCGGCTGGCCGCGGCCGGGCTGACCTGGGAGGCGCTGGCCGGCTGGCTCCAGGGCCCGCTGGACGCGGCCGTCTGGGAGGCGGTCATCCCGTCCATGGGGCCGATGGCGCTGGTCCGCAACCTGCGCAACTTCGACCAGGCCGGGGTCTCGGACGAGGTCGCCGCCGAGGTGGCGCGCCGGATCAGCGACCCGGACGAGGTGGCCCGGTCCCGGCAGTTCCCGTTCCGCTACCTGGCCGCCCACCGCAACGCGCCGTCGCTGCGCTGGGGGCACGCGCTGGAGCGCGCGCTCGCGCACTCGCTCTCCAACGTGCCCGCACTGCCCGGCCGGACGCTGGTCCTGGTGGACCGCTCGGGTTCGATGTTCGACCGGCCGGGCGCACAGACCCAGCTCAACCGGGCCGACTCGGCGGCGATCTTCGGCACCGCGCTGAAGGTCCGGGCCGAGCGGGCGGACCTGGTGGAGTTCGGCAGCGGCAGTCAGGTGGTCGAGGTGCGCCGCGGCGAGTCGGTGCTCAAGGTGCTGGACCGGTTCCACAACCTCGGCGGCACCGACACCGCCGGGGCCGTCGCCCGGCACTACGCCGGACACGACCGGGTGGTGGTGATCACCGACGAGCAGGCGTACGGCAGTTGGCAGGGCGACCCGCTGGCCGCCGTGCCCGCCGAGGTCCCGGTGTACACCTGGAACCTCGCCGGCTACGCCACCGGCCACGCGCCGTCCGGCACCGCCGCCCGGCACACCTTCGGCGGACTCGGTGACTCCGCCTTCCGGCTGATCCCGATGCTGGAGGCGGGCCGCGACGCCGACTGGCCCTGGAAGTAGTCCGGCCCCGCCCGGTGCTCTCGACCGGTGCCCGCAGCCGTGCCACCATCACAGCCGCGGGCACCTGGGCGGCGGGTGCCGGGGAGGAAGAAGGTGCGGCGGTGGCGTACGACTTCGACGTGACGGTGGTGGGCGGCGGGATCGTCGGGCTGTCCACCGTGTACGCGCTCACCCGGCAGCGGCCCGACCTGCGGGTCCTGCTGCTGGAGAAGGAACCCGGTTTCGCCGCCCACCAGACCGGCCGCAACAGCGGCGTCATCCACAGCGGGGTGTACTACCGGCCCGGCTCGCTGAAGGCCAGGTACGCCGCCGAGGGCGCGGCCGAGATGGTCGGGTTCTGCCGCGAGCAGGGCATCCCGTACGAGGTCACCGGCAAGCTGATCGTGGCCACCGGACGGGAGGAACTTCCGCGCCTGCACGCCCTGGCGCAGCGCGGCCGGGAGAACGGCATCCCGGTCACCGAGCTGGACGCCGCCGGCATCGCCGCACACGAGCCGGAGGTCACCGGCGTCGCCGGGCTGCACATCGGCACCACCGGCATCTGCGACTTCCCTGCGGTGGCCCGCCGGTACGCCGCGCTGGCCGAGGAGGCCGGCGCCCTGCTGCGCACCGGCTGCGAACTGCAGGGGATCGAGCGGCGCCGGGACGGGCTGACCGTCCGGATCGGGGGCGGCGCGGAGCTGCGCAGCGCGGTGCTGGTGAACTGCGCCGGGCTGCACAGCGACCGGATCGCCCGGATGGCCGGCGACGACCCCGGCGTGCGGATCATCCCGTTCCGCGGCGAGTACTACGAACTCACCAAGGAACGGCGGGAGTTGGTCCGGGGACTGGTGTACCCGGTGCCCGACCCGGCCTTCCCGTTCCTCGGCGTGCACCTCACCCGGGGCGTGCACGGCGATGTCCACGTCGGCCCGAACGCCGTCCCCGCACTGGCCCGCGAGGGGTACGACTGGCGGACGGTCCGGCCGCGCGACCTCGCCGAGACGGTGCGCTTCCCCGGCACCTGGCAGATCGCGCGGCGGCACTGGCGGTACGAGATCGGCGAGTTGCACCGGTCGCTGTCCAAGCGGGCGTTCACGGCCGCCGTGCAGCGGCTGCTCCCCGCGGTCACGGCCGCCGACCTGGTCCCGGCCACGGCCGGGGTGCGGGCGCAGGCGGTGGCCAGGGACGGCTCGCTGCTGGACGACTTCGCCTTCGCCGGCTTCGACCCGGGTGACCCGTCCTCGCCCCGGCGGACCGTCCACGTGCTCAACGCGCCCTCCCCGGCGGCGACCGCGTCGCTCCCGATCGGCCGGGAGGTGGCCCGCCGCGCGGTCGCGGCCCTGGAGGCGGGGGACCGGTAGGCGCGCGGGGACGGCTGGGGGCATGAGGTGTGCGTCACGCGCCGGGCCGGGGGTGTGCACGCCCCCGTAGAATGGGGCGATTGTGACTGCCACCGCCTCCAGCACCCAGCCCTCCCCGTCCGCCCGGCTCTCCGCCGCACCGGCCGCGTACCCCGCGCCGATGTACCCGCACAAGGCCACCGAGGCCCAGCACAGCGAGCGACGGATCCGCAGCTTCCAGCCGCGCCGAGGTCGGATGACCAACGCCCAGGCCGGTGCGCTGGACCGGGGCTGGGAGCGGTTCGGCCTGGCGATCGACGGCACCCCGCTCGACCTGCCGAGCCTGTTCGGCGGGCTCCCGGTCACGCTGGAGATCGGCTTCGGCATGGGCGAGACCACCGCCGCGATGGCCGCCGCGGACCCGTCGACGGGCATCCTGGCCGCCGACGTGCACACCCCCGGCCACGGCAACCTGCTGCAGATGCTGGAGCGCGACGGCTCCGAGAACGTCCGCCTGGCCGCCGGCGACGCGGTGATCCTGCTGCGCGACATGCTGCCCGACGCCGCACTGGCCGGTCTGCGGGTCTTCTTCGCCGACCCCTGGCCCAAGCCCAAGCACCACAAGCGGCGCCTGATCCAGCCGCACTTCCTCGACCTGGTGCTCCCCCGCCTGGCGCCCGGCGCCCTGGTGCACTGCGCCACCGACTGGGAGCCGTACGCCGAGCAGATGCTCGACGTCCTCTCGGCCTCGCCGGAGCTGGAGAACCTGCACCCCGAGGGCGACGGCACCGGCTGGCTGGAGCCCGCCGACCGCCCGGCGGGCAGTGTGCCCGGCTACGCGCCCCGGCCGGACTGGCGTCCGGTCACCAAGTTCGAGCGCGCCGGGATGGCCAAGGGCCACGTCGTGCACGACCTGCTGTTCCGCCGCCGCTGAGCCCGGCCCGGACGCGGGGGGACTCCGGTGCGAACGCCTGACGCCCCGTCACCCGACGTGAGAAGGCCGACACCGATCGTGCGGAGAGTCTCCCCGGAACTGCGCCGTTCCCCTACGCTTTTCGGGTGAGCAGTCCGTCCGGCGACGGCCCGCACTCCGACGCGCCGCCCCTTCCCGCAGCCGCCTCCGCCGTCCCGGACGCGGCCCCGGAGGCCGTCGGACCGCCCGGGTCCGCCGTCAGCGCGCCCGCGCACGCCGCCGGCACCCGGCCGATCCCGGGGCCCCGGGTGCGGCGGGCCGGCCGACTGCTGTCCTGGCACCCGTACGTCCAGGTGGAGCGCCTGCTCGGGTGGGCCGCCAGGCTGCGCTACCCCGCCGTCTCCTCCGCGCTGGCCGCCGTCGCGCTCGCCGGCTGCGGCGTGCTCATCCTGCAACTGGTGCACCGGCAGACCGGCACCACCGGGCTGCTTGTCGGCCTGGGCCTGGCCCTGCTGCCGCTGCCCTTCGTGCTGGGCGCGCTCGCCTGGCTCAACCAGACCGCGCGGGTGCCGCTGCGGCACACCCTGTTCTGCCTCGCCTGGGGCGCCTGTGCCGCGACCACCGTGGCGATCATGGCGAACGGCTGGGCCAGCGACTTCCTGGTCGCCCACCAGGGCAGCATGCGCGGCGAGACGATCGGGGCCGATTTCGCGACGCCGCTGATCGAGGAGAGCGCCAAGGGCGCCGCCATGGTCATGCTGCTGCTCCCCCTGCACCGCAGGCTCCGCTGCCGGGCCGAGCGCACCTGCGCCGTGCTGGTCCGACGCTCCCCGGCGCCGCTGCGCCGCTCGGTGCGCCGCCTGCGCAACGCCCCGCGACTGCGGCGCTACCTGCGCCCGCTGCCGTACTTCCGTCCGGCCACCTACCACGGCCCGCACCCGCGCGGCGGACGGCGCCGGGCCCGGTCCAGCCCGCGCACCCTGGCCGCCGGGGTGGTCCTCGGCGGGGTCACCGCGTGCGGGTTCGCCTTCACCGAGAACGCCCTCTACCTCGGGCGGGCGTTCACCGACGACCAGCAGACCCGGCTGGACGGCATCGGCCTCGGCGCGCCGCCCAGCCTGCGGGACTTCGACACCACGGTCCACACCTTCGTCCTGCGCGGCCTGCTCTCCCCCTTCGCACACCCGCTCTTCAGCGCGCTCACCGGACTCGGCATCGCGATCAGCCTCACCACCGGCCGCCGCTGGCTGGCCCGGGTGGCCGCGCCGGTGGGCCTGCTGCTGGCGATCGCCCTGCACGGCGTCTGGAACGCCGCCGCCGGGCTCGGCACGCACGGCTTCCTGCTGGTGTACGGGATGGTGATGGTGCCGTGCTTCGCCGCGCTGGTCTGCTTCGCGGTCTGGGCCAGGGCCCGGACCGTACGGAGCGCCCGGCACGCGGACCACCCGCCCCGCGACCCGGCCGCCGGGCGCTCCTCCCGGCGGGGTGGCACCACCTGAGCGCGCCCGCACCCCGGGGCGGCCGAAGAAGCGATTTCCCTTATCGGTGGCTCTCCCGTACTGTTGGGTTCACCGACGCGGGGTGGAGCAGCTCGGTAGCTCGCTGGGCTCATAACCCAGAGGTCGCAGGTTCAAATCCTGTCCCCGCTACTCAGTAGCCAGAAGGCCCGGCAGATCCGTCTGCCGGGCCTTCTGCGTTCCCCGGATAATTCCGTTGCCTCCGTTCCCCGGCCTGCCTATGGTTGTGCTCAGAGAACGAAAGGAGGTGATCCTGAGTTGAGTACCCACGCAACTGCGCACGTAGGCGCGTCCGGCTCGCTCGGGCACGCCTCCGCAGAGGCCGCCGTCTAGGTTCGGGCCCTGCGGACGCGTAACCGCGCAGATGTCGCCGTTCCCCCGGGACACCCTCATGGAGAGGCCCCGGGGGTTCGGCATGTCCGGGCCCGGGCGACTCCGTCCCAGCGATCCCAACCTGTGGAACGGTTAGGATCGCTCGAAGGTGAGCCGGGAAGACTGGTCGGCACAGTGATCCGCCGTGCCCGGGAGCCCTCCAGATGACCAGACCTCTGCACCGGGCGCTCCTGGTGACCGGATTCGGCCTCGTGCTGGGACTCTCCTGCTGCGCGTCCCTGTGGATCTCGCACCAGAACTGGGTCAGGAACTCCCTGCTGATCGCGGGACCGTGGCTGCTGCTCCTGGTGGTGGGCAATCTGCGGAGCTCGGCCCGGCAGGTCCGCCGGCGCCTGGGCCGCCGGCCGCGCACCCCGGCCGGCGAACGGTCGACCACCACCTGACGCCCCGCCGCACTCCCTGTCCGGCCACCGCACCGCCCGCTACAGTCGCTGCGACCCAACGGGTGAATCGGGGAGGCCGTCGATGGTCGGTACACGTGGGAAGGCGGCCGAGCGCAGGTACGCGCGGTACGGCGGCGGGCTGGCGCCGGAGGTGCGGTACGGCCTGGCCGGGGTGGTCGCGTCCGGCGTGCTGGGGCTGGTGCTCCACGCGACGGCGAGCGGGCACCGGGCGGCGACGCTCGGCGGGGGCCTGCTGGTGGCCGCGATGGCCACAGCGGCCGGTGGCGGCGTGGGCTTCCTGTTCGGCATACCCCGGCTGCTCAGCAGCGGCGCCGCCGCGCACCCCGGCGACCTGAGCGCCACCTCCACCGCGAGCTACGCGCCCAACACCAACCTGGAGCAGGCGTCCGACTGGCTGACCAAGATCCTGCTGGGGGCCGGGCTCACCCAGCTGGGCACGGTGCCGCACCGGCTGCGGCAGCTGGGCGACGCCCTGGCGCCGCTGGTCGGGGACGGGCCGGGCGCGGCCGCGTTCGTGGCGACCGTGGTGGTCTGCTTCAGCGTGCTCGGGTTCCTGTCCGGGTGGCTGCTCACCAGGCTGCTGCTGGCGCGGGCGCTGTCCACGGCCGACCGGCAGACCCTGGCGGACTCGGTGAACCAGACCTCCACCTCGGCCGGTGCCCTCGACTACACCTCGCCCGAGATCCGGAAGATGTTCGACACCGGTGTGGAGGGCCTGCGGGTCCAGGCGCTGGCCCTGCTCCAGGGCAAGCCCGACCCGGCCGGCCTCGATCTGATCATCAGGGCGATCGACCGCAACCTCTCGCCGTTCGAACTGCTCCAGGCGCTGCTCGCCGCCCGTGCGATCGCCACCGGCGCCGGGCTGACGGACGAGCAGCAGGCCATGCTGCGGGAGGCCGTCGACTACAAGCTGCGCAACTCCAGCGCCGTCCCGCCGTACTCGCGCCGGCGCGTGGTCGGCGAGGAGGTCCTCCGGCTGCTGGCCGCCCCCACCCCCGCGCCCGCGCCCACGCCCGCGCCCACGCCCGCGCCCACGCCCACGTCCACGCCCGCAGCACCCCCTGCGGAAGCGCCGACGGGCCCGGCCCCGGACAACGGCGGCGCCGAGGCCGTGGCCGGGCCCCGGTAGGCCCGGCCCCCGTTCCTGCGGCGTCGGCTCCCCGGGGGCGCGGAGAACCGCGCGGGTCACCGGCAGCCGGCGGGCAGCCGGGCCGGGCGGGAGCGCGGCACCCGGCCCCGCCGTTTCGGGCGGTCCCCGCGCCCTGACGGCCGTGCCCGGTCAGCGGGCGGAGAGCAGGCCCCGGACGGCGGCCCGGGTGACCCCGTTGACCGCGCGGACCAGCAGGGCGGCGAGGTAGAGGAACGCGATGCCGAGGACCGAGACTCCCGCGATCTGCCAGGGCGAGGAGATGTAGTACTGGTGGTGCGAGGTCCCGGTGGAGAAGTCGACCACCCGCATACCCGGCCAGCCCAGGTACCGGTGGTACACCCAGTGGTACGTGGGGTACAGCGTCAGCGCCCAGCCGATCGTCAGGAAGACCGTCGAAAGGACGAAGCTCACGATGCTCCAGGGGAGCATCACCACCTGGTACAGCGCCGCCTTCCAGCCCGCCGGGTCGGCCAGCCGGGCCGTGCAGCCGCCCCAGAACCCGGGACGCCTCGGCCGCACCGGCGCCGGCCCCGAGAGCTCGGCGCCCAGCAGCGTGCGGGCCCGGTGCCGCTCCAGGGCGCCGAACCCCCGGGCCCCGGTGAGCATCAGAGCGGTCAGCGGCAGCCCCAGTGCCGTGAGCGCCAGCCCCAGTCCGGCCGAGAAGAAGACGACGACGAACGCGAAGCCCGCCACGGCAAGGGGCAGGGAGCTCATCGCGAAGCCGAACTGCCGCCAGGTGGCGGCGCTGACCGGGGCCGCCCAGCGGGAAGGCCCCGGCCCGGCGGCGGATCGCCCGGCGTGGGTGTCACGGCCGTACGGGCCCGTGCCGTCGGTGCTCGTGGTGGTGCTGCTCATCGCGGGCCCCCTGGTGTCGTCCGTGCTCACACCCCACACGATGCCGGTTGCGGGCCGTCGCCGGTATGGAGCCCGCTGGCGACCCGGAGGTGGGGTTCTCCCTACCCCCGCTCCCCGTCGGGGCCGCCCCACTCGGGCTCCAGCAGCGAGAAGAGCAGCGAGTCGTACCAGGTGCCGCGCAGCTGCAGGTCGTGCCGGATCCGGCCCTCCAGCTGGAAGCCGGCCTTGGTGAGCACCCGGACGGACGCGGCGTTCGCCGGATCGGCCCGGGCGGCGAGGCGGTGCAGGCCGAGCGTGCGGAAGGCGAACTCGCAGAGCACCGAGGTGATCTCGCTCGCGTACCCGCGGCCCCAGGTGTCGCGGCGCAGGGCGTAGCCGAGGGTGGCGGAGCGGTGGTCGCCGAGGTCGAGGACGGCGGTGCCGATCGGGGTGGCGTACGCGGGCTCGTCGTCGGCGAGCACGGTGACGGCGAGCCGGTAGCCGGTGCGCGGGTCGGCCTCGGCCTGTTCGACGTAGAGCTCGATCTGGTCGGCACAGGTCTCGCGGTCGCGCGGTTCGAAAGGCAGGTACCTGGCGGCTTCGGGGTCGCCGAAGACGGCGTACAGGGCGTCCACGTCGGCGGGGGTGTGGTGGAACTCGCGGATGGCGAGGCGCGGGCCGGTCAGCAGCACGGCCCCGCCAGGCTCCGCGGGGCCCGGTTCTGGCTCCATGCCGCCCGACCCTACAGCGGGCCGGGCCACCGGCGGCGTCCGTGCCGCCGCACGGGCTACCGTACGTACCGTGAACCACGATCTACAGCTCACCCCGCTCACCCGCACCGCCGACCTGCTGGCCTGGGCGGCCGAGCACGGGTACGAGCCGGTGCCCGAGGAGGCGCTGCGGACGGTGCTCACCCTGTTGGAACTCGGCGGCGCACCGATGCACGAGGGCTTCCCCGAGCTGAGTTCGCCGCTGCTGGAGCAGCTGCTGTACGAGCAGCTGTACCTGTACGTACAGCCCGCGGCCGAGCCGGAGGCGTACGGGCGGGCGGTGCGGCTGCTGGTCGACCACCAGCGGGCGGGCCGGCGGCTGAACGCCAAGCGGCAGGCGAAGCTGCACGCGGAGGCCGAGTGGCAGGGCGAGCTGCTCTGCGACCTGCTGCGCCGCCCGCACCTGGTGACCTGGCCCCGGCTGTACGCCCTGCTGCTGCGCGCGGACGGGGTGGACACGGCCGACGGGGCGGCCGTGTCGGCCTGGCTGGCGGAGTTCTGCGAGCTGACGGAGGATCAGCGCATCGCGTGCTTCGACTGGCTGGAGGAACAGGGGCTGCTGGAACCGGTGCAGGGCGACGAGGGGTGGAACCGGGCCCGCGTGCTCTCGGTGGGCATGGCCACGGACGGCGCCCGGCTACTGCTGGAGAACCGGCTGATGCAGCGCAGCTACCGCAATCTGGCCGGGCTGAACGCGCTGGGGCTGCCGATGCCCGACGAACTCTCCGGGGACTTCGAGGACTTCGAGGCCGTGGTGGCGGCGGAGGCGCTGCGGCTGTGCGGGGAGTGGACGGTGCCGGGCCTGCCCGAGCTGCTGGTGACGGAGTTCGCGGAGCTGGCACCGGAGCCGGGCACCGAGGAGATCGAGGAGTACCTGGCGGGCACGGGGGCCTGATCGCGCGCCGTCGGCCGGGAACCGCCCTCGGGGGTGTCCGGCGGGCCCGCACCGCGCACGGCGGGCCCGCCGGAGGTTCCTGCCGGTCGGCCTACGGCTGGAGGCCGTGGGACCGGAGCCAGGCGAGCGAGTCGACCGGGGCCCCGCCGCCGGGGCGGACCTCCAGGTGGAGGTGCGGACCGATGGGGGCGCCTCCCGACCGGAGGCCGGGGCAGTTCCCGGTCGTACCGACCTTGCCGAGCCGGGTGCCGGCGGCGACCGGGCCGGAGGCGGCGGAGATGGCGGAGAGGTGGCAGTACCAGATCTCGGTGCCGTCGGGCAGGGTCTGGATCACCCGGTACCCGTACGCACCGGACCAGCCGGCCGAGGTGACCGTGCCCGCGCCGAGGGCGGTGACCGGGGTGCCGGTCGGGGCCGCGAAGTCCAGGCCGGTGTTCAGGTGGGCCCAGTGCGAAGCGGCCGGGGAGGACTGCGCCGCGAGGGTGTAGTTGACGGTCGGCAGCTCCAGGGTGCCGAGCCGGTCGCGCTCGGCCGTGCTCTGGGTCTCGGCCGTGGCCTGGGCTTCGGCCGTGGTCTGAGCCTCGGCCGTGACCTGAGCCCCGGCCTGCTGGGCGGCCCGCTTGGCCTCGGCCTCCTGTGCGGCGGCCAGCCGGGCGGACTCCTCGACCGAGGTGCGCTGGCCGTCGGCCTGCTGCTGGATCCGGGCGGCGAGGGCCAGTCCGGGGTCGGCGGAGAGGACGTGCTCCGAAGCCGTGTCCGGGACCGAGAGCGCCGGTGCGGGGGCGGGCGGCTGGGCGGGGGTGGCCGCGGCGGCCGACCCCGCGGTGGCGAGTCCGGTGGCGCCCAGGCCGGCGGCCATCGCGGTCACGCCGAGCAGCGAGCCGCCGGTGCGCGGCTGACGGGGCATCCGGTGCCGGGCCGCCGCGTCGGTGTCGACGGCCTGCTCCTGCGGGGGTTCGAGCAGCTGGGTGCCGAACCCGAGCGTGCCGATCCCGAGGTTGGCGGGGGTGTGCGACAAGGACGCCACGGAGGCGCGCTCCTTTCCTTCCTTCGCGCCGACCGGGTTAGCTGACGGGTTCGGAGCAGGAAGGTCTCCTACGGGCGGACCGAGGCCCACCCGATTCACCCCAGGAACGTGGTTCCCCGGCTCCCGGGCCCGCCGCACGGGCAGGCCCAGAGGATTGGGCGACGGCGCACGGTGCCGTTCGGGTACGGCGTTGCCGACCGCGCTGCGTTATCAAACGTTAATCCGAGAAGCCCATGATTCCAAGCTGCGCGATTGGTGCAGTCCTGGCTTCCTGGGGCGCAATGGGCGATTTGTGACGATTGGCCAGCTCGCCCCATGACGGCCCGTTATCCACCGGAGGGCTCAGCCCCGGGCCTGCCGGTCCCACTCGGCGAAGGTCGTCCCGGCGATCGCCCAGTTCTCGCGCGGCAGTTCCTCGATCGCCACCCAGATGTTCTCCGGCTTCACACCGGTGATCCGGGCGTAGGCCTCGGTGAGTTCGCGCGCGATCTCGGCCTTCTGCTCCTCGGTGCGACCGGCCAGCTGCTTGACGTTGATGAACGGCATGACGACTCCCCACGGTCCGGCTCTGCGATCAGCCGCACCGTACCGCACGGTCCGGCGGACCACCTTGACGGCTAAGGCTATTAGCCTTAGCTTTATGGCTACAGGAAGCAGCCAACAACAGTGGAGGCAGTACATGTCGGACACCCGGTACCTCGACGTCCCCGGCGGCCGGATCGCGTTCGACGACAGCGGCACGCCCACCGACGGCACCCCGGTGGTGCTGCTGCCCGGGATGCTCGACTCCCGCGCCTCGTACCGGTACCTGCGGCCGCTGCTCACCGCGGCCGGCCACCGGGTGGTCACCATGGACCTGCGTGGCTTCGGCGAGTCCTCGATCGCCTGGGACGACTACTCCCCCGGCGCGATCGCGGACGACGTGCTCGCCCTGCTCGACCACCTGGGCATCGAGCGGGCCGTCCTGGTCGGCAACTCGTACACCGGCGCCACCGTGGTCGAAGCGGCCGGGCGCGCCCCCGTACGGGTGGCCGGGATCGCCCTGATCGACGCCTTCGTCGAGCACCGGGCGAACGCCCTCCAGCAGGCGGTGACGAAGGTGCTCGGCCCGCTGGTGCTGGCCTTCCCCGGCATCTGGGGCCTCGCCCAGCGGTACTACTACCCCTCGCGCAGGCCCGCCGACTTCGAGGCCCACCGGGCCGCACTGGTGGCCGCGCTGCGCACCCCCGGCCGGAAGACCGCCACCCGGGGCTACCTGAACGGCGACTCCGCGGCCCTCGGCTCGGCGGCGGCGGTGCACTGCCCGGCGCTGGTGCTGATGGGCGGCAGGGACGTCGACTTCCCCGACCCGGCCGAGCTCGCCGACCGGCAGGCCGCGGCACTGAGGGGCCGTAAGGTGATGATCGACGGTGCCGGGCACTACCCGATGGCGGAGTTCCCCGAGGCCACCGCCGACGCCCTGCTCCCCTTCCTGCACGAGGTCGCCTGATGCCCAGGGTCGGACTCACCCCCGCCGCCGTCGTCGGCCACGCCCTCACGCTGATCGACGAACAGGGTCCCGAGGCCCTCACCCTGGCCGCCGTGGCCGCCCGGGCCGGCGTCGCCACCCCCTCCCTCTACAAGCACGTCAGCGGCGGCCTGACCGAACTGCGCCGGCTGGTCGCCGTCCGGGTCACCGAGGACCTCGCCGAGCAGCTGGCCACGGCGGTGCTGGGACGCAGCCGGGACGAAGCGGTCGAGGCCCTGCTGGCGGCCTACCTGGACTACGCGGTCCGCCACCCGCACCGGTACGCCGCCCTGCCGCAGGCCCCGCAGGACGACGAGGAGCTGCAGTACGCGGCCGCCCGGCTGGTCGGCGTGATCCTGGCGGTGCTGCGCGGGTACGGGCTGGAGGGCTCGGAGGCGATCCACGCGGCCCGTGCGGTGCGTTCGGTGGCCCACGGCTTCGCCTCGCTCTCCACCGGCGGTGCCTTCCAACTGACCGAGGACCTGACGGTGACCCGGGAGCGGCTGGTCCGGGTGCTGACCGAGGGCCTGCGGGCCTGGCCCGCGGCCTGAGGCGGGGAGGGGACCGGCCCGCACCGCCACCCCGGGCTTGACGGGGTGCCACCCCGGCGCGCAGGGTGGCCAACAGGCCCCGACCACCGGGCGGTTCACCGGCCGGGGTGCGGGTGCTCGTCGGCGGGCGGCCGGACGGACGGCTGCGGGACGTCTCCACCGGGGCACGGCCCGGCACCGGGCCGGGCGGACGCGGACGGCTGCCAGCGGGTGCGGACACGGACGGGCACCAGCGGGTGCGGGCGCACCGGTACGGATCCGGGTGGGATTCGAGACCGAACTGTCGCAGACCACCCGCCACCACGACGGTCGGACTGGGTAGGTAGCATCCGGGCGGCCCACGTACCGTCAGCAGCAGCCGCCGACCGGACACGACGCCGCCGCCCACGATGCCCCAGGGCACGACCACAAGGAGGAGGCCGGTATGACCCAGACCGCGCAGACCACCCGTCCCGGTACCGGTCTCGTCCCGGAGCAGCGCACCCCGACCAGGCCCACCGTGCCGGATGCCGGGACCACCACCGGCGGCGGTCTGGCGGACGCCGCCCGGTGCGCCTTCGCCGTCGCCCGGGGGCTGCGCTCGCTGCGCCCGGTCCCGGCCCGCCCGCAGGAGCCGTACGGCGAGAGCGACGGACAGTAGGACCGCACCGGCGCCCCGACCGGGCAAACGCCGCTCGTGCCGGGCGCAAAATCCCCGTGGATCCGGGCCGTCGACGCTAAATTGACCTGAGCAGCGGACGGTCAGCGGCCTGGCCCGAGTCTCGGCGGAGGTCCTCGTGCCCGCAGTCACCACGGTGGCACGACAGCTCGCCGCAGCGACCCGGAGCGGCCCCTACGGGCGCTGGCTGAGCCGGCTGCTGGACGGCGACGCGGCGGCCGAGCGGGTCGCGCTCGGTCTGCTGACCGTCTCCGCCGCGCTGCTCACCCTCCTCGCCATCGTCGCGCCCAACGACTGCCCGCCCTCGGCACAGATACTGCCGCTGCTCCTCGGCGGCTTCGTGCTGCACATCCGGCTGATGCGGCTGCTGCTGGTGCCGGTCGGGCTCGGGCTCGTCACCGAGTGGCTGCTGCGGGTCCCCTCCGGGGTGCGGCTCGGCTCGGTCCTGATGGTGCTGATCGCGGCGGTGATCGGTCTGCTGATGTCCCGCCACCGCAGCCGGCTCGGCCTGCGCGGCACCCGGGGCGACACCATGCTGCTGGAACTCGCCGAGCGCACCCGGGACCTCGGCCGCCTCCCCGACCGGCTGCTGGACTGGCGCTTCCACCGGGCGGTCTCCCCGGTCAGCGGCGCGTTCTTCGCCGGGGACTTCCTGCTCACCGCGCAGCGGCCCGAGCGGGACCTGCTGGAGGTGGTCCTGGTCGACGTCTCGGGCAAGGGCAGCCGGGCCGCCGCACGGTCGATGCACCTCTCCGGGGCCTTCGCGATGCTGCTCGGCTCGGTGCCGCCGGAGGCCTTCCTGGCCCGGGCCAACGACTACCTGGCCCGGCTCGACTGGGAGGACGAGTTCGCCACCGCCGTCCACCTCGCGCTCTCCCCCGCCACCGGGCGCTACCGGCTGTTCACCGCCGGGCACCCGCCGGCCGGGCACTATCACCGTGCGGGCGGCGGCAGTTGGGAGCTCCGCGGCGAGAGCGGTCCCGCGCTGGGCATCTTCGCCGGGACGCGCTACACCGCCGCGTGCGGGCGGCTCGCCCACGGGGACTCGCTGCTGCTCTACAGCGACGGCCTGGTCGAAGTCCCCGGCGAGGACATCGACCAGGGCATCGGACGGCTGCTGGACGCGGCCACCGGGCTGCTCCGGTACGGCGGTCCGGCCGACCCGGCCGCGGAGCTGCTGCGGACCGTCGCCCGCAACGTCGCCGACGACCGGACAGTGGTGGTGGTCCGCCGTCTCGGCGCGGGCGGCTGAACCCGCCGGACCGGGCACCCGGCCGGGCACCCGACCAGCATCCGACCAGCACGGCTGCGGCCGGCGCGGGCCCGCACCGGCCGCCGGGGACCGTTCGGTGGAGCCGCCGTTTCGGGGCCGGGGAAATAGGATGTCCGGGAATGTGCGGGAGACGGCACGAGTGAAGGGGCCTGGTACCTCCCATGGACCTGAGCTCGCCCTGGCTGCCGTCCGAGGAGGAGGCCGGGCCCAAGCGCCCGCGCAGCACGATGCGCTGCTTGCGCCTGCTGCTCCGCTGCACCAGTGCCGCCGACCTGCTGGGCACGGTCCTCGCCGAGGGGCCGCCGTGGGTGACCGGCGAGGGTTCGGCGCTGTACTTACTGGACAACGAGGGGATGCTGCGCCTCGCCGCCTCCCACGGACTGCCCGAGTGGGCGCACGAGCGGTACAGCCTGGTCGACCCGGCCGGTGAGCTGCCCGCCGCGCTGGCGCTGAAGCGCCGCGCTCCCGTCCTGCTCAGTCCGGAGCGGACGAGCACGGAGTACCCGAACACCAACGCGGGCCGGGGCACCGGCCTGGTCGCCCTGGCGGTGCTGCCGCTGGTGGTGGACGGCAACGCGATCGGCTCGCTGGCGCTCGCGCTGGCCCACCGGGGGACCGTGCCGCGCCGGGACGTCGACGTGCTGGAGACGGTCGCCGAGGCGTGCGCACACCGGCTGGCGCACCTGATGGACCACGTCCAGGCCACCCAGCACGTCCCCGAGGGGGTCCGGGCCGGCCGGGGGCCCGGGCCGCAGCCGCTGCTGTCGTCCGCCCTGCGGGCTGCCGGGGCCGGGGCGTTCGAGCGCGACCTGGTGACCGGCGAGAGCACCTGGGACGTCCGGGCGTACCGGCTGTTCGGCCTGGAGCCGCCGGCCGACGCGGACACCGCCCCGGCCCCGGACCTCGCCGCGCTGGTCCACCCCGAGGACCTGCCCGATCTCCAGGCGGGTATCGCCGAGGCGCTGGCCTCCGGCGGCCCGTACCGGCTCAACTACCGGGCGGTGCACGGCGACGGGACGGTGGTGGCGGTGGCCGAGGAGGGCGAGGTGCTGCTGGACCTGCACGACCGCCCGGTCCGGGTCGCCGGGCTGCTGCTCGACCGGCACCGGGCCGGGGCGCGGCCGGAGCACTCCCCCGCGGATCCGGGCACCGACCCGGTGGCCGGTGCCCGCTCGGCGCTGCTGCTCACGCTGACCAGCACGCTGTCCCGGGCGATCACGGTCCGGGACGTGACCACGGCGCTGACCGACGTGGCGCGGCCGGCGCTCGGTGCGGCCAGTGTGGTGCTGGACCTGGTGGACGAGGGGCGGCTGCTGCCGGTCTCGCACACCGTGTACGGCGGCCCGTACCGGCAGGAGCTGAGCCGGCTGCACGACCTCTCGGCGGGTGTCATGGAGCACTCGCTCACCCACTCCACCCCGCTGTTCAGCGAGCCGAGCGGGTCGCCGGCCCGGCGGCCGCCCAATCCGCTGGCGCCCGCCGCCTGGGCGGTGCTGCCGCTGGTCGCCTCCGGGCGGCAGGTGGGGTCCTGCCTGGTCACCTTCGCCACCGAGCGGTCCTTCAGCCGGGAGGACCGCACGATGTACTCGGCCTTCGCCGACGTGCTGGCGCAGTCGCTGGAGCGGGCGCGGCTGTACGACACCCACCACCACCGGGCCACCGAGCTGCAGCGCGCGATGCTGCCGCGCTCGCTGCCCCGGCTGGCGGGGCTCGCCTCGACCGCCCGCTACCTGCCCAGTACCGAGGGCATGCAGATCGGCGGCGACTGGTACGACGTCCTGCAGCTGCCGGGCGGCCGGGTCGGTGTGGTGATCGGCGATGTCCAGGGGCACAACGCCGAGGCCACCGCGGTGATGGGCCAGCTCCGCAGCGGCCTGCGGGCGTACGCGACCGACGGGCACGATCCGGCGGCCACCCTGGCCAGGACCAGCCGGCTGCTCACCGAGCTGGACACCGAGCTGTTCGCCACCTGCCTGTACCTGACCCTCGATCCGGCCACCGGCGCGCTCAGCGGGGCGCGCGCCGGGCACCCGGCGCCGGTCCGGATCTCCGCCGGGGACGCCGACGAGCTGGAGCTGCCCGGCGGACCACCGCTCGGGGTCGCACCCGGCGAGGTGTACCCGCTGACGGTCGGCACCCTGGACGTCGGCGAGACGCTGCTGGTGTACACGGACGGGCTGGTCGAGAACCGGGGCGAGGACTACGACGAGTCGGTGCAGCGGATGATCGGCGGGCTCGAACTGTGGCGGCGGCCGGAACCGGGCGGCCGGCCCCGCGCGCAGGCGGCGCTGGAGCGGCTGGCCGAACTGCTCGTCCTCAACGTCACCGAGCGCCGCTCCCGCCCGGACGACGTGGCGCTGCTGGTGCTCCACCGGATCGCGGCCGGAGGCGAAACTACCGACCGGTAACCGGATTTGGGGTGGATGCCGGGTGAACCGCGCCCCGATCCGGCCAACTTCGACCTGAGTTGAGCCACTCAGCAGCAGAAATGTCGTGATCGGATCACTGAACGTCAGATACGTTCACACATACGTAGGATCATCCCCCTAGAATCCCCGCGTGACGATGACTCAGTGGTGCGGTTCGGCTGCCGGCGTGCTCGCCGTTCTCTCCCTGCTGGCGGCCGCCAGGTACCGCGCGGTCGGCCGCGCCCTGAAGGGCCGACTCGACGCCAGGGAGCAGGAGTTCGTCGCCCTGCGTGCCCAGTTGCAGAACGAGGCCGAACTCCGCAGCAGCGAGCACGCCGCCACCCAGCACGAGCAGGAGCTCAACGCCTCCACCCGGCGGGCCTTCCTCAGCGTCGCCCGGCGCATCCTGGTCATGGCCCACGACCAGCAGGCCGGGCTGGACGAGATGGAGCGCCGGCACGACGACCCCGCGCTGCTGGAGGGCCTGCTCAAGGCCGACCACGCCGCCGCCCAACAGGCCCGCCTCGCCCAGACGCTGGCCGTGCTCTGCGGCGCCCGGGCCGGCCGCCACTGGCCCGAGCCGGTCGCGCTGGAGGACGTGGTGCGCGGCGCCCAGTCCCGGATCCTGCCCTTCCAGCGGGTGGTGATCCGCAGCCGGATCGAGACCGCCGTGGTCGGCGCCGCCGCCGAGGCGCTGATCCACGCCGTCGCCGAACTCCTCGACAACGCGACCCGGTACTCGCCGCCCAGCACCCAGGTCCACGTCACCCTGATGCCGGTCCACAACGGCGCGGTCATCGAGATCGACGACGCCGGGGTCGGCATGCCCGAGTACGCCGTCGACAAGGCCGCCGCCGCACTCGCGGGCGGCACCACGATGGAGGTCTCCCG
The DNA here is from genome assembly GCF_042264695.1 of Kitasatospora sp. NPDC056138. Taxonomy (NCBI): domain Bacteria; kingdom Bacillati; phylum Actinomycetota; class Actinomycetes; order Kitasatosporales; family Streptomycetaceae; genus Kitasatospora; species Kitasatospora sp. NPDC056138. The sequence goes on along the minus strand of NZ_JBHJVK010000036.1, from coordinate 57,856 downwards.
GCTGGGCGAGGTACCGCAGTTGGGGCTCGCCGCGGTCGGCCGCCTCGCCGAGCAGTACGGCTTCCGGGTCACCCTCAGCTCCGCGCCCTCCCCGTACGGCGGGGTGCGGGTGGTGGTGCTGCTGCCGACGCCGCTGCTCACCGAGCCGCTGCCGGCCCCCGCGACCGGGCGGGGGCCGGACGGGTTCGGGCACCGGGCCCAGTCCGACCCGGTCCGCCCCCTCCCGCCGGTCGAACGGGTGCCGACCCAGCACCGGGTCCCACCGGCCGAGCAGGTGCGCGCGACCCCGGCGCCGCCCACCCCCGGCGGCCTGCCGCGCCGGGTGAACCGGCGCAGCGCCGCCGCACCGACCGCGCCCGGCGCCGACGGTGCGGTCGGCGGCCCCGGCGAGGCGACCCTCGAACTCCCCGTGCCGCCGCGCTCCGCGATCGAGGCGCAGACCTTCATGTCCCTCTTCCAGGCCGGTACCGCCAGCGGCCGTTCGGCGGTCCGCGACCAGTACCTCCCCGAGGGCCCCTCCCCGGCCTCCCCGGCCTCCCCCGATTCCCCCGTTGCCCCACAATCCCCCCAGCACTTCGGAGACTTCCATGACCACCACTCCTGACCTCGGCTGGCTGCTGGCCGACATCATCGGCGTTCCCGAGGTGCAGCACGCCGTCGTGGTGTCCAACGACGGCCTGGAGATCGGCCGCAGCGAGCGGATCGCCCGCGACGACGCCGAGCGGCTGGCCGCCGCGTGCTCCGGGCTCCAGTCGCTGGCCCGTGGAGTGGCCCAGGGTTTCGGCGGACGGCAGAGCAGCACCCGGCAGATCATCATCGAGTACGGCGGCGGCTACCTGTTCGTCGTGGCCGCCGGGGCCGGTGCCCACCTGGCCGTGGTGACCGGCGAGGCGGTGGACGCCGGCCTGGTGGCGTACCAGATGCAGGTGCTGGTCGAGCGGATCGGAGCCCACCTGACCAGCCCGCCCCGGGTGGAACCCCTCGCCGGGGAGCCGCGGTGAACGGCCCGGTCCGACCGTATGTGATCACCGGCGGACGCAGCCGGCCCAGCCGGAACGTCCAGGCGCTGGAGGACCTGGCGCTGGAGAGCCTGGTCAGCGTCGACCCGGCCGCCGAACCCGGCGGGCTCCTCGACGAGGAGGCCGGGTTGAACCGCGAGCACCGACGCATCCTGGCGCTCTGCCGGCAACTGCTCTCGGTCGCCGAGGTCGCCGCCCACCTCGGCCTGCCGCTCGGCGTGGTCAAGGTGCTGGTCGGCGACCTCTGGGACCTCGGCGCCGTCCAGGTCCTGCCCCCCGCTGTCCCACCCGTACGGCAGGCCGAACGCCTGCCCGCAACCCTCCTGGAAGAGGTACTCGTTGGCCTCCGCCAACTCCGCTGAACCGGACTACCTGCCGTCCACCGTGCAGGGCGCCGTGAAGATCCTCGTCACCGGTCCGTTCGGGGTGGGCAAGACCACCCTGGTGGGCTCGCTGAGCGAGATCTCACCGCTGCGCACCGAGGAGACGATGACCGCCGCCGGTGCGGACGTGGACGACCTCACCGGCCGCCCGGGGAAGACCACCACCACGGTCGCCCTCGACTTCGGCCGGATCACGCTCAACCCCAGGCTCGCCCTCTACCTCTTCGGCACCCCGGGGCAGCAGCGGTTCTGGCCGCTCTGGGAGGACCTCTCGCGCGGCGCGCTCGGTGCGATCGCCCTGGTCGACGCCCGGCGGATCGAGGAGAGCTTCGACGTGCTCGGCCAGCTGGAGGAGCAGCGGATCCCGTTCGCCGTCGCCGTCAACACCTTCCCCGACACGCCGAGCTACCCCGAGGACGAGCTGCGCTCCGCGCTCGACCTGCTGCCCGAGGTGCCGATCCTCGCCTGCGACGCCCGGGACCGCCGGGGCGCGTACGACGTCCTGATCGACTTCGTCGACCACCTGCACGCCACCGCTGTCCTGGAGCCGCAGCCATGACAACTCCCCCGCCGAAGACCCGGGTTCCGCAGCCGAAGGCCCAGGTCCCGCCGCCGGGCTGCCCGGCGCACGAGAAGCTGGGCACCGTACCGCTGTACGGCACCTCGGTCTCGGAGGACCCGCACGGCCTGTACGCCAGGATGCGCGAGGAGCACGGCGCGGTCGCACCGATCGAGCTGGAGCCGGGGGTGGAGGCGTGGCTGGTGCTGGGCTACGCCGAACTGCTCGAACTCACCCGCAACGAGCAGCTGTTCTCCAAGGACTCGCGCCGCTGGCGGATCCCCCGGGAGGGCAGGCTCAGGCCCGACTCCCGGCTGCTGCCGATGACCTCCTGGCGCCCCACCCTGCTCAACATGGACGGCTCCGAGCACCAGCGGCTGCGCGGCGCGGTCGCCGACACCCTGGCCCGGATCGACCACCGGCAGCTGCGGCAGACCACCGAGAACGCCGCCAACGCCCTGATCGACAGCTGGGGCCCGGACGGCACCGCCGACCTGATCACCCAGTACGCTCGCCGCCTGCCGCTGCTGGTCTTCACCCAGCTGCTGGGCCTGCCCGCCGAGGCGGGCCCCCATCTCATCGACCTGATCAGCCACTTCGTGGACAGCAGCGAGCAGTCGGTCCGGGCGAACGCCGAGTTCCAGGCCATCCTGTTCGACCTGGTCCGCAGCCGCCGGAGCACGCCCGGGGCCGACCTGACCTCCTGGCTGCTGGCCCACGACGCCGGGCTGACCGACGAGGAGGTGGTGCACCACCTGGTGGTGATCCTGGTCGCAGGCAACGAGACCACCATCAACTGGACCGGCAACACGCTGCGCCTGCTGCTCACCGACCGCCGGTTCCGGGCCACCCTCGCGGGCGGGCGGCTGACCGTCACGGACGCACTGGACGAGGTGCTCTGGCGCGACCCGCCCACCCAGAACTTCCCCGGCCGGTGGGCCACCGGCGACACCGTCCTCGGCGGCCAGTACATCAACGCGGGCGACATGCTGGTCCTCGGCCTGGCCGGCGCCAACGCCGACCCGGCCGTCCAGAGCCCCGACGGCCTCGGCGGCAACCGCGCCCACCTGGCCTGGGGCGCCGGCCGGCACGTCTGCCCGGCCCAGCACCCGGCCCGGCTGATCGTCGAGACCGCCGTGGAGACCCTGCTGCACCGGCTCCCGGACCTCCAACTGGCCGTCCCCGCCCATGAACTGTCCTGGCGACCGTCGCCGTGGTCGCGAGCACTGGTGTCCCTGCCGGTGCTCTACAGCGCCTTCACCCCGCCGCGCACACCCGCACCCGAAAGGCCCGTATGGACACCTCCGGTCCCCTCGACCGCACCCGCCCCGCACCCGTCCGACTCGACCCCTTCGGACACGACCAGCACGCCGAGAACGCCCGACTCAGGGAGGCCGGGCCCGCGGTCCTGGTGGAACTCCCTGGCGGGGTGGTGGTCTGGGCGATAACCCACCACGACACCCTCCAGCAGCTGCTCGCCGACCCCAGGGTCGGCAAGAACCCGCAGCTGTGGGACACCTTCCGGCAGGGGCTGCTGCCCAAGGGCTGGCCGCTGCTCAACTTCGTCACCGTACCCGGGATGACCACCGCCGACGGCGAGGACCACCGGCGCCTGCGCGGCCTGGTCAGCCAGGCGTTCACCCCGCGCCGGGTCAGCGCGCTCCAGCCCGGGATCGAGCAGCTCACCGAGCAGCTGCTGGACGGGGTGGCGCTGCTGGACGGCGAGTTCGACCTGCGCGAGCACTTCGCCTACCCGCTGCCGATGCAGGTGATCGGCAGGCTGCTCGGCCTCCCGCCCAAGCAGCAGGACGAGCTGCACGAGCTGTCGGACACCCTGGTGAGCAGCTCCGCCACTCCCGAGGCGGCCGTCGCCGCGCAGACCGGCCTGTTCGCGCTGCTGGCCGCGCTGGTCGAGGCCAAGCGGGCGGAGCCCGGCGACGACCTGACCACCGACCTGATCGCCGCCCGCGAGGACGAGGACCGGCTCAGCGAGCAGGAGCTGGTCGGCACGCTGCTGCTGATGCTGGTCGCCGGGCACGAGACCACCCTGAACCTGATCACCAACGCCGTGCGCGCCCTGCTCGCCCACCCCGAGCAGCTGCGGCAGGTGCTGGACGGGACGTACTCGTGGGCGGCGGTGGTCGAGGAGACGCTGCGGTACGACTCGCCGGTGGGGCAGTTCCCGCTGCGGTACGCGAGCGAGGACATCGAGGTGGGTGGCGCCGGCGGCGTGGTGATCCGGCGCGGCGAGGCCATGCTCGCCTCGTACGGTGCCGTCGGGCGGGACGGGGCGCACTACCCCGACGCGGACCGCTTCGACCTCTCCCGGCAGCCCGCCCGGCACCTCTCCCTCGGCCACGGCCCGCACTTCTGCCTCGGTTCGGGCCTCGCCCGGCTGGAGGCGGAGACGGCCCTGCGCGGCCTGTTCGAGCGGTTCCCCGGCCTGCGGGCGGCGGACGGCCCCGGGCCGGAGCCGATCGCGTCCTTCGTCAGCAACAGCGTCCGCGAGCTGCGCGTACGGGTGCGGTGAGCGGCCCCGCCCCCGCCCGGGGCCGCGACTGACCGCCGCGGCCGGGATCCGGGTGTCCGCCGGTCCCGGGCGCCCTGCCGGTGGGCGGGGCGCCCGGGACCGGCGGGTGGCTCAGCCCTTGGCCCGGCTCAGGTGCACGGCCACGGTCCGGTCCGCATCGTGGTGCCCGCGGCCAGCACCAGTGCGACCCCGAGCCCGGCCGCGGAGCGCGCCGGTACGGATCGTGTCAGCTTCATACGTGGTCCCCCCAGGGTGAAGCGTTGGGCCTGCGTCGGCGGCCTCCTGCCGCCGGGTCGCAGCGAGTGTTTCAGCCGTCACCTGGGCGGACAACTCGTTTTTGATCCACTGGAGTTGGGGGACCGGACCACCGTCGGGCGCGGCCGAACAACCGGGGTGCACCGGGCCGAGCCCGGTTGAACCGGGAGCACCCCGCGGCTGCGGCACCGGCTCGCCGGCTGCGGCGACCGGCGCCCCGTGACGCCGGTCACCACAGCCGGGAGGCCGACCTACTGATTCCCGGTCAGGCCGGGAACAGGCCGTTGAGCTCCGGATAACCGAGCCCGTCCGCGAGGCCGTCGTAGGTGCCGTCGGTGTAGACCTCGCGGGCGACCCGCCGGACCGCCGCGTACGCGACCTCGGCGAGCCCGGGGCCGAGGCTGATCCGGCCGACGCCGAGGGCGGCGAGTTCGGCGACCGCCGGGGCGTTCGGGGAGCCGGTCACGTTGAGCGGGACCGGCAGGGCCTTCGCGAGCGCCGCGATGACGGCCGGATCGGCCGTGCCCGGGACGAACACCCCGCTCGCCCCGGCCTCGACGTACGCCAGGCCCCGGGCGATCGCCTCGTCGAGACGGCCCTCAGGCTCGCCGACGCCGCGCAGGAAGACGTCCGTCCTGGCGTTGAGGTACAGCGGCACGCCCTCGGCGTCGGCGGCCGCGCGGGCGGCGGCGATCCGTTCGGCCGCCTCGGCGACCGGGCGCAGCTCGCGGGCCGCGCCGTCGGGGCCGTCCTCCAGGTTGACGCCGACCGCGCCGGTGGCCAGCAGGGCGGTGACGGTCTCGCCCACGTCCGCGGCGCTCGCACCGAAGCCGGTCTCCAGGTCCGCCGTGACCGGCAGGTCCACCGCGGCGACGATCAGGGCGGTCTGGGCCAGCGCCCGGTCCCGGTCGAGGCCGCCGCCGTCCCGGACTCCGAGCGCCCAGGAGACGCTCGCGCTGGCGGTGGCGATCGCCCGCGCACCGGCGGCGGCGACCAGCCGGGCGCTCACCCCGTCCCAGACGTTGGCCAGTACGAGCGGATCGCCGGGCCGGTGCAGGTCGTTGAGGAGCTTGGCCTTGTCGTGCTGAGTGGTCATGGTGACACCCTGTCGGTGAGGCGCGGGGGTGGGCCGGCGGAGATCGGACCCGGAACGGCGGGGCCGTCCGGAGGCCGGGGCGGGCCGGGGAGGGGGCCGTGCTCCGAGGAGCCCGCCGCCGCCCCGGGAGCGGAGGTCAGGACTGCTTGGGGGCCGGGCTGAGGCGGGTGGCGATGGCGATGCGGTTCCAGGAGTTGATCGTGATGATCATCGCGAGCAGCTGGGCCAGCTCCTTCTCCTCGAAGACCTTGGCGGCCTCCTCGAAGACCGCGTCCGGGACGTGCCCCTCGGTGACCTTGGTGACCGCCTCGGTCAGTGCGAGCGCGGCCCGCTCGCGGGCGGTGAACCACGGGGTCTCGCGCCAGGCCGGGAGGCTGAGCAGCCGGTGGTCCTGCTCGCCGATCTTGCGGGCGTCGGTGGTGTGCATGTCGAGGCAGAAGGCGCAGCCGTTGATCACCGAGGCGTAGGTCTTGACCAGCTCGGCGATGATCGGGTCCAGCCCGGCGGACGCCGCACGGTCCAGGTTGATCATCGCGCGGTAGAACTCGGGGGCCTGCTCGGGGAGCGAGATGCGCTGGATCGGGGCGGGGACGTAGGCGTTCTGGTTCGTCGTCATGTGTTCAACGGTAGATGCCGGATGGCCCGCCGGTATGGTTCATTTGAAGCATGGAATCCTGGGCCACTTTCGGTGGCGACCTGCACCTGGACCTGACCGCCGGACGGTCGCGCGGCCTCGGCCTGCGCGAGGCCCTGGAGGACGCGCTGCGTGCGGCGGTCCGCGACGGCCGCCTGCCGACCGGCACCCGGCTGCCCTCCTCGCGGGCGCTCTCCGGTGACCTCGGCATCGCCCGGAACACCGTCGCGGAGGCGTACACCCAGCTCGCCGCCGAGGGCTGGCTGGCCTCCCGGCAGGGCTCGGGCACGGTGGTGGCCGAACGCGGTACGCCGTCCGAGAGCACCGCACCCACGACCCGGCCGCTCAGGTCCGCGGCCCGCTACGACCTGCTCCCCGGCCGGCCCGACGTCTCGCTGTTCCCGCGCTCCGCCTGGCTGGCGGCATCCCGCCGGGCGCTGACGGCGGCCCCCAACGAGGCGTTCGGCTACTCCGACCGGCGCGGGCGGATCGAGCTGCGCCGCACCCTCGCGGAGTACCTGGCCCGGGTCCGCGGGGTGCGGACCGACCCCGAGCGGATCCTGATCTGCGCGGGCTACACGCAGGGCCTCGGCCTGCTCTGCGGGGCGCTGCGCGAGCGCGGCGTCCGGGCGGTGGCGGTCGAGGAGTACGGGCTGCCGCCGCAGCAGCAGGTGATCACGGCCGCCGGACTGGAGACCGTGGCACTGCCCCTGGACGAGGCCGGGGCCCGTACCGACCTGCTGGCGGACTCCGGTGCGGGCGCGGTGGTGCTCACCTCGGCGCACCAGTTCCCGACCGGCGTACCGCTGCGGGCCGCGCGCCGGGCCGCCGCCGTCGCCTGGGCCCGCGAGAGCGGCGGGATCATCGTCGAGGACGACTACGACGGCGAGTTCCGCTACGACCGGCAGCCGGTCGGCGCGATGCAGGCACTGGACCCGGAGCGGGTGGTGTACGCGGGCACCACCAGCAAGAGCCTCGCACCCGGACTGCGCCTCGGCTGGCTCGTCCTGCCCCGGGACCTGGTCGAACCGGTGGGGCGGCAGAAGGAGTTGGCCGACGGGCAGTCCGGCGCCCTGGAACAGCTGGCCCTGGCCGAGCTGATCTCCTCGGGCGGCTTCGACCGGCACATCCGCCGCTGCCGACTGCACTACCGGCGCCGCCGCGACCGGTTGACGAACGTCCTCGCCGAACGGGTCCCCGACGTCCGGGTCACCGGCATCGCGGCCGGACTGCACGCGGTCCTGCAGCTGCCGCCCGGATCGCTCAGCGAGGACGAACTGCGCCACCAGGCAGCCTGGTTGGGCCTCTCGCTGCAGACCATGTCCGAGTGCCGCACGCCCGCGGCCGGGCCGGCGCCGGACGCGCCGCCGGCGCTGGTGATCGGCTACGGGACCCCGCCGGAGCACGCCTTCTCCGCCGCGCTGGACGCGCTCTGCACGCTGCTCCGGCTGTGAGCGGGGCGCGGGGACGGCCCCGGCCCTACCTGCCCCGGCCGCCGAGCTCGAAGAGCAGGAAGAGGAACCCGGCGAACACGTGGCCCGCCACGGTGTAGAGGACTATGCGTACCCAGATACCGCGGTCCGGGACCCGACGGGCATCGATGGGTTGCTTGGCCATGATGGGCCTCCCTTCAGAGGCGTACGAGGCGTACTTGGGGCGGACGGGGACCTCGGGGCCTCAGTGCGCCCCGCCCAGGCAGAGTTCGCCGCCCGGGCTCTGCAGCAGGGTGTGCAGGAAGAGCAGCTCGACGCCGTCGGACGAGTCGGCGGCGATGCGGTGCGGGGTGAGCGAGTCGAAGTGGGCGGAGTCGCCCTCGTCCAGCAGGTGGACCTGCTCGCCGAGGGTCAGCCGCAGCCGCCCCCGCAGGACGTACAGCCACTCCTCACCGGGGTGCACCCGGACCACCGCGTCCTGCAGACCGGTCGGCACGTGGACGCGCAGCGCCTGCATCGCCCGTCCCGGGGTGCCGGCCCGCCGGTAGCCCCAGCCGCCGGCCCGGCCCGGCTCGATCGCACCGCCCCTGACCACCGGGTCCGGGTCGGCCGGCAGCTCGCCGAGCAGCCCGGCGACCGTCGTGCCGTACGCCCGGGCCAGCCCGAGCAGCACCGGCAGCGAGGGCTGCCGCTGCCCGGTCTCCAGGCGCGACAGATACGCTGGGGACAGGCCCACCCGGGTCGCCGCCGCTTCGAGCGTGTACCGGCTGCTCAGCCGGTGCTCCCGTAGTCTGGCGCCGAGGCCCTCGACCTCCTGGTCCGTACTCATGCGCCCAGTCCACACCTGCCCTGCCCCAGAGGCAAGGAAATTGCCTGTGAGGCAAGAGCGGCCGTCCTCTCCCCGGGCTCCCTCCCTGGGCTCCCTCCCGGGCCGCCGGGCCGCCGACGTCACATCGACGACGGACCGTCCCGCAGGCGATGCTGTGGGTCATGACGAAGTCGGACACCCGGGACTACCAGCGCGTACTCGATCTGGTCGTCGCGGTTCTGGAGACGGACGAGCCGGAGACCCTGTGGAACCTGCTCGCGGAGCACCTGCTCGACGTCTTCGGCAGCCGCACCGTGAGCATCACGCAGATGCACCCGGTCCACCGGCGGGCCCGCATCGAGGGCTGGGCGCCGCAGCGGATCGGACCGGCGATCAGCGAGCACGTCGAGCGGCAGATACGGCAGCAGCATCCGCTGGTCGGATACCTCTCCGCCGGTGAGGTCCGCCCGGTGTCGGTGGCCGGGATCTGTTCCGGGTGGCGCGGCTCGGCGTGCTACGACGAGGCGTACCAGGCCTTCGGGACCACCCACCAGCTGGGCCTCCCGCTGGTCACGGCCCGGCACACCATCCGGACCATCGTGCTCAGCCGCCGGGGCGCCGACTTCGGTGCCGACAGCCTGGCCATGGCCGACCGGATCCAGCCGCTGCTCGTCGGCGCGGACCGCCAGCAGCACAGACTGCGGCAGCTCCGCGAGGCCGCCGCGGCGGCCGGTGCCGGCGACACCGTGCAGCGGGCCGCCGGGTACGGACTGACGCCGCGCGAGGTGACCGTGCTGAGCCTGCTCACCGAGGGCCTCACGACCGGGGCCATCGCCCACCGCCTGGCCATCTCCCCGCACACGGTCAACCGCCACCTGGAGCGGATCTACCGAAAGCTCGACACCGACAACCGGGTCTCCGCCGTACGCATGGCCCACCGGCTGGGCCTGGCCCACTGAGGGCCCGCGGCCGGGGCCGGCGGGGAGCGGGGCCGGCGGGGAGCGGGGCCGGCGGGGAGCGGCGGTCGCCGCGTGCGGCTCATCGGCGGGAACGCACCACCGGATCCGGCCATAGGAAGTTCTCCCCATGGCACTGCCCCGGGCCGGTTGCCAGGATCTGGAGCGGGCGCGGGAGAGCGGCGGCGGCCGACCTCCCGCCCCCGGCCGCACGCGACCGCCCGGCCCTACGCGGGGCGGGACAGCCGCACGCGGGGCGGGACGGCACCCGACCCTGCCGCCTGGACCGCAGGGGAGTCCAGGGGGCGGGGTCCGGTGGATCCCCGGTCCCGCCGGCGAGCCCCCGACGGCACTACGGCCGGGGGATGTTCCGCAGGTTGCTCCGGGCCAGGTCGATCATCCTGCCGACACCGCCGGACAGGACGGTCCGGCCCGCCGCCAGGGCGAAGCCCTTGAGCTGGGCGGCGGTGACACGCGGCGGGATGGCGAGCGCGTTGGGGTCGGTGACCACGTCCACCAGCACCGGACCGGGGCGTTGCAGCGCCTCCGCCAGCACCTCCCGCACCTTCGCCGGATCGGTCACCCGCTTCGCCTGGATGCCCATCGCACGGGCGATGGCCGCGTAGTCCACGTCGCCGTTGTCGATCTCCCATTCGGGGTAGCCGGAGACCAGCATCTCCAGCTTGATCATGCCGAGCGCGCCGTTGTTGAAGACCACCGTCTTCACCGGCAGCCGGTGCTTGGCCACGCTGAGCAGTTCACCGAGCAGCATGCCGAGCCCGCCGTCGCCGGACATCGAGACCACCTGCCGCCCGGGGAAGGCGAACTGGGCGCCGATCGCGTGCGGCAGCGCGTTCGCCATCGAGCCGTGCAGGAAGGAGCCGATCACCCGGCGCCGGCCGTTGGGCGTCAGGTAGCGCGCGGCCCAGACGTTGCACATCCCGGTGTCGACCGTGAACACCGCGTCGTCGTCGGCGAGTTCGTCCAGCACGGCGGCCACGTACTCGGGATGGATCGGCACCTGGTTCTCGGTCTTCCTGGTGTAGGCGCTCACCACGCCCTCCAGTGCCCTGCAGTGCTTGTCCAGCAGCTCGTCGAGGAAGCGGCGGTCCTGCTTCTGCTCCAGCAGCGGCAGCACCGCCCGCAGGGTGGCCGACACGTCGCCGTGCACGGCCAGTTCGAGCGGCGTCCGGCGGCCGAGCCGGGTCGCGTCGTGGTCGACCTGGATGGTGCGGGCCCGCGGCAGGAAGGAGTCGTACGGGAAGTCGGTCCCCAGCAGCAGGACCAACTCGGCCTCGTGCAGCGCCTCGTGGCAGGCGCCGTAGCCGAGCAGCCCGCTCATCCCGACGTCGTACGGGTTGTCGTACTGGATCCACTCCTTGCCGCGCAGCGAGTGGCCGATCGGGGAGTTCAGCATGCCGGCGAGTTCCATCACCCCGGCGTGCGCGTCCCGGACCCCAGCCCCGCAGAACAGGGTCACCCGGTCCACCGAGTTGAGCGCCCGGGCCAGGGCCTGCACCTGGGACCAGGGCGGTGCGGCGACGGCCTGTTCGGTCAGGAAGTAGCTGCTGCCGGTCGGCCCGGCGGCCGGGAGGGCGGCGATGTCACCGGGGAAGACCAGCACCGAGACGCCGCGTGCGCCCAGTGCGTGCTGCACCGCGACCCGCAGCAGGCGGGGGAACTGCTCGGGGGTGCCGGCCAGTTCGCAGAAGCTGCTGCAGTCGGTGAACACCCGGTCGGGGTGGGTCTCCTGGAAGAACCCGGTGCCGATCTGGCCGGAGGGGATGTGCGAGGCCAGCGCCAGCACCGGGACGCCGCTGCGGTGGGCGTCGTAGAGGCCCTGGATCAGGTGGGTGTTGCCGGGGCCGCAGGAGCCCGCGCAGACCGCCAGGCGTCCGGTGAGCTCGGCCTCGGCCGCCGCCGCGAAGGCGCCCGCCTCCTCGTTGCGGACGTGCACCCAGTGCAGGTCGGGGGCGCGGCGGATGGCGTCCACCACGGGGTTGAGGCTGTCGCCCACCACCCCGTAGACCCGCTCGACCCCGGCCTGCCGGAGTACCTCCACCATCTGCTCGGCCACGCTGCCCATCGGGCCACCTCGTCTCACCGGCTGGTCACAGGACGCCACCAGCCTGCGGGCCCGGCGCCCGCCGGGCACCCGGCGCTGCGCCGGACGGGGTACGCCCCGGGGGTGCGGGGAGCCGTGCGACCGGGCAGTCGTCGAACTGCCCGGCTGCCCGCACCGCCCCCCGCGCCCCCGGACTCGCGCCGGGCGGGATCAGCCCGCGAAGGCGGTGGTGCCGTTCGGGGTGCCGAGACCGGTCGGGCCGTCGTAGCCGGAGCCCGCCTTGCAGAGGTAGGACGGCGAGCAGCTGCCGTTCGACCCGCTGGTCACGTCGTTCAGCGCGGAGGTGTGCGCGTACGGGAAGGACGCCGGGCTGCTGCCCGAGGACGGCGTGCCCGCCAGCGCGTACACGCCCGCGATGATCGGCGAGGAGGCGCTGGTGCCGCCGTAGACCGCCCAGCCGCTGCCGCCGTAGGTCTGGTAGACCGCGACACCGGTGGCCGGGTCGGCGACGGCGGAGACGTCCGAGACGGTGCGCTTGCCGCAGCCGGTGTCCTTCTGCCAGCTGGGCTTGGCGTCGTACGCCGAGCAGCCCGAGCCGGTGCCCTCGGTGCTGCTGGTGGACCACACCGACTCGCTCCAACCACGGGCGCCGGAGCTGCGGTTGAGCGCCGTGCCGCCGACGGAGGTGACGTACCGGGAGGACGCCGGGTACTGCGCGCCGTACGCCGAGTCACCCGCGCTGACGGTGATGGCGACACCCGGGTGGTTGAAGTAGGAGTTGTCGTACGAGGTGTCGGAGGAGGACTCCGGCCCGCCGTAGCTGTTGGAGACGAACTTGGCGCCGAGCTTGACGGCGGTGTTCACCGAGGTGCCGAGGTTGGCCGTGGTGGCACTGGTGGCCTCGACCAGGATGATCTTCGCGTTGGGCGCGACCGCGGAGACCATGTCGAGGTCGAGCGATATCTCACCGGCCCAACCGGAGTTCCTGGTCGGGTACTTGGTGCCACCGGTCTGGTTGACCTTCTTGAAGCAGCCGTTGGCGGTGGTGCAGGCCGGCAGGCCGTACTGGGAGCGGTAGACCGCCAGGTCGGACTCGGCGTTGGGGTCGTCGTACGCGTCCACGATGGCGACGGTCTGGCCCGCTCCGCCGCCCGCCGGGAGGTTGTACGCGCTGCGCAGGTCGCTCGGGCCGTAGCCGGACGGCGTCGCGTCGGGGGTGACGCCGAGCGCGTGGACCCGCTGGACCGTGCTGGTGACCCGCAGCGCGTCACAGGCCATGGTGTCGCCCTTGGCGAGGGTGTCACAGGCCCGCACCCACGACGTACCGCCCTTGGTGTGGACGGTGGCCGGTGCCGCACCGGCGGGAGCGGCGGTCGAGACGGCGGACACCGCGAGGGCTGCGGTGCCCGCGAGCGCCAGGACGAACCGGCGGGTGGACGCGGGCATGGTGGGGGAATGCACCGGACTGCCTCCTGTGGCTGGGCTGGTGAACCCTTGTGGGGCCGGGGGCCGTGCGTGGGGGCGGTCGCACGGGCACGGTGAGCGCCGGCGACCGGGCAGGCGGAAACGACGGCCGTCGAGGCCGCCACTCACCACCGGGAACCGGCGCCGACGCTAGCCAGCCATGGGCATGTCGAACAACGGGCCGGTCAGGATTCGACCATCCCTTTACCGCCCGGAGGGGAAAGCGGTGCCGAACTCACAGCTCCCGGTGATTGCGCCGGTGACCGCGAACTCCCCGGCCACAGAGGAGGAGTTGACCGTGTCACTCGGCAGGCAGGTGCTCCACCACGCCGATCGGCAGACCCGCCTGCGCCTGCCGTCTGGCCGGCTCACGGCCGGGCGGCTGGACGCACCGCTCGGGCTGGCCGGCGGGCGTCGCGGTCGGGCGGCCGACCGGCCTGCCCTGCTCCAGCTTCAGCTGCTCCCCCTCGTGCAGCAGGGTCATCACCGTGCCCCGGCGCAGCGTGTAGACGGTGCGCTGGTGGGTGATCTCCACGTGCAGCAGCTGGTCCCGCACCACCATGGCGAAGGACAACCGCCCCAGCCCTGCGGGCAGTCGGGGCCGGAAGGAGAGCTGTTCGTCGTGGTCGCGCAGGCCGCCGAAGCCGGCCACCAGGGCGATGCAGGCCCCGGCCAGCGAGGCCATGTGCAGGCCGTCCTTGGTGTTGCCGCCGAGGTCGTGCAGGTCCATCAGGGCGGCTTCGGCGGTGTAGTCGTAGGCCAGGTCCAGCTGGCCGACCTCGGCCGCGATGACCGCCTGGGTGCAGGCGGAGAGCGAGGAGTCGCGGACCGTGAGCCGCTCGTAGTAGGCGAAGTTGCGGGCCTTCTGCTCCGGGGTGAAGGCGTCGCCGCGCACCTGCATGGCCAGCACCAGGTCCGCCTGCTTGACCACCTGCTTGCGGTACAGGTCGAAGTACGGGTAGTGCAGCAGCAGCGGGTACTTCTCCGGCGGGGTGTTCTCGAAGTCCCAGAACTGGTGGTCGGTGAAGTTGTCGGCCTGCGGGTGGATGCCGATCCTCTCGTCGTACGGGATGTACATGGCCGCGGCCGCGTCCCGCCAGGCCGCCGCCTCCTCGGTGTCCACGCCGAGGCCGGAGGCCTGGTGCATGTACCGGGTGACGGTCTCGGCGGCGACCCGCAGGTTGGTCTGCGCCATCAGGTTGGTGAAGACGTTGTTGTCCGAGACGGCGCTGTACTCGTCGGGTCCGGTGACGCCCTCGATCCGGAACCGGCCGTCGGAGTCGTGGTGGCCGAGCGAACGCCACATCCGGGCGGTCTCCACCAGCAGTTCGAGCCCCAGGGTCCGTTCGAAGTCGACGTCCCCGGTGGCCCGGCAGTAGCGGGCGACCGCGACGGCGATGTCCGCACCGATGTGGAAGGCCGCCGTACCGGCCGGCCAGTAGCCCGAGCACTCCTCGCCGCGGATCGTCCGCCAGGGGAACAGCGCCCCGGCCAGGCCGAGTTGGGCGGCCCGGTCGCGGGCCATCGGCAGCGTCCCGTGCCGCCAGGTGAGCACCTGTTTGACCGCCGAGGGCATGGCGTAGGTGAGCACCGGCAGGACGAAGGTCTCGGTGTCCCAGAAGGTGTGCCCGTCGTAGCCGGGCCCGGTCAAGCCCTTGGCGGGGATGGCCCGCTCCTCGCTCCGCGCGCCCGCCTGCAGCACGTGGAAGAGCGCGAAGCGGACGGCCTGCTGCAACTCCAGGTCGCCGTCCAGCTGGACGTCGCTGGTGTCCCAGAACTTCTTGAGGAACTGCTGCTGTTCGGCGTACAGCCCCTCCCAGCCGGTGAACCGGGCGGCGGTCAGCGCGGCCTCGACCTGGTCGCGGACCGCGGGCAGCGAACGGGTCGCCGACCAGCCGTACGAGATGAGCTTGACCAGCCGCAGCTGCTCGCCCGGCTTCAGCACCGTGGTGACGCTGAACCGGCCCTGGTCCTCGGTGCATTCGGCGGTGGCGTCGAAGTGCTCGGGCCCCTCGACCAGGTGGTCCATCCCGGCCGCCACCCGCAGGCCGCTGAACCTGGTCCGGTGCACCAGGACGGCCTTCATCCCCGAGGCGTGCGCGGCCTCGCCGACCAGCGGCGCCTCCAGGACGGCCGCGGCCCGCGGATCGCCCGAGCCGTCCGGGAGCTGCTCGTTGGCGACCAGCTCGGACTGGAGCACGATCCGCACCGGACCGTCCACCGCGGTGACCCGGTAGTCGATCGCGGCGATCGCCCGCTGGGTCAGCGAGACCAGCCGGCAGGACTTGACCTTGACGGTCCGTCCGGCGGGCGAGGTCCATTCGGCGTCCCGTCGCAGGACCCCTTCGCGGAAGTCCAGCATCCGCCGGTGGCTGCGGAGTTCGCCGTAGCGCAGGTCGAAGGGCTCGTCGTCGACCAGCAGCCGGATGATCTTCCCGTTGGTGACGTTGATGACGCTCTGCCCGGACTCCGGGAAGCCGTAGCCGCCCTCGGCGTACGGCAGCGGGCGCAGCTCGAAGACCCCGTTGAGGTAGGTGCCGGGCAGACCGTGCGGCTCGCCCTCGTCCAGGTTGGCGCGCAGGCCGATGTGGCCGTTGGAGAGTGCGAACACCGATTCGGCGCGGGCGAGTCCGGGCAGGTCGAGGCCCTGTTCGGCGAGGCCCCAGGGGTCGATGGTGAAGACGTTGGAGCCGCTCATGCCGAAGCCTCCGCGTCCGGCCGGCCGTCGGACTCGATCAGCTCGGCGAGGTCGGTGACCACGATGTCCGCGCCGTGCTCGCGCAGCGCCCCGGCCTGGCCGACCCGGTCCACGCCGACCACCGTGCCGAAGCCGCCGGCCCGCCCGGAGACCACCCCGGCGAGGGCGTCCTCGAAGACGGCGGCGTGCTCCGGCGGGGTCCCGAGCGCCCGGGCGGCGGCCAGGTAGGTGTCGGGCGCGGGTTTGCCCGGCAGGTTCTCGCGCTTGGCGACCACCCCGTCGATCACCACGTCGAACAGCCCGTCGATGCCCGCGGCCCGCAGCACGTCCCGGCAGTTGGCGCTGGAGGAGACCACCGCGCGCGGCATTCCGAGCACCCGCAGCCGGTGCAGGTACTCCACCGAGCCCGGGTACGGCTGGACGCCCTGCTCCTGGATCATGCGCAGCACGGTGACGTTCTTGGCGGTGCTCAGCCCCTGGACGGTCCTGGCGCCCGGTGGATCGGCCGGGGTGCCCTCGGGCAGCCGGATGCCCCGGGAGGCGAGGAAGGCCCGGGTGCCGTCCTGCCGGGGGCGCCCGTCGACGTACGCGTCGTAGTCCCCGACGGCGTCGAACGGGACGAACTCCTCGCCGCTGCGGTCGGCCTCGGCCCTCAGGAAGGAGTCGAACATGTCCTTCCAGGCCGCCGCGTGCACCTTCGCGGTCTGCGTCAGCACTCCGTCGAGGTCGAAGAGGAATGCTCGGATGTGGTCCGGAAGTCCCAACATACCCGCCAGTGTGGCCCGTACGCCGCGCGAAGCCGCCCATTGGCGCTACGCCTGGCGCGTCGCGAACGGGCGGCTCCCGGGCCCCGTGGCCAAGGGGTGCCGGACCTACATCGGCTTGGCCTTGATCACCGCGAAGACGGCGCCCTGCGGGTCGGCGAGCACCGACATCCGTCCCGCGACCATGTCGAACGGCGGGACCAGTACCGTGCCGCCGCGCTTGACCAGCGCGTCCACCACGCTGTCGGCGTCGTCCACGGAGAAGTACGTCAGCCAGTGCGAGGGCGTGCCGGGCGGGTCGTTGGCGAGGTTGGCGACGCCGCCGACCCCGCGGCCGCCGACGTTGAACACGTGGTAGTCGCCGGCGCCCGGCATGTCCATCGGCGCGATCTCGGCCCCGAAGACGGCCCGGTAGAAGGCGGCCGCCGCGTCGAAGTCGGCGGTGTGCAGCTCGTTCCAGGTGAGCGCGCCGGGCTCGTTGACCACGTGCGCGCCGAAGAAGTCCACCGGCTGCCAGACCCCGAACACCGCACCGCCCGGGTCCGCCGCCACCAGCATCCGGCCGACCGTGCCGACGTCCGTCACCGGCATCAGCACGGTGCCGCCGTTGGCCGTGACGGCGGCCTGGGTGGCGTCCGCGTCGGCGGTCGCGATGTAGGTGGTCCAGACGGTCGGCGGCGTCGGCTGCCCCTCGGGCGCCATCGCCGCCATGACTCCCGCCACCGGCTTCCCGTTCAGCGTGCACATCGCGTACCCGCCGAACTCGGCCGGGCCGACCTCGCCCTGCCAGCCGAACAGATCCCGGTACACGTCCAGCGCGGCCTGCTGGTCCGGCGCCATCAGGTCCACCCAGCACGGGGTGCCGGGCGGGTACGCTTCGGTCACTTCAGGCATCTCGTCTCCCTCGCGGTGACCCCCGCCGCCCACCTTGACCGCAGCCGCCCGATCCTGCCACCGGAGAGTGCGTCGGCCGCCCGGCGACGGGCCGCTCCGCGCGCCCACGGCTCAGTTGCGGGCGTCGAGTTCGCGGCGCAGGAGTTCGCGGTAGGAGGCCCGGTAGGCGCGGGCGGCGATCTGGTTGCCGGCCGCGAGGTAGGCGGCGACGAGGGTTTCGTGGGCGCTCTCGCGCAGGCTGTCGGCGTGCACGGCGACCAGGGCGGCGTCCACGGCGGCGCCCGCCCAGCCGGCCTCGGCGAGGCGGGCGGAGAGGGTTTCCAGGGTGTGCAGGCGCTGTTGGCGCCAGCGCTCCTGGTGGGGGGCGAGCCAGTGCTCCTCCCAGTCGGGGAGCAGGTCGGCCCCGAAGTCGCAGGCGGCGGCCCGGCCGAGGTCCTCGGCGGGCATCGGCAGGGCGAGGTTGAGGACGCGGGCGGCGACCGCCCGCCGGCCGGCCAGGTCGACGCTGACGTGCGGGGCGAGCCGGAGGCGTTCGGGGGTGCCCTGGAGCAGGTGGGAGCGGTCGCCGGGGAGCCGGTGCAGGGCGGTGCGCAGCGCGGCCCCGGCCCTGGCCTGGTCGAGGGCGGGCCACAGCACGGCGGCGGCCCTGGCACGGGTGAGCCCGCCCGGTTCGACGGCGAGCAGGGCGAGCAGGCGGCGGGCCGCGATGGTGGGCTGGACCTCGCGCCCGTCCAGGTGCAGGGCGAAGCCGCCGAGCAGTTCGAGGCCGACCGCCGGCGGCGGCGGTGCGGGCGGCGGTGCGACGACCGGCAGCACTCTGGCCATGGCAGGACCTCCCCCTGTTCCTTCACCGGATGCACACGCTAGTGAGGGCGGCAGGGCGGCGGCGGGACCCATCGAGTCCTCTGATGCCCGCCATGGAAGAAACCGATCGCTCCTTGCCCCCGGCCCTTCCGGCTGACCAGCAAAAATACCGTCCGGCCTGATTGTTTGACGGGACGGAGACAAGACCGGGGCGGCGCCGTGCAATACCCGCGCAACGCTCCTGACACGCGCCGCAACCTACGGTCCCGGATGCCGGCCACGTCCCTGGCCGCCGCTCCCGAGCCCCAGCGTCGTGAGAAGGACCCCATGACCCCGCCCTCCGTACCCGCCCGCCCGCTGTCCCGCCGCACCGCGATCGCCGCCGCCTTCGGCGCAGCCGGTGCGCTCGCGCTGGCCGGCACCCCGTCCGCCTGGGCCGCCGAGACCCGTACCGGCCGCCGCGCCGCCGGTACGGCCGACGCCGACCCGAGCGTGGTCGTCCGCTGGAACCAGGCCACCATGGACGCGATCCTCGCCAAGTACCACGCGACCGGCGCCGTGTTCGGCCCGGCCACCATCAACGCCCGCTCGCTGGCCGTGGTGCACAACTGCATCTACGACGCCTGGGCCTGCTACGACCGCGTCGCCGTCGGCACCCGCTTCGGCGGGGACCTGCGCCGCCCCCGCTCCGAGCGGACCCCGGCCAACAAGAACGAGGCGATCAGCTACGCCGCCCACCGGGCGCTGTGCGACCTCTACCCCGACCAGACCCCCGCCGCCGACTCCATGCTGCGCAGCCTCGGCTACGACCCGGCGCGCACCGGCGGTCCGTCCACCAGCCCGGCCGAGATCGGCCGCCGCACCGCGCAGGCGGTACTGGACTTCCGCCACCAGGACGGCGCCAACCAGCTGAACGCGTACGCCGACACCACCGGCTACCAGCCGCTCAACCAGCCGCAGGACGTCACCGCGTTCGACCCGGGCCTGATCACCTCCCCCGCGCACTGGACCCCGCTGATCGTCAAGGGCGCCACCCAGCACTTCGTGACGCCGCAGTTCGCCACCACGGTGCCGTTCGCGCTGGAGCGCCCGGACCAGTTCACGGTGCCCGCGCCGCCCGCCCACCCGTCCTCCCGGCTGGCCGACGCGGTCGCCGAACTCGTCGGCATCAGCGCCGGCCTGACCGACGAGCACAAGGCCATCGCCGAGTTCTGGCTGGACGCGGACGTCACCCCGCCCGGCGCGCAGCAGGCCTGGGGCCGGTTCGTCTCCGCCCGCGACGGCTACACCGTGGATGAGGACGCCAAGCTGTTCTTCGGCCTCAACATGGCCGAGACCGACGCCGCCATCGGCTCCTGGGCGGTCAAGCGCCGGTACGACTTCGCCCGCCCGAGCACCCTGATCCCGTACGAGCTGCGCGGGCAGCAGATCAGCGCCTGGGGCGGCCCCGGCAAGGGCACCGTGACCATGGACGGCGTCAACTGGCGCGCGTACGTGCCGGTTCCGGCCTTCCCGGCCACCGTCTCCGGGCACAGCACCTTCTCCGGCGCCGCGGCCGAGTTCCTGCGCCGCTTCACCGGCTCGGACGACTTCGGCGACTCGTACCTGTTCAAGGCGGGCACCTCGACCATCGAGCCGGGACTCACCCCCGCCACCGACATCACCCTGACCTGGCCGACCTTCACCGCGGCCGCCGCCCAGGCCGGCATCTCCCGCCTCTACGGCGGCATGCACTGGAGCTTCGACAACGAGCCCGGCCTCGCAATGGGCCACCAGATCGGCCGCGTGGTGCACTGCAAGGCCGAGCGCTACTTCCGCGGCTACTCCAACTGACCTTCCACGGAGAGGAGTTGACTTCATGAGCAACTCGACCACCACCCGTCCCACCGCCCCGGGCACCGCCGCCAAGCCGGCCGCGCCGCCGATCCCCGGGGCTCGGGCCCTCGTCCTCGGGACCGTCACCACCACCGTCGCACTGCTGGTCCTGGTCGCCCTCGGGAAGGCCGCCGGCCAGGTCCTGCTGGTCGCGCCGCTGGCCGCCACCGCGATGATCGTCTGCGCCAGCCCGGCGCTGCCCCCGGCCCAGCCGCGCTCGGTCCTGCTCGGGCAGCTCGGCTCGGCCGCGCTCGGCCTGCTGGCCGGCGCGCTGGCCGGGCACTCGCTCTGGTCCGCGGCCGTCGCCGCCGGACTGTCGGTCGGGCTGATGGCACTGCTGCGGGCCGTCCACGCCCCGGCGGCGGCCACCGCCGCACTGGTGGTCCTCCAGCACCCGGCCCCGGTCCGTTTCCTGGTGCTGCTGGCCGTCGGCAGCGTGCTGCTGGTCCTGCTCGGGCTGCTGGCCTCGCGGGCCGGCGCGATCGGCAAGTACCCGGCGTACTGGTGGTGACCGCGGCCTCCGGCCGCCCGTCGCCCCGCCCACCGCGTGCATCCCCCATCAGCGCGAGGAACCGGCGCACCAGGACCGCCGCACGGCAACCGCCGCGTCGGACCCGTCGCACCGGAACCACCGCGCAGGAACCACCGCACAGGAATCGGAGTACCCATGGACCGTGACAAGTACCTGGTCAGCACCGACTGGGTCCGGGCGCACGCCGCCGACCGGGGTGTGGTCCTGATCGAGATCACCGACGGCGGCGAGAACCCCGCCGGGCGGATACCCGGGGCGGTCAGCCTCGACTGGAGCAGGGACCTGCAGGACCCGGTCCGGCGCGACCTGCTCACCCCCGAGGACTTCGCCGCCCTGCTCGGCCGGCACGGCATCGCCGAGGACGACACCCTCGTCTTCTACAGCGGCAACTGCAACTGGTGGGCCACCGCCGGGTACTGGCAGTTCCGGCTGTACGGGCACCGCGAACTGCGGGTGCTCGACGGCGGCCGGGGCCGGTGGGAGGCGCAGGGCGGCGAGCTCACCTTCGAGGTCCCGGTCAGGCCCGCCACCGACTACCCCGTCCGGCAGCCGGACGAGTCCATCCGGGCCCGGCGCGACCGTGTGATCGCCGGCATCGGCGGCACCAACCTGGTCGACGCCCGATCGCTGGAGGAGTACCTCGGCGAGAGCACCTCGCCGCCCGGCGTCCCCGAGGACCTCGGGGTCCGGCCCGGCCACGCGCTGTCCGCCCAGCACATCCCGTGGAACCTCGCCGTCCGCCCGGACGGCACCTTCCGCACCGACGAGGAGCTGAACGCCGTGTACGGCCAGCTCGACCCGAAGGCGCCGACGGTCGTCTACTGCCGGATCGGCTGGCGCTCGGCGCACAGCTGGTTCGTCCTGCACGAGCTGCTCGGGCTCGCGGACGTCCGCAACTACGACGGAGCCTGGCGGGAGTTCGGCTCGATGGTCGGCGCCCCCGTGGTGCTCGGCCCGCTGCCCTGGGGGACGGTACGGACCGGCAAGGTGGCGCTCGATGCCTGACGTGACCATCCTGCGCGACGTGCTGCGCAACGGCTTCGAACAGGACGGACTGCCCTGGGTGCCGTGGACCGAACCGGGCCGCGCGGGCGTGGAGTTCGTGGTGCTGTGGGGTCCCGACGAGGGCAGCGGCGAGGACTCCGCCGCGCTGCTGCTGCGCTTCCCGCCCGGCGCGCACGGGGACTTCCACGAGCACCTCGGGCACGAGCTGATGCTGGTGCTCGACGGGGTCCTCGACCACAGCGACGGCCGGCGCTTCCACCGCGGCGACCTGGTCATCGAGGAGCCGGGCACCCGGCACCAGATGTCTAGTGCCGAGGGCTGCACGGTGCTCGCCGTCCGCGCCCGCCCGGCCGCCAACCGGCAGCCGGAACCGGGCGAGATCACCACCGGCGTGGGCGCGGCGCTCCCCGCCGCGTGACCCGCACGCGGACGGCTGCCGCACAGCCGCGCCGACGTGCTCGCCAGGGCCAGGGACCTGCGCGGACGTGCAGGTCCCGACCCGCCCCGTACCCCCGGGGGCGCGGGGACCGCGCGAGCGGCCACGCACCTTCGCAGCGTGCCGATCGCACGGACCCCCGACCGCACGACTCCCCGCGCCCCCGGGAAACCCGTCCGCCCCGTGCCCCCGGAAGACACCTGACCAGCCCGTTTCGAGGAGTAGTCATGGCCCAGTCGGCCGCACCGCAACTGCTGCGTCCCGCACCGCAGGCCGCCCCGGCCGGCGGCCGCCGGGTCCTGCTCACCACCGGATCCTCCGACGCCCACACCTGGAACCTGGTGCACCTGCAGCTCTTCCTGGAGGAGCACGGCCACTCGGTGCTCAACCTCGGCCCCTGCGTGCCCGAGGAACTCCTCGTGGACACCGCCAGGTTGACCATGCCGGACCTGGTGGTGTTCAGCTCGGTGAACGGGCACGGGCACCTGGACGGGCTGCGCGCCGTCCGGGCGCTGCGCGCGGAGTCCGACACCCGGGACATCCCGATGATCGCCGGCGGTCTGCTCGGCATCTCGCCGGAGGGCGCCGCGCAGCGCAGCGCCGACCTGCTGGAGGCGGGTTTCGACGCCGTCCACCCCGACGGCACCGGGCCCGAGGTGCTGCTGGAGCGGCTGGCGGAGCTCGTCCCGCTCGCCGCCCCCGCCCCGGCCGGCCCGGCCCGTGCCGAACGGGTCGCGGCATGACCCGCTCGCTCCCCACCCGGAGCCGCCCGATCCCGCCCGACCTGGGCGGCTACGTCCGGGCCGCCGCCGAGGCGGGTGAACTGGTGGTGCAGCCCCGGATGGGCATGGCCCGACCGGAGGAGATGGCCGCCGGGGTCGCCGCCGTCGCCCGGCTGCCCGAACGCACCGTCGCCACCGTCACGTTGGACAGCTACACCCGGGTCGGCGACCACGCCGCCGCCACCGCGGCCGTGCGCGCGGGCCGACCGCTGAACGGCTTCCCGCTGGTCGCCCACGGCCCCCGGGCCGGCGCCCGGGTGGCCGCTGCGGCGGGCCCCGGCACGCCCGTACAGGTCCGGCACGGCTCCGCCGACCCGATCGCCATCTTCCGCACCATGACCGCCGCCGGGCTGTACACCAGCGAGGGCGGCCCGGTCTCGTACTGCCTGCCGTACGGGCGCACCCCGCTCGCCGAGTCGGTCGCCGCCTGGCGGGACGGCACCCGGCTGCTCGCCGAGGAGAGCCGGGCCGCCGGGGCCCGCGCCCACCTGGAGTCCTTCGGCGGCTGTCTGCTCGGACAGCTCTGCCCGCCCTCGCTGCTGGTCGCGGTGTCCGTCCTGGAGGGCCTGTTCTTCGTCCAGAACGGCATCACCAGCGTCTCGCTCAGCTACGCCCAGCAGACCCACGCCGGGCAGGACGCCGAGGCGCTCACCGCCCTGCGCCGGCTCGCCGACGAACTGCTGCCGCCCGATGTGGACCGCCATCTGGTGCTCTACACCTACATGGGCGTCTTCCCCAGAACCGCGCCCGGGGCCCGCCTGCTGCTGGCCCGCAGCGCCGAACTCGCCGTCCGGGGCGGCGCCGAGCGGCTGATCGTCAAGACCGAGACCGAGGCGCACCGCATCCCGACCGTCGAGGAGAACCTGACGGCGCTGCGCAACGCCGCCGAACAGGCCCGCCGCACCCGGCTGGAGCCGGCCGGCCCGGTGGCCGACGGCGGCGAGGTGCTGGCCGAGGCCCGGGCCCTGGTCACCGCCGTGCTCTCGCTCTCCGACAACGTCGGCACCGCCCTGCTCCGGGCCTTCGGGCGCGGCCTGCTGGACGTCCCGTACTGCCTGCACCCCGACAACCGGGGCGCCGCGCGGGGCGTGATCGCCGAGGACGGCCGGCTCCGCTGGGCCGACCTCGGCGCGATGCCGCTGCTCTCCGCCGGACGCCGGACCACCCCGGTCACTTCCGACCGGCTCTCGCTGATGCTCCGCCGGGTCGCCGAGCAGCACGACACGGCGGCCCGGCGGGAGCCGGACGGCCGCCAGGAACCGGGAGCACGGCCGGAGCCGGGGGCACCGCCACAGCCCGCCGCCGGCGCCGGGAGCGACGCCGGGCACGGACACCGGCCCGCCCCGCTGCGGGTCGCCCTGATCGGCGTCGGCCCGCGCGGCCTGTCGGTCCTGGAGCGGCTCGCCGCCCGCTGCCTGGAGCAGCCGCTCGCCCGCCCGGTGGAGATCCACGCCATCGACCCCTACCAGGCGGGTGCGGGACGGATCTGGCGGCAGTCGCAGTCCCCGCACTTCCTGATGAACACCCCGGCCCGCGAGGTCACCATGTTCTCCGGCCCCGGCGACGACGGGCCCGCCCGGCCCGGCGCCGGACCGACCCTCGCCGAGTGGTGGGCCGCGACCGACCCCGAGAACGCCGACCCCGACGGCTACGCGCCCCGGGTGGTCTACGGCCGCTACCTGAGCCACGTCTTCGACCGCGTCGTGGCCGCCCTGCCCGTCGGACTGACCGTGCAGCGGGTCCCCGCCCGGGTTCTCAGCGCCGACCGGATCCCCGACGGGGACGGCGGCACCAGGGCCCACCGGCTGCGCCTGGACCGCGGGGACGTGCTGACCGTGGACCGGGTGGTGCTCGCCACCGGCCACCCCTCCAACGATCTGGACGGCCCGCAGCGCGACCGTGCCGCCTTCGCCGCCGGCAGCGCCACCGTCCGCTACATCAACGGCGACTCCGCCGGCGAGATGCCGCTGAAGGACATTCCGCCGGGCGCCTGCGTCGGCATCCTGGGCATGGGCCTGACCTTCTACGACATCCTGGTCGAGCTGACCCAGGGGCGCGGCGGCCGGTTCGCGCCGGACGGCTCCGGCGGCCTGCGCTACCTGCCCAGCGGGCGCGAACCCCGGGTCTTCCCGGCCTCCCGCAGCGGGGTTCCGCTGCTGGCCCGGGGCGTCAACCAGAAGCCGCCGCTGCACCGCTACCGGGCCCGGCTGTTCACCCCCGAGCGGATGGGCGCGGTCCGGGCCAGGAACGGGGTGGACTTCCACGCCGCGGTACTGCCCTGGCTGATGGCCGAGGTGAACCTGGTCCTGCTGGCCACCCGGATCCGAACCGCGGCCGGGGACACGGCGATCGGGAACTTGGCAGCCGGGGCCACGGCAGCCGGGGCTACAGCAGCAGCCGAGTTCACCGAGCGGGCCGCGGCCGCGCTCGCCGATGTCGACACGCCCCTGCTGGAGCCACTCTCCCGGCTGGCCGCCGGGTACGGGGTGGACCCGACGGTGCTGGCCGACTTCGACACACTGGCCCGCCCGTTCCGGGGCCAGCGGTTCTGCACCGCGGCGGAGTTCCGCACCGCGCTGACCGACTGGCTGCGGGCCGACCTGGCCGACGCCCGGCTGGGCAACGCGGACGGGCCGCTGAAGGCCGCCTGCGACGTGCTGCGGGACGTCCGGCAGACGATCAGGTCGGTGGTCGACTTCGGCGGGCTCACCCCCGAGTCCCAGCGCCGCTTCCTGACCGAGTTCAACCCGCTGGCCGCGCTGATCTCCACCGGACCGCCCGCCGTGCGCTCGGAGCAGTTCCTCGCCCTGCTCGACGCCGGGATCCTCGAACCCGTGGGCCCGCAGGCGGTGTTCCGCAGCGACGGCACGGCCGGACGGTTCACCGTGGAGTCCCTCCAGGTGGACAGCTCCCGGGTCGGCCTGGACGCCCTGGTGGACGCCCGGGTGCCCGGCACCGACCTGCGCTCCGACCGCAACCCGCTGATCCGCGGCCTGCTCGCGGACGGCACCATCCGCACCTTCGTCAACTCCTGGGAGGGGCACGCCTACGACACCGGCGGGCTGGCCTCCACCGACTCGCCGTTCCACCCGATCCGGGCCGACGGGACGGTGGAACGCAGCATGCACGTGATCGGGATCCTCAGCGAGCACACCCGGTGGTTCACCCAGGTGGGCAGCGGACGGCCGGGGTCGTGGGGCGCCTTCACCCGGGACGCCGACGCCATCGCCGCCGCGCTGCTGGACGGGACGATGCTGGAGCCGGCTCTTCTGGCGGACCGGGCGGGTACGCGATGAGCGGCGACTACTGGCGCCATCGCAGGACGGCCGCGCACCGGGAGTTCCGGGCCGCCCGCGACCTGCTGCTGCGGCTGCGCGGCGACCGGGAGTCGGCGTACGCGGAGTTCCGGTGGCCGCGGGCCGATGAGTTCAACTGGGCACTGGAGTGGTTCGACGTGGTCGCCGCCGGGAACGACGGCACCGCGCTCGAAGTGCTCGGCTCCCCCGGACCCGACGGCCGGGTCACCGCCCGCGAACGGGTCTCGTTCGCCGAACTCTCCGCCCGCTCCGACACCCTGGCCACCGAACTGACCGGGCTGGGCGTCCGCCGGGGCGATCGGGTCCTGCTGCTGCTCGGCACCCGGGTCGAGCTCTGGGAGGCCCTGCTCGGCTGTCTGAAGATCGGCGCGGTGGTGGTGCCGACGTACCAGGACGTGACCCGCGAGGAGGCCACCGACCGGATCGGCCGCGGCCGGATCGCCCATGTCCTGTGCACGGGCGAACTCGCCGCGCTGGTCGACGACCTGCCCGTGCCGGGGTGCCGGATCACGCTCGGCGCGGAGCGGCCCGGCTGGCTCCGCTACCCCGACACCCGCGTGCGGCGCCCCTACCTGCCCACCGGCCCGACCCGCTCGGCCGACCCGGCGTTCTGCTACTTCACCTCGGGCACCACCTCGCTGCCCAAGCTGGTCGAGCACACCCACGCCAGCTACCCCGTCGGCCACCTCTCCAGCCTCTACTGGAACGGCCTGCGGCCCGGCGACCGGCACCTCAACCTGTCCGCGCCCGGCTGGGCCAAGCACTCCTGGAGCAGCTTCTTCGTGCCCTGGACGGCCGGGGCCACGGTGCTCGCACCGCCCGACGGCGGGCTGCCCGCCCACCTGCTGCCCCGGGTGCTCACCGCGCACCAGGCCGACAGCTTCTGCGCACCGCCCAGCGCCTGGCGCGCCCTGCTGCCCCATCTGGCCTCCGGACGGCCGAAGTTGCGCGAGGCGACGGCCGCCGGGGAACCGCTCACGGCCGAGGTGATCGAGCAGGTGGCCGCCGCCTGGGGCGTCCGGGTCCGGGACGGCTACGGGCAGACCGAGGCCACCGCGCTGATCGGCCGCACCCCCGACGAACCCGAACCGCTCTCACCGCTCGGGCACCCGCTGCCCGGCTACCGGATCGTGCTGCGCGACCCGGTGACCGGCGCGCCCGGGGAGGCGGGCGAGGTCTGCATCGACCTCACCGACCGGCCGGCCGGCCTGATGGCCGGTTACGCCGACGCTCCGGAGCGGACGGCGGCCGCCTTCGCCGACGGCCTCTACCGCACCGGTGACAGCGGCGAGCGCTGCCCCGACGGTTCGATCCGGCTGCTCGGCCGGACGGACGAGGTCTTCAAGTCCTTCGGACACCGGATCTCGCCGGTGGAGATCGAAGCGGTACTGCGCGGACACCCGGCGGTGGCCGACGCGGCCGTGGTGCCCAGGGCCGACCCGCTCGGGGGGTTGGTGCCGCACGCGGTGGTGGTACTGCGTTCGGGGCTGCCGACGGGGGCGGGAGCGGCGGCGCTGCGGCGTGCGCTGCTGGAGCGGGCGGCCGCGCAGCTGGCGCCGATCTTCGTCCCCCGGGGGCTGGACTTCTCGGCCGGCCTCCCGAGAACCCGCTCGGGCAAGGTCCGCCGGACCGAACTGGCCGCAGCCCTCCGGGAACAGGGGTGAACCTCCGGGGGCGGTGCACGGCAGTTCGAGTGCCGGAGCATCCCCCCACAGGGGGTTGCCCGCGCAGTTCCCCGCGCCCCGGAGTGGTGCACGGCCGAGCGGGTGCCGAAGGGTCAGCCGTCGGCCCGGGGGGCCGTGCCGAGCAGGGCCGCCGCGACCGTGCGGGCGCGGGTGGCGGCCTCCGGGGTGGCCTCGCGCAGGGCGGTGATGATCGCGCCGTCGCCGAGCAGGGCGAGTTGGCGGGCCAGCGCGAGGTGGTCCCGGTAGCCCCCGGCGGCGAGGAGCCGGTCGAGGAACTCGATCACCTTCTCCTTGTGCTCGTGGGCGACCCGGTGCGCCGCACTCTCGTGGTCGGCCTCCTCGACCATCGTGTTGATGAAGGCGCAGCCCCGGAAGTCGGCGGCGGCGAACCGTTCGGCCAGGCCGTCGAAGAGGGCGAGCGGGAGGTCCGCCGGGCCGAGCGAGCTGGCCGCAACCGTCTCGGCCAGCCAGGCCCGCCAGTTGGCGTCGCGGCGCCGCAGCACCTCCACCACCAGCTCGTCCTTGCTGGGGAAGTGGCGGTAGAAGGAGGCCCGGCCCACGCCGGAGTCCGAGAGGATCCGCTCGATCCCGACCGCGCGGACGCCCTCCTCGTAGAACAGCCGCTCGGCGGCGACGAGGAGTCGTTCCCTGGCTTGGCTCGGCATTCGAAAACGGTACCACTCGATTCTGAATCGCGGCACGGTCCACCACCCGACGCCGGATCGACCTCCGCCGCGCGACCTGACATTGACGAGAGCCCGCGTTGACCGAGACGGAACCGATCGGTACCGTCTTTTTCGGTACCGATCGGTTCCATATGATGCTGATCCGAGGAGACTCGCCATGTCCCGTCTGCCCCAACTGACCGTCGAGACCGCCACCGAGGAGCAGCGCGAGCTTCTGGAGGGCACCCTCAAGCAGCTCGGCAAGCTGCCCAACCTGTACGCGGCGATGGCCAACGGGCCGGCCGCCCTGCGCGGTTACCTGGCCATGCGGGAGGCCCTGGTCGGCGGCAGCTTCAGCACCAAGCAGCGCGAGCAGCTCGCCCTGTTCATCGCCCAGAAGAACAGCTGCACCTACTGCGTCTCGGCGCACACCCTGCGCGGCGGCAAGGTCGGCCTGAGCGAGGAGCAGCTGCTCGCCACCCGCAAGGGCCAGGACACCGACCCGCACATGGACCAGGTGCTCAAGCTCACCGACGCGGTGATGACCGAGCGCGGCCGGGTCAGCGACTCCGCTCTCGCCGAGGCCCGCGCGGCAGGTGTGACGGACGCCGAGATCGCCGAGATCGTGGGGCACGTCGCGCTCAACGTGCTGTCCAACTTCTTCAACCACGTCGCCGAGCCGGAGCTCGACTTCCCGCTGGTCGACGCCCACCTGGCCGAGTAGAGTCCAGCGCGACGAGCAACGGCGCCCGGCACGGAGACGAGCCGGGCGCCCCTGGGGCCCGTCCTCGAACTCCCGCCCACCGGGCGGACGGCGGGAGTTCGAGGACGGGCCCCGGCGTCTGTCTACGAGGGCCCCGCCACCAGCGTGGCGGCACGGGGGAGCAGCAGTGGATATCGACGTCAGAACCCTCCGCACCTTCTGCGAGGTCATCCGCACCGGGTCGTTCACCAGGGCCGCCCAGCGGCTCGGCTACTCCCAGTCGAGTGTGACCGCCCAGATGCGCGCACTGGAGCGCGAGGTCGGCGAACAACTCTTCCAGCGGCTCCCAAGCGGCGTCCAGCTCACTCCCGCCGGACTGACCCTGCGCGGCTACGCCGACCAGCTGCTCATCCTGGTGGGCGAGCTGGAGGAGGCGCTGCGCGGCCCGGCCACCACCGTGCCGCGGCTCACCGTCGGCGTCGTCCCGACCCTGGCGTACGGCGAACAGCTCGCCAGGATCGCCCACTTCGGCCGCGCCCAGCTCCCCGGCGCCCACCTGGCCCTGCGGGTCCTGGGGACCACCGAGCTCCAGGCCGCCCTGCGGAACGGCGAGCTCGACTGTGCGGTCGCGCTCACCGGCCCCGCGGCCGGCCGGGAGCCGGCCAGGACCTCCGCCGCCACCACCGCCCTCGCCGGCGCTGCCGCCCAGGCCGTCGCCGGTCCGCCGGCCGCTCCGGCCGCCACCCCGGTTCCCTCCCCGGCTTCCGCTCCGGCTGCCACCCCCGCGGCCGACCCGGCCCCCACGGGGCCGGTTCCGCAGGCGGTCACCGGCCCGGTCTCCGCAAGAGGGCACGAACCCCCGGCCGAGTGGAGACGGACCGGTGCGGGCCACCGCACCGCCGTGCTCGCCGAACGGGCGGCCCGGGCCGGCCACACCGACCGCCGCGCCGCCGAGGATCTGGTCGAAACCCCGGTCCGGGCACTGGACTTCGCGCCCGTCGCCGCCCTGCCGGGACACCGCAGGCCCGTCGGCCGCACCGGCTCCGCCGCCGCCCCCCAGGTCCTGCTCACCGACCCCGACTGCCCCTCCCAGCGCTGGCTCCCGGAGTTCCTCCGGCTGCGCTCGGGCGAGCCCCCGGACAGTCTCGAACTCGGCTCGGTGGAAGGCGTGCTGGCCTCCGCACAGTCCGGCCTCGGCTGCGCGATGCTCCCGTGCGGGCTCACCACCGCCCGCCACGGCCGCAGTCTGCTCCCGCTCCCCGGTGTGCCGCGGATGCGCTGGCAGATATCCCTGCTCTCGGCCCGTACGCCCGCCCTGCCGGAGCCGCACCTCCGGGGCCTGGCCGAGACCGTCCGCCAGGCTCTGGGCACCGAGGCGATCCGCCTGCCCGGCGGCCCCGCCTGACGCTCCACCGCCCGGCACCGCCGGGAACCGCCGGGAACCGCCCGGATCCCCCGCTACACGCCAAGGGTGTCGTGGACCAGTACCTGACGGGTGAGCTGGACCCGGCTGGAGACATTCAACTTCGCGAACGCGTGCCGGAGATGGGTGTCCACGGTGTGGGGCGAGAGAAAGAGTTCCTCGGCCACCGCGCGGTTGGTCATGCCCAGGGCCACCAGGCGGGCAACGCGCAGTTCGGCCGGGGTGAGGGCGTGCCATCCGGCGCTGATCCGGCCGGGACGGGCCCGCCGTCCCATCTCGATCGTACGCACAGTACCCCGCCTTTCTGATCTGTCGTCACTTCGGCTCCGGGCCGGCGGATCCGTGCTCCGCTGAATTCGATGCTGCCGCAGCGCGGAAAGCACCGGCAAGGCGGCTTTGGCGACAGCGACAGGTGACGGACAGAACGTCAGTTGCGGGTGAAAACGTCAGGTCGTGTGTCAGGTCTGCGCAGTCGGCCGGTACACCGGCCGACCCGGCCGGCCGGAACGCACCGGTCGGAACCCGCCCCCGGACACGCCGGAACACACGCCCCGAACGCACCGGGCGGAGCGGCCGCGTGCTGCGGCCGCTCCGCCCTCCGGTACGGCGGGGGTCAGGCGGTGGCGCCGCCGTCGATGACGTGGTCGTGGCCGACCACGAAGCTGGAGTCCTCCGAGGCCAGCCACAGGACGGCCGCGGCGATCTCCTCCGGCTGGGCGACCCGGCCGAGCGGGTTGGTCGGGGCGAGACGGGCGTCGCGCTCCTCGCGGGTCTCGCCCGGGAGGTAGGACATCGGGGTGTCGATCGGGCCGGGGCTGATCGAGTTGATCCGGACGCCCTGCGAGATCGCCTCACGCGCCGCCGTACGGGTCAGGAAGCTGACGCCGGCCTTGGAGGTGGCGTACGCGCTCATGCCCGCCAGGCGCCAGTGCGCACCCAGATTGGAGGCGGTGTTGACGATCACGCCGCCGCCGTTGACGCCCATGTGGGCGATCTCGTGCTTCAGGGCGAGGAAGACGCCGGTCAGGTTGATCGAGAGGACCCGGTTCCACTCGTCCTCCTCGTGCTCGCCGACGGGGGTGCCGCCGCCGAGGACACCGGCGTTGTTGAAGGCGATGTGCAGGCCGCCGTAGCGGGACACCGCGGTCTGGACCATGTTGGCGACCGAGGCGGAGTCCGAGACGTCCACCAGGACGCCGCTGGCCTCTCCGCCCTCGGCCTCGATCAGCTTGACGGTCTCGGCCACGCCGTCCTCGTTGCGGTCGGCGACCAGGACGGTGGCACCCTCCCTGGCGAAGGCGAGGGCGGTGGTCCGGCCGAGCACACCGGCGGCACCGGTGACGAGCGCGATCTTGCCGGCGAAGCGGGTCATGGGAATCTCCTTGATGATGAGGTGAGGTGTCAGGTTTCGGTACTGCTGGGTCATGTCGCGTGCCGTTAGGGCTGCTTGGCCCTGCCCCGCTGGAGCAGCGCGAGGACTGCGACGGCGGCGAGCGCTGCGGCGGCGACGGCGAAGGCGAAGCCGTAGCCCCCGGCGGCGGCCGCACCGGGGGTGAGCCCGGTGAGGGAGGCCGCGTGTGCGGTGGCGATCGGGACCAGGACGGCGAGGCCGACCGGCGGGCCGATCTCCATGGCGGTGTTCATCACGCCGCCGGCCAGTCCGGCCTGGTGTCCGGGAGCGTCGCTGACCGCCCACACGGTGGCGCCGGAGAAGGTGAATCCGGCGCCGATCGGGAAGATCACCAGGCCGGCCAGCAGCGGCCCGAAGTACGGGGTGTCCTGCTCCATCCCGGCCAGGATCAGCAGTCCGAGGGCCGAGACCCCCAGACCGGCCGCGGTCACCAGGCCGGGCCGGAAGCGCTGCAGGGCGCGCCCCGCCAGGGTGGCGGCGAGCAGGACGGACAGTGCGGGCGGTACGAAGGCCCCCGAGGTGGCGATCGGCGAGTACCCCCGGACCTGCTGGAAGAACAGGGTCAGCAGGAAGAAGTAGGTGGCCATGCCGGCCGCGGTGAGCGCGATCGCCACCAGTGCCGTCGCCCGTCGGGGTGAGGCGAGGAAGGGGAGCGGGACCAGCGGCTTGGCGGTGACCTTCTGGGAGAGGACGAAGGCCGCGATCAGCACGGCTCCGGCCGCGATCCAGCCGAACCGCAGTTCGCCCAGACCGAAGATCAGTGCTGCCAGGCCGGCCGTGATGAGCACCGCGCCGACGGTGTCCAGCCGTTCCCTGCGGACACCGGGGCCCGTCGGCAGCACGCGGGGTGCGAGCAGCACCACCACGGCGGCCAGGACGGCCGGGACCACGAAGATCCAGCGCCAGGACACCCAGGTCAGCACCACCCCGGAGAGAATGTTGCCGGAGCTCGCGCCGATGCTGGCCAGTACGCCCCAGACCGCCAACGCCCTCCCGCGTTCCACGGGTTCGGGGAAGACCGAGCCGAGGAGTGCCATGGCGGCCGGTGCGGCGCCCGCGGCGCCGACCCCCTGAGCGAACCTGGCCAGAACCAGCACCCAGAGCGAGGGTGAGGCGGCCGCCGCCGCCGAGGCCAGTCCGAAGACCAGCACTCCGGCGACGAACACCCTCCGGTGGCCGAACAGGTCGGCCAACCGCCCGCCCAGCATCAGCAGTCCACCGAAGGAGAGGCTGTACGCCGAGATCGCGAAGACCATCTCGGCCTCGGTGAGCCGCAGTTCACGCTGGATGGCCGGCAGCGCCACCGTGATCACCGTGATGGTGGCGATCAGGACGATCTGTACTGCGCCGAGCAGCACGAACGAGGCCCGTTGCCGCTCGACCCGGGGCGGGTCCTCCACGGCCAGCTCCACAGCCATGCCCACTCCTTAGAAGACTGATCGTTCTAGATAGAAGCGATGTCGGTGCAGTGAATCCGCAGGACCCGATGGCCAAAACCGTAGCAGCCTCAGAACGCTCGGTCTAGATAAGCCCGGACTGCGCCCTCCGAGTCGCCCGTTTCAGCCCCTCGGAGGTGCCTCCAGTCTGCCCGCCGAGCACCCGCCGAGTATCACGTGAACGAGCGATGTCCCGGCCGCCCGGACGCAGCAGACTCATCCTCAGCAATTCCGAGATCGAGAGGAACTCTCATATGTCTCAGCTGAGTTGGACTCTTCCGGTGGCAGCGCAACGCGGCGCCGGCGAATCCCGCGAAGTCCGTCTGGACCGCACCCAGGTGTGGCAGGGACTGGTGCGCAAGGCCGAGAACCCAAGCCCCTACGTGCCGGCCGTGACCGCCTGCCGAATTCTGGAACGCTTCGACAACGGCTTCCTGCGCGAGATCACCGTCCGGGACGAGATCCAGGTCCAGGAGCGGGTCACCTTCGAGCCCGACAGCCGGGTGGTCTTCCGCCCGGTGAACGACCCCTGCATCGCCGAGATCGTCAACGAGATGGGCGAGGGGCCGGACGGCGCGCCGACCCTCACCCTGCGGGTGACCCTCTCGCCGGAGGGCGTGACCAAGGCCGAGCGGACCCGCTACTTCCGGCACGAGACCGAGCGCTACTTCTCCGACGCGCTCCGGTTCATCGTCGACGGCCTGGTCGACCAGCACGCCGCCCCCTCGTTCGCTTGATCGTCCGTCACATCCCCACCCCCACAACGGAGGTTCGCACCATGGCCGGGTACTCCCGCCGCCTGTTCATCAGAGACACCGCCCTGGTCACCGGAGCGGCGGCGGTCCTGCCGACCGTGGCGTCCGTCGCCACCGCGTTGGCCGCCGACACGACCGCCGACGGTTCGGGCGTCAGCCCGGTGGTGACCGTCCGGCCCGCCGACCGGCAGTACCCCGACCTGGTCTGGGGTGCCAACCGGCGCTGGGTCGGCACCCCCGACTACGTGCACGTGGTCAGCTCGGACGCCCAGGTGGTGACGGCGGTCCAGCAGGCCGTCGACAGCGGCCGGGGCATAGCCGTGCGCAGCGGCGGCCACTGCTACGAGGACTTCGTCAGCAACAGCCGGGTCCGCGTGGTCATCGACATGTCCGCCATGAACAAGGTCTCGTACGACACGGGCCGCCGGGTCTTCGCGATCGAGGCCGGCGCCAAGCTGGGCGAGGTCTACCGCGGGCTGTACCGGAGCTGGGGCGTCACCCTGCCCGGCGGCAGCTGCCCCGGGGTCGGCGCCGGCGGGCACATCGCGGGCGGCGGCTACGGGCCGCTGTCCCGGCTGCACGGACTGATCGTCGACCACCTCTGGGGCATCGAGGTGGTGGTGGTCGACAGCACCGGTACGGCGAAGAAGGTGGTCGCCACCCGCGAGGCCGGCGACCCCAACCGTGAGCTCTGGTGGGCCCACACCGGCGGTGGCGGCGGCAACTTCGGGGTCGTGCTGCGCTACCTGATGCGCTCGCCGAACGCGACCGGCACCGCACCGGCGGACCAGCTGCCGAAGCCGCCCGCCGAGGTGCTGGTCGCGAGCGTGAGCTGGCCCTGGGCCGACATGACCGAGGCCGCGTTCACCAGGATCCTCGGCAACTTCGGCCGCTGGCACGAGAAGAACAGCGCCCCGGACTCCCCGTACGCGAGCCTGTTCAGCCAGCTCAAGCCGCAGCACAGGTCGGCCGGTTCGTTCGCGCTGACCGCGCAGATCGACTCCTCGGTGGCCGGGGCGGACAAGCTGATGGACGACTTCCTCGCAGCGGTGAACGACGGCTCCGGCATCTCGTTCCGCGTCGACGACCGGCGCCGGATCTCCTGGCTGCACGCCGTCACCCAGTGGCCGGGCTTCACCGGGACGGACACCTCGACCCGGTTCAAGGCCAAGTCCTCGTACATGCGCCAGGGCTTCACCGACGCCAACCTGAAGGCGTTCTGGACGCACATGACCAGAACCGACTACTCCCACCCGGCCTCTCTGGTGATGATCACCTCCTTCGGCGGGCGGATCAACACGGTCGACTCCGCCGCCACCGCGGTCCCGCAGCGCGACTCGATCCTCAAGCTGCACTTCGTGAGCTTCTGGACCGACGAGGCCGAGGACGCCGCCAACGCCGGCTGGGTCCGTGCCCTCTACCAGGACGTGTACGCGGCCAGCGGCGGGGTGCCCGCCGCCAACGCCTACACC
Source organism: Kitasatospora sp. NPDC056138 (assembly GCF_042264695.1). Taxonomy (NCBI): domain Bacteria; kingdom Bacillati; phylum Actinomycetota; class Actinomycetes; order Kitasatosporales; family Streptomycetaceae; genus Kitasatospora; species Kitasatospora sp. NPDC056138. Next base: position 21,997 of record NZ_JBHJVK010000036.1, on the reverse strand, counting down.
GACGGCTGCTTCATCAACTACGCGGACGCCGACCTGGCGGACCCGAAGCTCAACACCTCCGGGGTGGCCTGGTCCGACCTGTACTTCAAGGGCGGCTACCGGCGGCTGCAGACCGCCAAGGCGCAGTGGGACCCCAAGAACGTCTTCCAGCACAGCCTGTCGATCAAGGCGGCCCAGTAGTGGCCCGGCCGGAGGGCAGCGCCCTCTCCCGGCGCCGGATGCTGGCGGGCACCTCCGCCGTGCTCGGCGCGGCGGCCGCCGCCTCGGTGGGCGCGGCCGGGCCCGCCCCGGCCGCGCCCGGCCCGGCCGCGCCGGCGGCACCGGGCGGCACGCCGTTCGGACCGGTCACCGTGGCGCCCGGTGACGCCCGCTACCCGGACCTGGTCTCCGGGATGAACCAGCGCTGGAGCGCCCGGCCCGAGGCCGTCCAACTGGTCGACTCCACCGAGCGGGTGGTCGCCGTGGTGCAGCAGGCGGTGCGGGCCGGCAAGCGGGTCTCCATCCGCAGCGGCGGCCACTGCTACGAGGACTTCGCGTACAACGCCGAGGTCCAGGTCGTGATCGACATGTCCGAGATGACCGCCGTGTACTACGACGAGCAGCGGGCCGCCTTCGCCGTCGAGGCCGGGGCGACCAACCTGCACGTCTACGAGCGGCTCTACAAGGCGTACGGCGTGGTGCTGCCCGCCGGGGTCTGCTACTCGGTCGGCGCGGGCGGCCACGTCAGCGGCGGCGGCTGGGGCCTGCTGGCCCGCAAGTACGGGCTGGCCGCCGACCACCTGCACGCCGTCGAGGTCGTGGTGGTGGACCGGGACGGCACTGCGCGCGCGGTGGTCGCCACCCGCGAGGCCGGCGACCCCAACCGCGAGCTCTGGTGGGCCCACACCGGCGCCGGCGGCGGCAGCTTCGGGGTGATCACCCGCTACTGGTTCCGCACCCCGGGTGCCACCGGCGCCCCCGGCGACCTGCTGCCGAAGCCGCCCGCCGAGGTCTACCTCAGCGCGGTCTCCTGGCCCTGGGAGCAGTTGACCGAGTCCTCCTTCACCACCCTGGTCCGCAACTACGCCGCCTGGCACGCCGCCCACGCCACCGCCGGGACGCCGTACGACGGGCTGTTCGCCAACTTCAACCTCAACCACCGCTCCAACGGCGAGATCAGCCTGCTCACCCAGATGGACGCGACCAGGCCCGACTCCCGCCAGCTGCTGAACGTCTTCCTCGCCGACATCACCGAGGGCGTGGACGTTCCGCACGGCGCGGCGACGGCACCGATGGGCGAGCACGGCCCGATGCCCGAGTACGCCACCCCGCAGCGGCTGCCCTGGCTCCAGGCCACCCGCTACCTGGGCACGACCAACCACATCCTGGTCGACCCGACGCTGCGCGGCGACCAGAAGTCCGCGTACATGCGCAAGGGCTTCCCGGACGGCCAACTCCGCAAGATCTACCGGCACCTGACCCGCACCGACTTCACCAATCCGGGCGCGATGCTGCTGCTCAGCGCGTACGGCGGCAGGGTCAACAGCCTCGCCCCCGGGGACACCGCCTCGGTGCACCGGGACTCGATCTTCAAGCTGCTCTACCAGACCTACTGGAGCGCCCCGGAGGACGACGCGCGCAACATCGGCTGGCTGCGGGAGTTCTACGAGGACGTCTACGCGGAGACCGGCGGCGTGCCGGTGCCGAACGACACCACCGACGGCTGCTACGTCAACTACCCCGACATCGACCTGAGCGACCCCGGCCGCAACACCTCCCAGGTCCCCTGGTCCACGCTCTACTGGGGCTCCAACTACCCCCGCCTCCAGCAGGTCAAGGCGGTCTGGGACCCGCGGGACTTCTTCCGCCACGGCCAGTCCGTCCGGCTGCCGGGCAAGTAGCGCGGGCAACCGGTCCGCTTCTAGTGGAACAAACGGTCTCGAATGCTGCTACGGTCGTGACATGGCGAGGACCAAGGATTTCGATCCCGACACCGTACTCACGCAGGCGATGGACCTGTTCTGGGAGCGCGGATACGAGGCCACCTCGATGGCGGAGCTCGTGGAGCATCTCGGAATCGCCCGCGCCAGCCTGTACGGAACGTTCGGCAGCAAGCACGACCTGTACCTGGCGGCACTGAAGCGCTATCTGGAGATCAGGGAGGCCGGGTTCGTCCGGGCGATGTCCCAGCCGGGCCCGGTCCTCCCCGCCGTCCGCGCCCTGGTGCACAGCTGGGTCGACGAGGCGCTGCACGACCCCGCGCAACTGGGCTGCCTGGTGGTCAACGCCGCCGTCGAGCTGAGTCCGCGCGACCCCAAGGTCGCCCACCAGGTGGAACTCAGCTGGGGTGTCCTGGAGACCACCCTGACCTCCGCGCTGATGCGGGCCGTCGCCCAGGGCGAACTCCCCGAGGACCGGGACCCGCAGACGCTCGCCCGCTTCCTGCTGGTGATGCTCCAGGGCATCCGGGTGATCGCGCGCGCCGCCCCCGACGCCGGCCGGCTCCAGGCCGCCGCCGCCCAGACCCTCGCCGCCCTCGACTGAGGCCGGTCCCGGCCGTCCGGGAGCGGCGGGGTCACCCCGAAGGGCCCGGGGCCGGGCGGGACGAAGAGCACCGGCCCGCCCCGGGAGGCAGGGTGCGACCTGCCCTCCGGGGCGGTCCGGACGAAGTCCCCGCTCCGTCCCGCACGGTTACCCGCGCCGCCCGAGGGGCACCGCGGGAGTCTCAGCGCGGTTCGCCGAACCAGCGGCTGAGCGCCTCCCGCAGCCGGTCCGCGTCGTCGTCCGAGCCCTGCGCGCTCCACGCCGCGTACCCGTCCGCCCTGACCAGCACCGCGTCGGTCGCCGCCTCGCCGCCGAGCCGCGCGCCCACCACGTCCACCCGGTCCGCCCAGCCCCGGGCGACCGCCCGCAGGTCGGCCCGGTCCGCCAGGTCGAGCAACACCGCCCGCCCGCCGTGCAGCAGTTCCGCCAGGCTCCCCACGCTCCCGTGCGCGGCCTTCAGCGCCAGGTCCGGCACGAACCGCCCGGCGACCGGGTCCTGCGGCAGGCCCACGTCGTAGACGGTACGGGTGCCGCTGACCATGCCCGCGAGGTAGTCGTTGACCTCGGGCATCTGCATCAGCTCGCCGAAGAGTTCGCGCAGCGCGTCGGTCCGCGGGTCCGGGTTCATCAGCGCCACCTGGGCGCGCACGTTGTACAGGACCTCGGCCGCCACCGGGTGCCGCTCCGAGTGGTAGCTGTCCAGCAGGCCGTCGGGCGCCCAGCCGGCCACCACACCGGCCAGCTTCCAGCCGAGGTTGACCGCGTCCTGGAGACCGGTGTTGAGCCCCTGCCCGCCCGCCGGGAAGTGGACGTGCGCCGCGTCACCGGCCAGCAGGACCCGCCCCTTGCGGTAGTGCTCGGCCTGCAGCGCGGCGTCGCTGAACCGGCTGAGCCACCTCGGCGAGTCCATCGGCACGCCCCGCCCCACGATCCGCTCGGTCTCGCCGCGCAGCTCGTCCAGGGTGACCGGTGCCTGCCGGTCGGGGTGCGGGCCGCGGAAGTCGTAGGTGCCGACCCGGCTGTGGCCGTACGGGTTGACCCAGAAGATGGTCCAGCCGCGCTCGGTGCGCTGCCAGCCCGCCGGAACGTCCTCCGGGTGCGCCAGCCGCACCTCGCCCATCAGGCAGGACATGGTGGCGGGCGTCCCGAGGAAGTCGATCCCGGCCGACTTGCGGACCACGCTGCGCGCGCCGTCGCAGCCGACCACCCAGCCGGCCTCCAGCCGCTCGGTGCCGCCGTCGGCGGTGCGCAGCGTGAGGGCGACCCGGTCACCGTGGTCCTCGACCCCGGTCACCTCGACCCCGCGCCGGACCTCGGCGCCCAGTCCGAGGGCACGACGGGTGAACACCTGCTCGGCGTACGCCTGCGGGCTGCCGATCAGCGCGGGCTGCTCGTCCACCACGGGGGCCAGGTCGAGTCCGAAGATCCCGCCGAAGTGGAACGGCACCCGCTGCTGCGGCCGCCGGGAGGCCGGGTACGGGCCGGGCTGCACCGCGTCCAGCAGACCGCGCCGGTGCAGGGTCTGCGCCGTCCGCGCGTGCAGGGTGCCCGCCTTGGACTCGTCGGTGGGCGCCGGGAGCTTCTCCAGGACCAGCGTCCGCACCCCGTGCAGCGCCAGTTCGCCGGCCAGCAGCGTGCCGACCGGCCCGCCGCCCACAATCGCGACATCGATGGGCAAGGCGGTGCCTCCAGTTCGGTGCGGCCGGTTACGGCGCGGTGGTGCCGATCGCGCCGATCGTGCGTTCCGGTCCGCGGATCCCTCAAGGCCGGCAGGGGCGCTGTGTCACCTGCCGGATACTCCGTCACCTCGGCCGCAGGTGACACGGTGGCCGAACCACCATGCTGACGCTCCGTTACTGTGGTGGTCGCACACCATCCTTCTCCGACCGTCCACGAATCGTGTTGACCTGGTCATTGCCGAGTCATAGCGTCCCCTTGCACAGCGAAGGTTCTCGGCCATCCGGAGGGGACGGTGTTCTCAAGTCCGGCGCAGCACGGCGCCCTTGCGGTCCTGGAGCTGCTCGCCACCCAGGCCCCGCCCGGCGAGCTGGACGAACTGATCCGCTCGGCCCGGCGCAGCGGGGCGAGCCCCGAGACCCTGGAACGGCTCGACCGCGCCCGCCAACTCGCCCTGCGGGTGCACTCACTGCTCGACCGCCACCAGCAGCGCGAGGCCGTGCTCTCCTCACTGGTGGACTCCGCCCGCGACCTCGCCGGGCCGCACGAGCAGGACGGCCTGCTCGAAGTCGTGGCCCGGCGCGCCCGGCTGCTGCTCAACCTCGACATCTCCTTCATCAGCATCCACGAGCCCTCGGACGGGACGGAGTCGGTCCGCGCCGCGGACGGCCACTCCAGCACCCTGCTCACCGGGTTCGAGGTGGAGCGGAACGCCGGAGTCGGCGCGCTCGCCCACGCCGCCTCGGCACCGTTCTGGACCCCCGACTACCTGGCGGACGAGCGCTTCCCGCACACCGAGCGGCTCGACCGGCTGATCCGCACCGAGGGCGTGCGCACCCTGCTGGCCGTCCCGCTGCGTCACGGCAACGAGGCTTTCGGCACCCTGTACGCGGGCGCCCGGAGCATCAGGCACCTGCGACCTGACGAAGTGTCACTGATGAGTTCGCTCACCGACCTCGCGGCCGGCGCCCTCGACCGGACCAGGCTGATCTCCCGGGTCCAGGCCGAAGTCGCCGAACTGGCAAGGGACTCCACCCGTGCCCGGTCGGGCCTCAGCACGGTACGCCGGGCCGCCGACGCGCACCGGCGGCTGATCGAACTGGTGCTCACCGGCTGTGATCTTCCCACCCTGACGGCCGAGGCCGCCCGGGTCCTGGACGGCAGCCTGGCCGTCACCGGCTCCTGCGGCGAGGAGTTCGCCACCGCGGGCGACCCCCTGGACCTCGACCGGCGGACCCTGATCGAGACCTACCTCGACGCACACACCTCCCTCGACCCGTTCGCACTGGCCGACGGCACCTGGGTCGCCCCAGCGGTCGCGGGCAGCGAGAGCCTGGCCCTGCTGCTGCTCCGGCCGAGGACGCCGCCGGACGAGCACGGCGTCCGGCTGCTGCGGCTCGCCGCCCAGGCGGTCTCCCTGCAACTGGTCCTGCTGCACAGCGCCGCCATCGCCGAAGGGCCGGTCCGCGACGAACTCCTGGACGACCTGCTGGCCGAACCGCCCCGGCCCGAGTCCCAGCTCCAGGTCCGGGCGCAGCGGCTGGGCCTCGACCTCGACCAGCCGCACATCCTGGTGATCGCCCGGCCCGAGGGCGGCGCACTCGGCCGCGCGGTGATCTGGGCCTCCTCCTACGCCGGACGCACCGGCGGCCTGAAGAGCGTGCGCGACGGCTGCCTGGTCCTGCTGCTGCCCGGTACGGACGCCGCCGGCACCGCACGGGCCGTCTGCGACGAACTGGCGCCGCTGATCGGCCACCCGGTCACGGCGGGCGCCGCCGGTCCCGGCCGCGGCCCGGCCTCCTCCACCCGGCTGCACCGCGAGGCGCAGCGCTGCCTGGAGGCCCTCACCGCCCTCGGCGGCACCGGCGGCAGCGCCGCCACCGAGGACCTCGGCTTCCTCGGCGTGCTGCTCTCCGACAGCCAGGACATCGGCGGGTTCGTCACCGGCGTCCTGGGGCCGGTGCTGGAGTACGACCGCCAGCGGTTCACCGAGCTCACCCGCACCCTGGACGCGTACTTCGATTCCGGCGGCAGCCCCACCTACGCGGCCGAGGCCCTGCACGTCCACCCCAACACGGTCTCCCGCCGTCTGGAACGGATCGCCGAACTCCTCGGCCCCGACTGGCAGAAGCCCGCGCAGGCGCTGGAGATCCAGCTCGCCCTCCGCCTGCACCGCACCCGCCGGGCACTGGGGAACCAGTAGGCCCGGTCCGGCCCGGACACGCTCCCTTCGGGCCCTCTCCCGTCGGGCCCGCTCGGGTCAGGCCGAGAGCCTGGGCAGGTGCGCCAACTCGCAGCGGCTCTGCGCCCCGAGCACCGCCGCCGCGTGCGCCGCCGACGCCAGGGTCATGTGCCGGTGCCAGCCGGGGTAGGACCGGCCCTCGAAGTCGCGCAGGCCCACCCGGCTGCCCTCGCCCGCGCTGGCCGCCGCCACCTGCCGCCCCAGCTTGGACATCCGCAGCAGCGCCTCCGGCGCCAGGTCGGTCCGGTCGGTCAGCCAGAGCTGGACGGACGAGCAGTGCTGGTAGCGCCACTCGCCGAGCAGCCGCAGCGTCCGCCGGTCCCCCGGCAGCCGGACCGGTACGGACACCAGCAGCGAACTCGTCGTGCGGCCGCCGTCCTCGGGGTCGGCCCACTCGACCGGTCGCCGCAGCGCCCGGACGGACTGCACGATCCGCTGCGCCGGGAGGGGCCGGCCGTGGCCGGGCAGCGCCGGGTCCGCGACCTCGAAGCGGGTGGTCCCGCTGGTCCTGGCCAGCAGCGGCACCGCGGCCTCCCGGAACCGCTCCACCACCGGCTGGAGCTCCTGCAACCGCACGTCGAGCACCACCGGCCGGACGGCCAGGCCCCAACCCGCCATGGTGTCCAGGACCGCGGACACCGCCGCGTCCTGCGGCCGCTCGCTCCCGACCCCGGCCGGGATCTCCGCGCGCCGCCGCCGGTCCCCGTCCTGTGCCCAGGACGGGGGCAGGAGCAGCCGCCAGTTCACCGGCGCGCTGCCGTCGGGACCGGCGAACCAGACCCCGAGCGCCTGCTGGCCGTTCACGGTCTGGTTCAGCTGCGGGACGAACTGCCGTTCCACACCGGCCGAGTGGCTCCCGGCCTTCGGTATGTACATCGGCTGCACCACCAGGGCGGCCGGCGGCAGGGCCTGCTCCAGGTAACGGGCCAGCGCGGCGCGCATCGGCCGCCAGTCCCAGGTGGAGTTGCTGATGAAGTGCTGGAGGTTCTGCTCGGCCCCGGGACCGCCGGAGACGGCCGAGACAGTGCGCATCGACTTGCGGCCCTCCGCCAGCAGCAGTCCCCGCAGGTACTGCACCGCCTTCCGACGCTGGTCGGTACGGCGCAGCTCGGCGAAGACCACGGCGCACAGCTCGCTGACCACGTCGTCGGCCACCGGCTCGACCGTGCTGCCGGCCGACCCGGGCAAGAACTGCCCCCGGCCCCGACGGTGGTGGGTCCCCCAGGTGAGAACGTTCTCGCTCACGCCACGCCCCTCGAGTCTGGACAACCTTGTTGTTGCCCTCCTCACCCTGGCCCACCCGCCCCCGCCGGGACGAGGTGCACCGGCCACACCGTTGCGGCCGTTCCCGGTTGCCGGCCCACCGCACCGGCCGCCGGAGTGCCCCGGCCCAGCTCAGCCGACCTGCGGGCGGACCCGGGCTGCGACCAGCTCCAGGTGGTCCAGGTCGTCGAGGTCGAGGATCTGGAAGTAGATCCGCTGGGTCCCGGCCTCCCGGTGGCGGCCGATCTTCTCCGCCACCTCCCCCGGAGCACCGGCCAGGCCGTTCGCCTTCAGCTCGTCCACCTCGCGCCCGATCGCGGCCGCCCGGCGCGGACCGTACGGCCCCGGTGCAGGCGGCCGCCGACATCCGCGAACACCAGGTCCAGGCCCCGGCCCTGACGCTCGGCATGGAGGTGCAGATGGGGTTCGCTGCTGTTGCCCGAGTTCCCGATCCGGCCGAGCAGCTGCCCGGCGCCCACCTCCTGACCCACCGTCACCGCCACGCTGCCGGGCAACAGGTGGGCGAGCTTGACGAGCTCCGTTCCGGTGTCGATGAAGACGTGGTTGCCGTACAGCGGGCCGTACCGGATCACGCCGGGGACCTGGTCCGCCAGCCCGTCGACCGCCGCCACCACCCACCCGTCGCAGGGCGCGAACACCTCGGCCCCGTAAGCGTGGTAGGACGTGAGCTCCCGGGGGTCGCCCCGGTACGACCCGCTGCGGCCCACCTGGAGCAGGTCGACGGCTCCACGCTGCTCGGGCACATCGACGTGGTGGTTCAGGTACCGGCCCCCGCCCTGGCAGACGTACCAGCTGCCCCGCATCGGGAACCGGGCCAGCGGCACCTCCGGGCCGGTCCCCCAGCTGTGCCGGCGGGCCCGGATCAGCACTCCGGTGCTCACACCCGCCAGCACCGCCCCGACCACGAGCGGCACCCGGTCGCCGCCCGGCGGCAGCCCGGGAAGCCGCCAGGCCGAGCCGAGGGCCGCCAACGCCACCGCCTCGAGCGGCCGACGGCTCCACCAGGGCTCGGTGCCCACAGCGCCGTAGCCCTCGAACAGGACGCACCCGAACGCGAGACCGAGCAGCGCGCCGGCCCACCCGGTGACGTCCGTCGAAGTCCAGCAGCAGAAGGCCCAGTAGCCGATCAGCAGCCAGTGGAACGCCCGGACCAGGAGGCGCTGCACCGCCACCGGAGGCTCCGCACGGCCCTGCGGCGCCGGGGAGATCAGCAGACCGGTGAGCAGTCCGTCCCGGTCCACCTGCACCCAGGCGAGGGCCCGGCCGCCCGGCCCGGCCACCACCAGCCCCGCACGGCTGTCGGAGACCTCCCGGAACCCGCCCACCCGCTCCCGGGTGGCGGCCACGATCCGCCGCAGCCGATCGGCGCCCACCCGCTCCACCACCTGCGGCGCCAACTCCGGCCACCGCGCCGGGTCCGCCCACAGAAACCCGCGCAACGCCTCCACCTCGACGCGGCGATCACTCCCGTACCCAACGGACGACATCAGGGCACCATACAAGGCCGCACCGGCACCCCCTCGGCAGGGACGGCCGGTACCCCCACACGCACGAACACCCCGGCCGGGGTGCTGCGTTGCAGGTCGGAAGCGCCCTGGCCGCCTTGCTCTCCCCCATGGGCGGCGGCCTCGTGCTGTTACGACCCCCAGGCCCAACGCCTCAGGCCATGGGCCCGTGCCCACGCGGAGAGTTCGAGCGAGCTCGAGAACCGGCGCGGAGTGCGGTAGCAGCGGACTCGTCGGAGTCCGAGAAAGCAGCAGCACCCCGGCTGCTCGCATGAGCCGGGGTGCCGCGTTGCAGTTCAGAGGCGGTGTGACCGCCGCATTCCGAGTGGGCCGCCAGGGGCTCGAACCCTGAACCTACGGATTAAAAGTCCGCAGCTCTGCCAATTGAGCTAGCGGCCCGCCGACCGGCGCTCCACCGTGGTGGTAGGGCACCTGCCAGGGCGATCCTACCCGGAGATCACCGGCTGTTGGCCAGTGGATTGCCCGGGTTGCGCCGGGGTGTCCGGTGGGGCCGGGCGGGCAGGTGTGACGGGTGGGGCGTTCGGGCTGGTCAGGACGGAGTGGACAGGTGCGCCGCGCGGACCCGGCGCAGCCAGGACTCGACGGGCGCCTCGTCGGGCTCGGCCGGAAGGACACCCGGTCGGCGGAAACGGGACTCCGCGTCGGCGAGCAGGTCCACCGCCAGGTCCGGCCGGTCCGCGTACCGCTCGCCGAGTTCGCGGACCTGGGCCGGGTCGGCCAGCCGGATCCCCAGCTCGCCGGTCTCGTGCAGCGCCAGGCCCTGCCCGACCAGGCGGACCAGGTGCCTGGCGTGCTTGGCGGCCCGCCGCCGGGACGTCTCGTCGGAGCTGTCCCGGCTGCTCAGTTTCCTGAACTGCTGGGTGGCGTACCCGAGATAGGCGTTCCGCACCGCGCGCTCACCGAGGAAGGAGCGCCGGATTGCGATCAGCTCCTCGCCGAGCGGCGTGCGCACCTCGTACAGCTCGGCGGGCAGCCAGACCAGTTCGGAGGCGGTCGGGTTGCCGTTGAGGGCGAGCCGGCACCACTTGGCCGCCTCGTGCAGGGTGGTGTCGGGGGCGGTGGTGACGTGCGACTCCACCGGCCGGTGCAGCCCGTGGAACTGCTCGGTGGGCGCGGCGAACAGGCCGAGCCGGTCGAGGTCGGAGCCGGCGTGCGCGAGGCCGTAGGCGGTGGAGCCGACGATGCCGGAGAGCAGTAGGTGCATGAGTACGTCGCTCCCTCGGCGAGGCGGTGTGTGGTGCGCGCGGTGGTGCACGCGGTGAACAGTGGGCTGTGGACGGTCGGCGGCGAACCGGGGACCAGGGACCGGGCACGGACCGGGCGGACCGGCGCGCCGTCGGCAGTCTCCCCCGACGGGCGAGCCACGCGCGAACGAATTCCCGATGCCCCGAACAGCCGCGCGCACTCCTGTCCGCTGCCCGCCCGGCACGGCGCCTGCCCAGCGCGCCCGCGGCGCCTGCCCAGCGCGGCACCCGCCCGGCACGTCGCCGCCCCGCCCGGGGCACCGCGCGCCGATACTGGACCGCATGGCGAACAGCGAGATCCCGGCGGCCAGACTCCGTGCCTGGTGGGCGCATCGGCAGTGGCTGGACGGCGCGCACCGGGGCGCCTCCCCGGCCGAGGTGCTGACCGCCACCGGATGGGCCCGCTCGGTCGGTGGCGCGGCCCCGTACCTCGGGCTGTTCGCCCGCGCCGGTCTCGACCGGGAGACCGTCGACGCGGCCGTCGCCGACCTGCAGGTGCACGAACTCCCGGCCGCCCGCGGCTGCACCTACGTCCTCCCGGCCGCCGACTACGCACTCGGCCTGGCCGTCGGCGCCGCCGCGCCGGAGGGCGAACTCGCCACGGCGGAGCGGCACCTGGGCGTCCGCCGGGACGAGATCGAGAAGCTCTGCCTGCGGATCTCCCGAGTCCTCGCCGGATCGGAGCCGTTGAACCCGGCCGCGATCCGGGAGGGCACCGGGGACGCCGTCCGCAGCCTCGGCGAGGCGGGGAAGAAGCGCGGGCTGTCCACCACCCTCCCGCTGGCCCTCGGACTGATGCAGGCCCGCGGCCTGATCCGCCGGGTCCCGGTCAACGGCCGTCTGGACCAGCAGCGTTACGGCTACGTCGCGTGGGACCAGCCGGTCCGGGGATCCGCCACCGAGCTGGCCCGGCGGTACTTCTCCTGGGCGGGCCCCGCCTCGCTCAAGAACTTCCGCTGGTTCTCCGGCTTTCCGGCGGCCACCGCCAAGCAGGCCGTCGCCGCCCTCGACCTGAGCACGGTCCCCGGCACCGACCTTCTGATCGACCGGGAACTCGCCGACGAGTTCGCCGAGTTCACCGTTCCGGCCGCACCCGGCTACGCACTGCTCGCCGGAATCGACGGCCTGCACCTGCTACACCGGGCGCTGCCCCGCCTGATCGACCCGGCCGACGCCGACCGCCCGGTGCCCGGCGCCAAGGCCGGCCGCAGCTTCGGCAGCGAGGCCGGCCCGCAGACGCACATCGTGGTGGACCGCGGCCGGATCATCGGTTTCTGGGAGTACGACACCGAACAGCGCGAGATCGTGCACCAGTTGTTCGTGCCGGCCGACGCCGAGCTGCGCGACACCATCGCCCGCACCGAGGCCTTCGTCCGCGAACAGCTGGGCGACGCCAGGGGGTTCAGCCTGGACTCGCCGAAGAGCCGCGCCCCGAAGATCGCCGCGATCCGGTCCGCCGCCGCAGCGGGCTAGCCGAGGACCGGCCGAGCCGGGCCGCGGCGCACCTACAGCTCCGACGGCAGGTGACCGAACCCCTGCTCGCCCGGCCTGGCCCGGGCGAGCGCCCGGCGCAGGACCGGTGGCGTACTCGGGTACACCGTCGGGTAGTCGAACTCGCCCGCCGCCGGATCCGGCACCCAGGCCAGCCGCTCCGCACCGGGTTCGGCGGCGAACCGGGCGTCCGCACCCGGCTTGTTGCCGCGCGGGTCGAGCCGCACCCATCCGCCCGTCGCGGGCCAGTGCACGGCGACCAGCCCGTGCAGCACCCCGAGCCGCTGGTAGCACAGGCCGGCGGCGGTGCCCTGGGCCCGCAGCAGCGCGGTGAGCAGGTGTGCCTTGCCGTGACAGATCGCATTGCGGCTCGCGAGCACGTCGGACGCCCGGTACGCGGCACTCCACTCGCCGACGTCCCCGGAGTGCGCCACCTCGTCCCGTACGTACTCGAACGCGGCGCGCGCCCCGGCCTGTCGGCTGTCACCGCACAGCCGGTCGGCGAGGACCCGGATCTCCGGGTGTCTGTGGTCGATCACGTCGTCGGCGGCCAGGTAGTCGGCGAGGTCGGCTGAGGCGGGCGACAGCCCGATCGGTCCGGGATTCATGGCGTCATGATGGCCGGACTCCGGCCCGTGCTCATCGAATTCCGGCATGTGGGCTACGGTGACCCGAGCAGTCCACCCAGCCCGTGTCGGAGGCCGCCATGTCCGAGGTCGTTCTGGTCACCGGCGGCAGCCGCGGGATCGGCGCCGCCACCTCCCGGCTCGCGGCCGCCCGCGGGTACCGCGTGTGCGTCAACTACCGTGCGGACGAAGCCGCCGCGGCCGCCGTGGTGGCGGAGATCCGCTCGGCCGGCGGCACCGCGGTCGCGGTCCGGGCGGACGTCAGCCGGAGCGCCGAGGTGGAACGGCTGTTCCGCACCGTGGACGACGAGCTCGGACCACTGACCGCCCTGGTCAACAACGCGGGCACGCTCGAAAAGCACTGCCGCCTGGACGAGTTGGACGAGGACCGGCTGGCCAGGATCTGGTCCGCCAACATCACCGGGCCGTTCCTGTGCGCGGGCGCGGCCGTCCGCCGGATGTCCACCCGGCACGGCGGCACGGGCGGCGCGATCGTCAACGTCTCCTCCACCGCCGCCCGGCTCGGCGCGCCGAACGAGTACGTGGACTACGCCGCCTCCAAGGGTGCGCTGGACAGCATGACCCGTGGCCTGGCGCTGGAGGTCGCCCGTGAGGGCATCCGCGTCAACTGCGTACGCCCCGGAGTGATCCACACCGGCATCCACGCGCTGGGCGGCGAACCGGGCCGGGTGGACCGGGTCGCGCCCAACCTGCCGATGGAACGCGGCGGACAGCCCGAGGAGGTCGCCGAGGCCATCCTCTGGCTGCTCTCCCCCGCCGCCTCGTACGCCACCGGCACCTTCCTCGACATCTCCGGCGGACGCTAGCCGCCCCGGCGTGGCCGGCCGCACCTCCACCGGGGCACGGCCGGCCACCCGACCGTTCACCTGGAACGCCCCCGCCCGGACGGTCCGGCGGGCTACCGTTGCGGACATGAGCCTCCGTCACTCCGACGCTGCGTCCCCCCTCCTCGACATCCCCGGCGTCCGGAACCTCCGCGACGCGGCCGTCGGCCCGATCCGTCCAGGTCTGCTCTACCGTTCCGGATCGCTCAACGAACTGACCCCGGAAGGCGCCCAGCGCCTCAAGGCCCTGGGCGTCCGCTCCGTGATCGACCTGCGCGGCGACCACGAGCTGACCCACTGGCCGGACCGGCTGCACGGCCTCGACCTCGCCACCCGCCACCTCCCGACCCTCCCGGAGCGCACCCCGCAGGGGCAGCCCTGGCCGGACGACCAGGCCGCGCTGTACCGCTTCATGGCCGAGAGCTCCGGGCCCTCGATCGCCGCCACCATCCGGCACCTGGCTGCTCCCGGCGGGCTCCCGACCCTGGTCCACTGCGCGGTCGGCAAGGACCGCACCGGCCTCACCATCGCGGTCCTGCAGCACCTGCTCGGTGCCGCCGAGTCCGACATCACCGCCGACTTCCTCCACTCCAACGCGGGCCTCGGCCTCCTCGACGGCCCCACCCCGTACATCGACGAGACCGGGGCCGAGCGCCTCTCCCGGCCCGTCACCGCCGACTTGCTGGCCGAGGCCCTGCACCGGCTCCGCACCCTGCACGGCACCATCGAGTCCTTCCTCGACACCCACGGCGTCACGGCCGCCGAACTCACCGCCCTGCGAACCGCACTGACCCGCTGACGCCCGGCTCCCCCTGCCACCCCGCTCCCACTGCCACCTCACTCCCGTGAGGCCCGACTTCCTGCACTGGCACGACCGCGAGGTCTTCAAGCACTGAGCGCCGCTCGGCAGCACCGGCCCCACCCGAACCGCCGACGACCCGGCACTCCCCGCGAAGGACGCGCGTTAGGGTCGGTGGAAACCCCAGGACAGAGCAGCGGAGGAGTTGGACGATGGCGAAGATCCCGACGGCAGCGGTGGCGGCGGCCGGTCTCATCGGCGGTTACGGCACCGCGCGTTGGAGCGGCCGGCGCGAGCTGGGCGGAGTGGTCCTCGCCGCGGCGGGCGCCGCCTCCGCGTACCAGTGGCAGCGGCAGGCCGGCACCGGCACCGCCGCCGCACTGACCGGCCTCTACGTGGCCGCCTTCGGCGGCTCCCACCCGCTCTCGAAGAAGATCGGCGCCTGGCCCTCGGTCCTCGCGGTCACCGGCGTCGTCGCAGCGGCCTCCGTCGTCGCCACCCGGCGCTGATCCCGGGGGCCTTGAGGCCTCCAGGAGCGCCCGGCCCGGACCGAGGCGGAGCGCTCCGGAGGCAGGCCGCACCGCCCACCACCGGCGTCCGGGGCACAACCGCCCCACCCGGCCGGCCCGGTAGCAGCCACCCGCCCCTGACGGATCGCCCCGCTGCCGAGCACCCGCATCCGAACAACCGCGTCCGAGCCACCACCCCCGCACCACGGCATCCGAGCAACCGCGCCCGAGCAACCGCCGTTACGAAGCGGCGAAGCGCCGCTCGAAGGCCGCACGGTTCGCGGACACCGGCGACCGGTCCCAGACCGCGAAGACCACCCGGGTGAACGCCGCGCCGTACACCCCCAGGGCGTGCTCGAAGGCCGCCGCGACCTCCGCCGGGTCGTTGCGGAAGACCCCGCAGCCCCATGCCCCCAGCACCAGCTCGCGCACACCGTGGTGCGCCGCCACCGCGAGCACCCGCTCGGCCCGCTCGGCCAGCACCTTCTGCACGCCCACCGGTGCACCGCCCGAACGCAGGGCCAGCTGACCCGCGTTGGGCGCCGGCGAGGTGAGGAAGGAGACCGGGTACGGCTGCGCCGACAGGGCTCCGTCCCCCTGCCGGATCACCGGAACCCGGGGGGAGAAGATCACCCGGTGGCTGTAGCGCAGGTCCGGGGAGGCCCGGTGCGCCTCGTAGTAGTCGGGCGCGGCGAGCAGGCAGTGGTACAGCAGCGCACTGCGGCAGAGGTCCTCCTCCTGCGCGCGGGCGCCCCGCAGGTAGCCGCCGCCGGGGTTCCGCGCGGAGGCGAAGTTGAGCACGCCGACGTGCTCGCCGCCGTCCTCCACCAGGCGACGGGCCGCCTGCATGCTTCCCTCGGCGGTGACCTCCGGCGTCCCGGCGAACGGCCCACGGGACGCCTCGGCCACGCCGACGGCGTCCTCGGGCGCGTAGGAGACCGTCCCGGCCCGTGCGGCGGCCAGTGACCCGCCGATCTCGACCACCGCCCCGGTGCGGTCGGCCCGGTAGCTGCCGCGCTCCGCGATCTCCTCGTTGACTGTCGCGACCTGGTGCAATCGACTGCTCATACCGGTGACGGTACGTCAGCCGAGTGCCGCCCCACCAGGGGGTTTCCGCCCCAACGCGGACGGGCCCGCCCCACCGAAGTGGAGCGGGCCCGACCAGCGGTCACTGCGAAGCGTCAGTTCTTCCAACGCGGCTTGCGGTCGCCGCCGTTGAAGCTGCCGCCGCGCGAGTCGCGGTCGCCGAAGGAACGGCCGCCACGGTCGTCGCGGTTGAAGCCACCCTGCGGACGGCCACCGGAGCGGTGGTCGTCGCGACGGGCGAACGGACGGGTGTTGCCACCGCGGTCGTCACGGTTGCGGTCACCGAAGGCCGGACGGTCGCCGAACGAACGGGCCGGACGGTCGCCGAAGGAACGGGCACCCCGGTCGTCACGGTCGCGGCCGGCGAAGCCACCCGAACGGTTGTCACGGTCACCGAAGGAACGGCCACCGCGGTCGTCACGGCTGCGGTCACGGTCGCCGAAGGAACGGCCTCCGCGGTCGTCACGGTCGCGGCCGGCGAAGCCACCCGAACGGTTGTCACGGTCACCGAAGGAACGGCCGCCGCGGTCGTCACGGTTGAAGCCACCCGAACGGTTGTCACGGTCACCGAAGGAACGGCCACCGCGGTCGTCACGGTCGCGGCCGGCGAAGCCACCCGAACGGTTGTCACGGTCACCGAAGGAACGGCCACCGCGGTCGTCACGGTTGAAGCCGCCCGAACGGTTGTCACGGTCACCGAAGGAACGGCCACCGCGGTCGTCACGGCTGCGGTCACGGCCGAAGGCCGGACGCTCCCGGTCACGGTCCCGGCTGAAGCCGCGGTCGTCACGGTTGCGGTCACGGTCACCGTACGAGGAGGTGCGCTCGGAGCGCGCCTCGCGGTACGACGGCGCACGGCCGGCCTCGGCCGCCGGAGCGGCGGTCTCGGTCACGACGGCGGCGGCCTCGGTGGAGACGGCAGCCGACTCGGCGCCCTCCTCGGCAGCGGCCTCGACCTCGTCCTCGATGCCCAGCTCGGCCCGCTCGCGCGCGGCACGCGCGGCCAGGCGGTCGGCCTCCTCGCGCAGCTCGCCGGCGCGGCGCTGCGCGCGCTCCAGCTGGCGGGTCATCTCGGCGACCTCGCGCTCGGCCGCACCGGCGATGCCCGAGGCGGACTCGGCCTGGACCTCGATCAGCGAGCGGGCGCCGGTGATCCGGGCGACCTCGGGGTCGAAGGCGTGGTCCAGGATGTGGCGGCCCGCGTCGACACCGGCGTCCTCCATCAGGCGGAAGACGCTGCGGCGCTGGTGCGGGAGCACCAGGGTGACGACGGTGCCGGAGCGGCCGGCGCGGGCGGTGCGGCCCGAGCGGTGCAGGTAGTCCTTGTGGTCACCGGCCGGGTCCACGTTCAGGACCAGGTCGATGCCGTCCACGTGGATGCCACGGGCGGCGACGTCGGTGGCGACGACGACGTTGACGTAGCCGTCCTTGAAGTCGCCGAGGACCCGGGTACGGGCGCCCTGGGTCATGCCGCCGTGCAGCGCGTCGGCCTTCACGCCGGCCTCGATGAGCTGCTCGGCGACGCGGTCGGCGCCCATCTGGGTGCGGACGAAGATGATCGTGCGGCCCTTGCGGGCGGCGATCGCGTTGGTGATCGGCGCCTTGTCCTTGGGCTTCACCACGAGGATGTGGTGGGTCATGGTGGTGACCGCACCGGCCGACGGGTCGACCTCGTGGGTGACCGGGTTGTTCAGGTAGCGCTTGACCAGGGTGTCGATCTCGTTCTCCAGGGTGGCGGAGAACAGCAGGCGCTGGCCGCCCGACGGAACCTGGTCGAGGATCTCGGTGACCTCCGGCAGGAAGCCCATGTCGGCCATCTGGTCGGCCTCGTCGAGCACGGCGACCTGGACGTCGGCCAGCTTGGCGCTGCCACGGTTGATCAGGTCACGCAGGCGGCCCGGGGTGGCGACCAGGACGTCGACACCGCGCTCCAGCGCGTAGATCTGGTTGGACATCGAGGTGCCGCCGCAGACGACCTTGAGCTTGAGGCCGAGCACCGAACCGAACGGCTCCAGGGCGTCGGCGACCTGCATGGCCAGCTCGCGGGTCGGGACCAGGATCAGGCCGCGCGGGTGCTTGGGCTTGGTGCGCTCGCCGTCGGCGAGGCGGGTGAGCAGCGGGAGACCGAAGCTCAGGGTCTTGCCGGAGCCGGTGCGGCCACGGCCCAGGACGTCCTTGCCGGCCAGCGCGTCCGGGATGGTCGCGGCCTGGATCGGGAACGGGGTGGTGACACCGCGCTTGGCGAGGGCGCGCACGACGTCGTCGTGCAGGCCCAGGTCGCCGAAGGTGATGGTGGGCTCGGCCGGCTCGGCGGGCTCGCTGTCGGCGGCGGCCTCGACCGCGTCGACGGTCTCGGGGGCCTCGACGGCCTCGACGGCCTCGGCGATCTCGGCGGAGTCGGTGGTGGCGGGGACATCGGCGTCCGAACCGTTCGCGGGCATGGCGAAGCGGTCGTCGTCAACGAGAGACATTCAAAACCTTCCGGAAGTGGCACGCGCCTAAGTCCGGGGTTCTGTTCACAACCGCCTCTATGCGGTCAGCCACGGATCGCCGGAACGCGCCAAGGGCGCCAGATCGGAACAGGGCGCCAGTCAAATGGATCAAACGAACGATCTACCACCATAGAGGAACCTCCGGATCCTAGGCAAATGCGCTGGCCACAGCGCTAATGGCCGGTGGGTTCGCCGGTCGGGGCCACTGTTCCGCTGCTGCTCGGCGCGGGATCCGGGGTCGTGGTGGGCGACGGGGGAGGTGCGCTCGGGGCGCTGCTGGGCGAACCGCCCGAGGACGCGGAGGGGCCCGTGGTGGTGCCGCCCGGAGGCTTCGGCGAACCCGCCGGGTGGGTGTCCGGACTGTCGCTCGGAACCCCGCCGGCCTGCCCGCCGGGCGGCGGCGCCGGCTGGCCCGCCGGGGGCGGCGCGGTGGCCCCGGGCGCCGTGGCGCCCGGCGAGGCCGCAACGGCCACGGCAGCCGCCGCCTCCGGGCCCCCACCGCCGCCACCGGGGCGCTCCAGCCGCTGCACGCTCCCGGCCTTGCCCGGCACGACGCTGGCGCCGGACTTCCCGACCACGCCGGTCTGCCCGACCGGCTGGGTGCCCGGCTGCTCCGAGGCGCCCGCCCCGACCGACATGCACCCGGCCATCCCCATCCCGGCCAGGGCCAGCACCACCCCGCCGGCCACGCGCGCCCGCGCACTCCCCCGGGTCCGGCGCCCGGCGCGCGCGGCGACCACCCGGACCACGGGCCCCGCCCCGGACCGTCCCACGGGCTCCGGTGCAGGTGCCGCAGGCTTCTGGCGCACCTGTGCCGTCCGCGCCGCCCCCGCCGTCCGTGCCTGCCGAGTCGTACGCCCTGCCATCACCGAGCCACCTCTCCTGCCCGCCCCGCCCGGGTCGGCCGAGAACGGCCTCCCGCGCACGCTCCGGCTCGCCGCGCACACGCTCCGCACGGACGGCCGCTTCCGGTGCCCAACGCGCGCGCGGCCCACCGGACACGGTCAGCGACCCGATCCGCACGAGCGCCGGCGCCCGGGGGCGCACTCCGCCTCCCGCTCCGCACCAGCGCTCACCCCCGCCAGGGGCGCGGGGATCCGCGCGAGACGGAAGGCACCCGCCTTCGGCCCGGCACCCCGCCGCACCTCGCCGACCCCTGGCGAATCGCCACCCCGGCCCGCCGCCGCCCCGACCGGCCCCTCGCCTTCGCCCACCGCTCCGCGCGAGCGCTCACGCCCCTCACCGCCGCCAGGCCCCCTCCGCGCCGCCAGGCCCCCCTCAGCGCCCCCGGGACGGCCGGCTCAGCCCCAGAACGCGTCGGCCCCCGCCGAGCCCGCCCACACCGCCCCCAGGCCCGCCAGCAGGCTCCCCACGACGTTCGCCGCCGCGAACAGCCGGGCCCCGCTCTCGGCCAGCCGGAACGTCTCGTACGAGAAGGTCGAGTACGTGGTCAGCGCCCCGCACAGGCCCGTGCCGAGCAGCAACTGGACGGGTGACCCGACGGCGCCGGCGGTCACCGCCCCCGTGACCAGCCCCAGCACCAGACAGCCGCCCACGTTGACCGTGAAGGTGCCCCAGGGGAAGACCGTGTCATGCCTGGCCTGCACCGCACGGTCCGTCAGATAGCGCAGCGGCGCGCCGACCGCCGCCCCCGCGAGCACCAGCAGCCAGTTCACCAACCCGGTGGAGCTCACTTCGCCCCCTCCGTGCCCCGGCCGTTCCCGGCTGCGGGGGCGCCTCCGGCCCGGGGCCCGGGGCGGACCACCTCGCACTCGTCGAGGGTCACCAGCCCGTCCCCGACCAGTCCGTCGAGTTCGGGCAGGAAGGCCCGGACCCGCTCCGCGGCGTCCACGATCACCACCGCCACCGGCAGGTCCTCGCCGAGCGACAGCAGCCGTGCGGTGTGGACGAGCGAGGACGCCCCGAAGCCCTCGACGCCCCGGAAGACGCTGGCCCCGGCCAGCCCGGCGGCGTGGGCCCGGTGCACGATCTCGCTGTAGAGCGGCCGGTGGTGCCAGGAGTCGCTCTCCCCGACGTACACCGTCAGTCGCAGCGCGTTACCCGCCGACCTGCTCATTCCGCACCCCGATCTTCCGCACTCCGCTCGCCCGAGTCCGCCCGGGGCGCGGGGCTCACCGCTCCCGGCGCCGCCGTCCGCGACTCGGCCCGCGACTCCACGCGGGCCTGTACCCGGGCCTGCCACACCGCCCGCAGCCGCCGGGTCAGTACCGACGCGGTCCAGACCGCCGTCAGCGCGGCTAGCAGGGTCGCCGCCAGGTACGCCACGCCGCGTCCCGGCTGTCCGTGGCCGACCAGGCGCTGCACGTCCACGGCGTACGTCGAGAAGGTGGTGAACCCGCCCAGGACGCCGGTGCCGAAGAACGGGCGCAGCAACGGGTGCGGCGTCCGCCCCTCGGTGATCTGCACCAGGAAGGCACCGATCACCGCACAGCCGACGACGTTCACCACCAGGGTGGTCCACGGGAAGGCGGTCGGCGCGGTGGGCCACAGCAGGGCGGCGCCGTACCGCAGCGCGGCACCGAGCATCCCGCCCAGCGCGACCACGGCCACCGTCGGGCCCTGCCCCTTGAGGACCGACGGCCGGGCCCGTCGCACCGCCGCAGCCGCCTCGGGCCGCCGCTCCTGTCCGATCCGTTCCGCACGCACACTTCAGTCAATCACCGGCGGATCGCCGCCCCGGCACCGGCGCCCGACACGGCCACCGCGCCGGCACCGCCACCGCCCCGGCCCGGCCTCCGGGCGACGGGCCGTCGAAAACCGCCGCCGATCATCTGGCAACGCGTCACCCGTCACCCGACAATGGGGCGGTGGACATGACCCGGGACGAGTTCGAGACGTTGGTCGCCGATGCCCTGGACCAGATTCCCCCGCAGCTCGCGGCGATGATGGACAACGTCGCCGTCTTCGTCGAGGACGAACCGGACCCGGCCGACCCCGAGCTGCTCGGGCTGTACGAGGGCACCCCGCTCACCGAGCGCGGCGAGTGGTACGCGGGCGTGCTGCCGGACCGGATCCTGATCTACCTGGGCCCGACCCTGCGGCACTGCGAGACCCGCGAGCAGGTGGTCGAGGAGGTCCGCACCACGGTGATCCACGAAGTGGCCCACCACTTCGGCTTCGACGACCACGAGCTGCACGAGCTCGGCTGGTCCTGACCCCACCCCCGTTCGGAGGGGCCCGCCTCGCCCGGACGGAAACCGTTTTGGTGTTCGCGCCCGGCATCCCATATGCTTCTCGACGTCCCCGAACGCTGGATAACAGCCGGAAGGGCCGCAAGCCCTCATCGTCTAGTGGCCCAGGACGCCGCCCTTTCAAGGCGGTAGCACGGGTTCGAATCCCGTTGGGGGCACGCAGTACCCGTAGTAAAGTCAGTGCCGCAAGGCCTGCGCGGAGAAATACCGTGCATGGTCCCGTGGAGCAGTTGGTTAGCTCGCCACCCTGTCAAGGTGGAGGTCGCGGGTTCAAGTCCCGTCGGGATCGCTCGTCTCGCAAGAGACGGTGTAGTACGGCCAGGTAGCTCAGTTGGTACGAGCGTCCGCCTGAAAAGCGGAAGGTCGCCGGTTCGACCCCGGCCCTGGCCACCAGTGCTGATCAGCACAAAGCCCCCGAGCGCAAAGCGCTACGGGGGCTTT
>NZ_JBHJVK010000035.1:27634-90315 GCF_042264695.1 Kitasatospora sp. NPDC056138 | reverse complement strand
CGCCAACTCACCCACTGGGGCCTCGAAGAAACCACCTTCACCACCGAACTCATCCTCAGCGAACTCATCACCAACGCCATCCGCTACGCCACCGCCCCCATCCGCGTCCGCCTCCTCCTCGACCGCACCCTCATCTGCGAAGTCTCCGACACCAGCAGCACCTCCCCCCACATGCGCTACGCCGCCGCCGAAGACGAAGGCGGCCGCGGCCTCTTCCTCGTCGCCCAACTCGCCGAACACTGGGGCACCCGCTACACCCCCGACGGCAAAATCATCTGGGCCGAACAACTCCTCCCCCCACCCCAGACCAACACCCCCGACTAACCCCCACAACCAACCCACACCACCCCCCCGGACAACCAGCGCACCGGCGTGGCCCGGCGGGCATCGGAGTTGCGGGCCGGGAGGCCGGCCGGGGCGGGGTGTCGGGGGTCCTACGACCGGGGTGGGGAGCCCGGGGGGCTGATCCCGGGCTCGGGTGCTCAGTGGCCGGGGGGCGTCCCGGGGTCGCGCTGCGGCGTGAAGGGCCCGTCGGTGACGAACCGGCGCAGCTGGTCGGCGAAGGCCCGTGCCTCGGCGGGCGGCCAGGAGCTCAGGGACGCTTCGATGTGCGCCGCCAGGCGTCGCCGGCTCGCCGCCACCACCCGCTCGCCGTCGGCGGTGAGGATCAGCAGGGCGGCTCGCCGGTCGGCCGGGTCGGGTTCCCGCCGGACCAGCCCGGCCGCTTCCAGCCGGGACGCGCGCCGGGTCACACCGGACCTGTCCAGCCCGACCTCGGGCGCCAACTCGGCCGCGCTGCACGGCCCGGTCCTGGCCAGGCCGCTCAGCACCGGGTAGGTCAGGTCGTCCACCGCCTCGCCGAGTCCGTCGGTCAGGCCCTGGTAGAGGTGCGCGCGCGTGCTGCGCTTGAGCAGGAACCCCAGTGCGTCGGCGATCTCTTGTCCCACGTCGTTCTGCATGACTCCAGATTAGCGTGCGCAGCGCACGCTGATGCGGTACCGTTCGTAATGCGTGCGCAGCGCACGCACTTTCCGAACGTTACGACGAAGGGACCCGCCATGGGCCACACCGACATCGCCACCGCTCTGAACGACCTCCTCTTCACCCCCGGGCTCGACCTGCACGAGGCCGCCGACCGGCACTTCGCCCCCGACTACCGCCAGCGCACCGACGGCCGCTGGGACGACCGCCAGGAGTTCCTGACCCACATCGCCCACCTGCGCACGGTCGTGGCCGGCGGTTCGGTCGAGGTCCACGACGAGCTCACCGACGGCAACCGGTACGCCGACCGGCACACCGTCGACATCACCAAGACCGACGGCTCCGCCGTGCGCATGGAGGTCTACCTCTTCGGCGAGTTCGCGCCCGACGGGCGCTTCAACCGCGTCGAGGAGACCACCCTGATGCTCGACGGCGACGAATCGGACCGGAACCTCGGCAGCGCCCGCTGACCAGGACGCCACCGTCAGGTCGGACCCGGCCGCAACGGAGGAGCGGGCCTCGGACACCGGGGCCCGCCCTCCGTTGCGAGACCGACTCATCTCCCGCCCGACGGAACGGAGTTCACATCCGGCCGGCGACCACGTCCCGTGCGACGGCAACGGCCCGGATCCGGTCCTCCACTTCCCGCACGGCACATCCGACGACCCGGGCGGCGCGCACCCGACCCGCCCTCACCTCGGCCACATCGGTGATCTCGGTCGTTCCGGAGTACGCGACACCCACAGGCCGGGCCCCGGCGGTCCAACGCCAGGGCCCGGCACCGTAGTTCGTCAGGCCCTCAGGCGCCGAGGCTCAGACCCCGGACGCGCAGGTCGGGCGCGGCCAGGAAGCCGCCCCAGCCACGGCTGAAGCGCAGCAGTCGGCCGGTGGCCTCGACCTGGTCCATCAGTTGGTGGACGTTCCCCGCCACGGTGAACCCGCGGACCGGCCGGCTCCGGCCGGACGACCCCACCAGCAGGCCGCTGGCCCCGAAGGAGAAGTCACCGGTCACCTCGTTCGCCATGTGCATGCCCTGCGCCTGGGTCACCCACAGCGCGTCGGCGTCCTCGCCCCGGTCGACCTGGGTGGCCAGCGCGTCCCCGCCGGCGAGGACGAGGCACCCCGCGCGGACCGAGGGCATCTCCCCGCGCGGACCGCGCCAGCCGGACCCGGTGCTGGCGGCACCCGCCTCCATCGCGGTGCGCCGGTCGCTCAGGAACCCTTCCAGGACGCCGTCGTCGACCAGCCGCACCGAGCGGGTCGAGGTGCCCTCGTCGTCGAACGGAGCCCAGAGCGGGGCGTCGTCGAGCGTGACGTCCTCGGTGATCGAGAGCCCGCGCGCGGCCACCCGCTCGCCGGTGCGCTCGGCCCAGCGGGACCGCTGCTGGCGCACGGAGTCCAGCATCAGCGTCGGGGCCAGCAGCCCCAGCAGCGCCGCCGCCACCCGGCCGTGCAGCACGACGGTCGCCGGCGCACCCTCCAGCAGGCCGGCGCCGGAGTGCGCCAGCGCCTCCTCCTCGGCCTCCCGCATCGCCTCGGCGGCCGGTCCGTCCAGCAGCCGGGGTACGGACCGGCCGAAGCGCTCGTCCACTCCGAAGCCCACGCCGCTGCCCTGGGCTCCGACCCGGACCTGGAGGGCCGCCGTGCTGTCCTGGTAGGAACCGGCGAAGCCCCGGCTGTGCCGCAGGTGCACCTCTCGGTGCTGGGTCTGCACCCGCAGTTCGGCCCGCAGACCGCTGCGCTCGTGCGGCTCGGCGGACAGCTTCCGCAGTGCCTCGGCCATCTCCTCGGCCGGGGTCGGGTCCAGACCCGGGGCGACGGCGGCGGCGGTGCCCCCGGCCACCGGCGTGGCGGGCAGCGGCCCCCGGGGGGCGAGCCGTTCGCCCAGCTCCAGCGCCTGCTCGACGGCGAGTTGCGGCGGGGTGTCCGGGGTGCACACCAGGTACCCCTCGTGGCCGTCCCGCCAGGTCCACAGCGCGACCGTGGCACTGTGGCCGCCACCGGACCGGTCCACCCGGCCGTTGACCGCGACGAGCTCGCTGCTGTGCGCGATCGACAGACTGGCCTCGGCGACCGCGCCCCGGCGCTCGGCGCAGTCCAGCACCTGCGTCAGATAGGTGTCCTCGGACATCAGCTCGTTCCTCCCACCAGCATCGAAGCGACCCTGAGCGTCGGTCCGCTGACTCCCACCGGGATCAGCTGGCCGAACTTCCCGCACTTGGCGGCGCCGAGCTGGACGTCGTTGCCGATGGCGTCGATGTCGGTGAGCACCTTGGCACCGTTGCCGGCGATGGTGGTCTCGGCGATCGGGTCGGTCAGCCGGCCGTTCTCGATGTAGTAGCCGTTGGTGACCCGGAAGACGAACTCCCCGGTGGCTTCCACCACTTCGCCACCCGCCACGTGCTCGGCGTAGATGCCGCGCGGGGTGTCGGCGATGATCTCCTCCGGTGTCAGCGCGCCTGCGCCCAGGCAGGTGTTGGTCATCCGGGGGATCGGCGGCTGCTGGTAGGAGTGGCACCGGCCGTTGCTGGTGAGCGAGGTACCCAGCCGCAGCGCGCTCTCGCGGTCGGTGAGGAACGAGCGGAGCACGCCGTCCTCGACGAGGGTGGTGGCCGAAGCCGGCACCCGCTCGTCGTCGTACCGGTGGGAGCCGACCGCGTCGGGCAGCGCGGCGTCGTCGACGATGGTGACGCCGGGTGCGGCGATCCGCTCCCCGACCCGCCCGCTGTAGATCGATCCCTTCAGCACCTCGTCCCCCTCCAGGGGGTGGCAGCACGCCTCGTGCAGCAGCACGATGCCGCGCCCGCCGGCCACCACCACCGGGAACTCGCCGACCGGAGCCGGGCGGCCCTCCAGCGAGTGGACCGCGCGGACCGCCGACTCCCGACCGATGGCCGCCGCGTCCAGCAGACCCGGTGCGCCGGCGATCCCTGGCGTGTAGAACCCGGCCGCGATCCGGTCGCCGGTCTTCGCCACGGTCCTGACGGTGAGGTAGACGAGGTCGCGGCGGTCCTCCACCACGCCCTGGTCCAGCGAGCCGATCCGCACACCGCGCCGGACCACGTCGAAGAAGATCAACACCTGGACGATCCGGGGGTCCTGGGCCCGCGCCGCGGCGTCGATCCCGTCGAGCAGCGCCATCAGCTCCGCGGTGTCCGCCTCCTGTGCCGCGCCGGCGGCGTCCCACGAGGCCCGCTGCCCGGCCGCGCCCTCCCGGCGGCGGCCGTTCGCCGGGGACCGACCACCGAGCAGCTCGTCCACCAGCGAGTCGGCAGGCGCGGAGGCGGCCCGGTAGCGGAACCCGTCCGGGGTGAGCAGCCGCACGGCCATCCCCGCGTCGACCACCAGCGTGGTCTCCGCGAGCCGGCCGTCCGCGTACCGGCCGTTGCGCCGCACCGAGCTGTCGACCAGGACGGTGCCCTCCAGCCAGTCGCTGCGGCGCCTGCGCCTGAGGTGCGCGAGCAGCACCTCGCTCTCCTGCGTCATCCGGTCCTGGTCCGGCTGCGCGAGCAGCCGGCTCTGCTCGCGTCCGGCCGGTTGTTGCCCTGTCATCGCGCTCCCGTCGACCATGGCTGACTCACTTCTGCCGAGTGACAATGTGCAGGCGGTCCCGGACGAACCGGAACGCCTCTTCCAACTCCCGCTCGTCCCGGCCGTCGAGCAGGACGCAGCCGACCCGGTCGGCGGAGGAGGACAGCGGCCTGACCACGTCCCCGGGTTTCGGCCAGACCGAGGCCCTCCGGACCGCGGGGTGCGCCTGGACCTCGTCCAGGCCCTCGACCGCGAGCACGGTGCCGGCCTCGGCGATCGGGAACCAGCTGGCGGCCCGGCGGACCGCTCCGGTGGGGGGAACGTCCTGCAGGGGCCGGCCCATGGCGAGCCTGAGCACCGCCTCGTAGAGGTCGAAGCCGTACGCCGCCGAGATGACGTCCAGGATGTAGTCGCCGGGCGTGCGCACCGCGACCTCCATGATGCAGGGACCGCTCTCGGTCAGCCTGAACTCCAGGTGCACGATGCCGGTCCGCATGCCCAGTGCGCTCACCACGCGGGGGACCAGCCGGTCCAGGGCCTCTCCCGCCGCGCCCGTCAGCCGCTGTCCGGGGCGGTGCGCGCGTTCCACGAACTGCGGCGCGCCGGTGGTCTCCTTCGCGGTGAGGTTGCCGAACAGCACCTCACCGTCCCGCAGCAGCCCCTCCCAGCTGTACTCGGGGCCGGTGGCCAGGGATTCGACCAGCAGCCGGCCGCTGCCCGCACGGCGCCGGACGGCGTCCGCGAAGGCGGCCTGGTCCGCCACCAGTTCCACTCCCGCGCTGCCCGCCCCGGTGAGCGGCTTGACCACCACGGGCAGTTCGGCGGACACCCACTCCTCGGCCGAGGCGAGGTCGTCGGTGACCACGTGGCGCGGCTGCGGCAGGCCGAGGGCGCCGAAGGCGGCCCGTTGCAGCGCCTTGTTGCGCGAGACGGAGGCCGCGTACATCGACGGTCCCGGCAGACCGAAACGCTCCTGTACCAGGGCGGCGGCCAGCACCTGGGGCTCGGAGAAGGCCAGCACACCGTCCGGGCGCCGCTCCTCGGCCGCCGCGCACGCGGCCTGCGCCCACACCTCGTCCGGTCCGCCGGGCGTCACCACCACCTCGTCCACCCGGTCACCCAGCAGCTTCGCGTGCTGGGCGGTCTCGATCAGCCTGACCCGGACACCGAGTCGGCGGGCCGCCTCGATGTAGGGGACGCCCAGGAAACCGGCACCGATCAACAGCAGTTCGTCAGACATGCTCTTCCTTTGCGACAACAGTGGTGGATCCCACGGTGCGATGCAGCAGCACACCGGTCCCGGCGAGCACGAGCGCGCCGCCCGCCAGCAGCACCCAGCCGACCCGCACGTCCAGCGAGGCGGCCACCGCCACCCCGAGCGCGGGCCCCACGGTCGAGCCCACGTTGGACCCGAGCGAGGTCAGGGCGCTCACCCGGCCGAGCAGCCCGTCCGGCGCGAGCCGCATCATCAACGGGTAGAAGGAACAGGCGTAGGCGGTCTCTCCGACGGCGAACAGCACCGCGAACGCCACCATCACCGAGGGGCCGACCGGTGACCGCAGACCGGCGGCCAGCGCACCGCAGCCGTAGGCGCCGGCCCAGAACAGCGCACCGACGACCAGCGCCGAACTCTCCGTACGGCGGCTGAACCAGCGGCGCAGGGGCGCCTGGAGCAGGACCACGACCGCGGTGTTGACCGCCACCACCGCCCCCAGCAGCCACACCTCTCCGGCCAGCGCACGGTGGATCAGCAGCGGAGCCGCGGTCTCGAACTGCGCGTACCCGAACAGCAGGCTGAAGCACTGGACCAGGGCCAGCAGCAGGATCGGCCTGGACCGCAGCAGGGTGAGGTAGCCGGAGCCGGTGCGCCGCTCCTGCTCCTGCGGCGGCTCGTCGGGCTGCCCGGCCGGCTCGGCGTCCCGGCCCACCGGTCCCACCCGCAGCAGGGTGACGGCGAGCGGGAGGAAGGTGGCTGCGTCCGCCAGGTAGAGCAGGTGGTACCCGGTGTCGCCGTGCAGCCGGCCGACGATCGCGCTGCCGGCCGCGGCACCCAGGCCGATGCCCACGTTCATCGCCGTGTAGCGCTGCGAGAACGCGCGCCGTCGCTGCGACTCGGGGACCACGGCGCCGAGCGCCGGCGGCAGTGCCGGGAAGAGCAGGGAGTTCCCCGCCCCCACGACCACCGCGCAGAGCATCACCGAGAGTGCGGATCCGGCCAGTGCCAGGAGCGCGTACCCGGCGGCCAGCACGACCAGTCCGGCCGCGGCCACGGCTCCCGGCCGCCGCCGGTCCGCCAGCCTGCCGCCCACCAGCGTGCCGAGGAAGCTGGTGACGGCGATCAGTACGAAGTACCGTCCGGCGGCCTGGGCCCCCAGGCCCAGTTGCGACGAGATGTAGACCGCCGTGAGCGGCAGCACCATGCCGCTGCCGAAGCTGGAGACCGCGAAGGAGACGAGCAGGGCCGGGTACCCGACCGTGCCGGTCGGACCTGGCACCGGATCCGGCGCGGGCGGATCCGGCGCGGCCGTCGGCGAGGCCGCGGGTGCGTCGGAGTGCTCCGGTGCCCCGGTGTGTCGAACTGAAGGATCGGAAGACGATTCGTCCGCCATCCGGCGTTTCCCCCCTCTGGCGGTGCCGTGCCTGAGCCGACAGCGATCCCGCGCTTTCGTTGATGCCGTGTCAGGACCGGTTCAGCAGGCGGCCGTCAGGCCCTCCTGCCGTCCGTCGTCCAGGCCGTACAGACCGCCGGGACCCGTTTCCAGCAGCCGGCTGACGCCGCCGACGCTCGCCTTGCGGACCAGCTCGTGCCCCCGGTGCGCCAGGCCCTCGAACACCGCCTGGTCCAGCGTCTCGTCGACCTGGAGCTGCTCGGGCCGGTCGGCCTCGGTCTTGTCACTGCCGGGGAAGTAGGTCCAGCGCGGCAGGGTCAGGGCACGCAGCGGTGTGGCACCGTCGACCAGCAGGGCGGCGGTGACCTGGGTGTTCCACTGGCACTGTCCGTCCCCGCCCGGCGTGCCGCCGAGCCGGCGGCCGCCCCGGTGGTCGCTGATCGTCCAGGGGAAGATCGTGTTGACCGGGCGGGCGCCGGGGCGCACCCGGTTGGCGTGGTCCGGCGAGAGCGTGCTGCTGCGGCCGAGGCGGTTGCAGAGCAGCAGCCCCAGCTCGGGGACGCCGACGCCCGCGCCGAACCCGAGGCCGAGGCTCTGCACCCAGGTGACGGCGTTGCCGAAGCGGTCGGCGACGACGAAGTGGGTGGTGTCGCCGTGCGAGTAGTGGCCGGCGTAGCGGCACGCGCTGCGCCTGTCCACGTCGACGCCGCGGCCCAACTCGGCGAGCACGCCCGGGTCCAGCGGATCGGGCATCGGCTTGTCCACGACCTCCGGGTCGCGCAGGTGCTCCAGCCGCCAGTTGAAGGTCTGGTTGAAGATCTCGGAGAGTACGTGCATGCCCGCCGCGGACCCGCTGCCCTCCTCGGGGGCGAACGAGGCGTAGAGCGCGAGGTTCTGCAGCATCAGCGGGCCCTGGGTGGGCGCGGGCGGCACCGCGATCCGGTGTCCGGCGAGCTCCAGCGTGGTCGCCGGGCCGAGCCGGGCGTGCGAGGCGAGCAGGTCCTCGGGGGCGAGCAGCCCGTCCAGCTCCGTGCTCAACCGGCCCACCCGGTCGGCCAGTTCCTGGCGCAGGCCGCCCGCGTCGAGCTGTCCGGCCATCGTGTAGAGCCGCTCCAGGCCGCTCTGGCGCAGGCGCGTCCCCACCGCCTCGGGCCGGGCCGCGGCCGCGTAGACCTCCCGGAAGGCGGGCTGCTCCAGTACCTGCAGGTTCTCCCGCGTCCAGCGCTGGAACTGGCTGGTGACCGTGGCGCCGTCCGCGGCGGTGCGCACCGCGGGACGCAGCAGTTCCTCCAACGGCCTGCTGCCGAACCGCTCGTGGAGTGCGTACCAGGCGTCCATCAGGGCCGGTGTGGTCGAGGAGAGGACCCCGGTCCGCGGCACGGTGCCCAGCCCACGGTCGCGGAACGCGGCCGGGTCGGCCGCGCCGGGCGCCCGGCCCAGACTGGTCAGCGCCAGCGGCTGGTCCTCGCCGCGCACGTGCAGGACGGCGGCGGCGTCACCCCCGGGACCCGAGGCCATCGGCATGCACACCGTCAGCAGCGCCGAGGCGGTGATGGCCGCGTCGAAGGCGTTGCCGCCCTCCTCCAGGACGGCGAGCGCGGCGACGGTGGCCAGCGAGGAGCCGGTGGAGGCCAGGGCGCGGTGGCCCCACTGCTGACGGTCCCTCAGGATCACGCGCACAGCGGGCCGCCCTTCACCAGCGGCGTCCGGCAGGTCGAGTGGTCGCTCACAGTGCCCCCATGCCGATCCGCGCCGCCGACCCGTGATCACCAGGAGCGTATGCGAGGCCCTGGGAGGCCGCAAGGGTCTCCTGGGGGGCGTCGAGTGCGGCGGCGATCCGCCGGGCGGTGGCCCGCCGCTCCTCGAGCGGCTCCGCCAGGTCGACACCGGCGAGGGTCGCGATCTGCCGCACGGCCTCGTCCACCCGGCCCTCGCCGGCCAGGCCGCCCAGCAGGGCGCGCGGCTGGAAGCCGTCGGTGACCGGGTGCACCCAGGCGATCCCGGGGGCGGAGGCGAGCGCGGCGAAGGTCTCCGGGGAGAGGTCGGCCGGCAGCACCCGGTCCGCGCTCTCCAGCCGGGCCAGGTCGGGCAGGGCCGCGAGCCCGCCGAGCGCGGCACGGACCGCCAGCTCGGTGGAGGAGTGGCCGTTGGCCGCGGCGATCGCACGCGAGGTGGCGCTCACCCGGGGGTTGCACTCCAGCACCCGGGCCCGGCCGTCCTCGCCGACCACGAAGTCCAGCTCGCCGATGCCCTCGTGACCGGCCGCCAGGCACAGCCGCAGCGCGTGGTCGGCCAGCACCGCGGGCACCGGGCCGGCCGGCGTCAGGCGCAGCCGGTGCAGCGGGTGCCCGCCCTCGTCCGTTCCGCCCTTGACCGCCCAACCCAGCACCACGCCCTGGCCGTTGTGCAGCAGCACCTCGACGCTGACCTCCTCGCCGCGGACGAACGCCTCGACGACGACCGCGAGGTCGCCCGCGGCGTCCAGGGCGGCGGTCAGCTCGTCCGGGTGGACGGCGGTGTGCTGGCCGCGGCCCGCCCAGCCCTCGGGGTCCTTGACGACCACGCGGGCGTGCTGCGCCAGCAGTTCGGCCGCGCGGTGCCGCAGCGCCGGGTCGGACGCCGGGCCCCAGACGCCCTCGGCGGTGCCGATGCCGAGGCCCTCGCACAGGTCCCGGGTGAGGCCCTTGTGCAGCAGGGTGTCGAACGCGGCGGCGGCCCGCTCCGCCTCCTCGACGCGACCGCGCGCGTGCCGGTAGCTGCGGGCGGCGGCGGCGTCCCGGCGGACCAGCGCGTCCGGGTCTGCGCAGTGCACGATCCGGTCGGGGCCGCGCTCCGTGAGCAGCGCGGCGACCTCCTCGGCGCCCGCCTCCTCCGGCACCAGGGTGAACTGACCGGCCGGCAGGGCGTCTTCGGGGCCGCCGAACGGGGTGGGGGGAGTGCTGAGGATCGGGACGCCCGCCTCGGCGCACAGGTCGACGGTGCCGCGCCACGCGGGCTCGGTCAGCCGTCGCGGATTGCCGCTGCGCAGCAGGAGTACCTCGGTCACCACAGCCTCCTCGTAAGGGATTTCGCTGGGCTAGACCTTGCCACGAGTCCGGGTACACCCGCCGCACGACGGCCAAACTTTTCTGCCCGAACCCCGCCAGGAATGGCCGAAGGGACTCGTTCGGCAGGGCCCGAACGTCCCTGATCCGCCCGCATTTTGCCGGATCTGTTCGGGTAGCGTCCCATTCATCATCGGCGCATTCAGGTCATGCTCCCGACGTGCGTTCTTTTGTCCGTCTCCGTTCTGTAGCTTGTGGAAGAAGGCTCCGGAGGAGTTCGAACGGCCACAAGTGGACGTGAGCGAACAGACCAGGTCGGCCTTGATTTTTTTGCACAGAATTTGCACAGAGGGGGGACCCGTGCCGCAGATCACGCTCCAGGCCCATTGCACCCTGCCCGTCGCAGGTGGTGACATGGGGCTGTACGTGTTCGGTGAGGGCGA
This sequence comes from Kitasatospora sp. NPDC056138, assembly GCF_042264695.1. NCBI lineage: Bacteria > Bacillati > Actinomycetota > Actinomycetes > Kitasatosporales > Streptomycetaceae > Kitasatospora > Kitasatospora sp. NPDC056138. The sequence continues at coordinate 79,707 of NZ_JBHJVK010000035.1, read as the reverse complement.
GTCAGGACCGGAACTGGTCATGGCCGCCGTACACCGTACCGAAGATGCCGAATCCGTTGATCCGTTGGTACGTCTACATAGCGCGTGCGCGACCGGCGACATTCTCGGATCACTCCGCTGCGACTGCGGTCCGCAGTTGTCGGCCGCGCTCGACGCCGTGCTGACCAGCAGCCACGGAATACTGCTCTACCTGCTCGGCCACGAGGGCCGGGGCATCGGACTGGCCAACAAGATTCGGGCCTACGCCCTCCAGGAACAGGGCCTCGACACCGTCCAGGCCAACGTGGTCCTCGGGCTTCCGGTCGACAGCCGCGACTACACCGCCGCGGCCGAGGCGCTCCGCGCGCTCGGAGTCTCCCGGCTCCGCCTGGCCACCAACAACCCGTTGAAGATAGCCGCGTTGGAGGAGGCCGGCTTCACGGTGGAACGGGTGCCGCACGGCGGCTTCGTCAGTGCGAGCAACGTCGACTACCTCAGGACCAAGGACGAGATCCTCGGGCACCTCGGGAGCCTCGGACCGCTCACCGACGCCGCCCACCAGGGCCGTTGAGCGTGACCGTCGCGGTCCTGGGGTTCCAGACGGCCCGCGACCGAGCGGCCGCCGACCGGTTGGCCGAGCTCAACCGCCTGCTGGCCGACCGGTTCTGTGCCGACGAGGCGCCGCCCGGACTGCTCGACTACCGGGTCCTGCGCAGCCTCGACGAACCGCAGCGGTTCTGCGCGTACTGGCTGTGGCGCGACTGGTCCTGGCGCGAGCAGCTGTTCGCCGACCCCACGCCGCCGCTGCGCAGCTTCACCGACAGCGCCCCCGAACTGTGGGCGCACCCACCCGACATCGGCGCCTACACCTGGGACGGCCCGCCGCCGAGCCACGCCTGCGAACGGGGCGGCACCGTCGTCCTGTCGGCCGGCGAGGGCCCCGGCCGTCTCCTCACCGAGCAGGACGGCGAACGGCGTTACCGCTGGGCGGTGACCACCGGCACGGACGGCCCCGGCGGGGCGGCCGACCGGTGGACCGCCCTGTGACGCCCGGCCGTCCCGTGGCACCGGCCACCCGGTGCACGTTACAAGCCCGCCTCGGGCTCCGTCCCAAGACCCGCACGTCAGAAAGCAGGTGTCTGCTGTGAGCCTGGCCGACAAACTCATCGTCAACCTCTGTCCGACCGGCATGATCCCCCGGCGCGCCAAGGTGCCGTCCGTCCCCGTCACACCCGAGGAGATCGCCGCCGACGTCCGCCGGTGCCGCGACGCGGGGGCGTCCATAGTGCACCTGCACGCCCGGGGGGAGGACGAGGAGCCCACCTGGCGTCCGGAGCGGTACCAGGAGATCTGCGAGGCGGTGGCCGCCGAGACCCCGGACATGGTGCTGGTGGTCACCACGAGCGGCCGGGACTGGTCGGAGCTGGAGAAGCGGTCCGCCTCGCTGACCGTCACCGGTGTCTCCAAGCCCGAGATGGCCTCGCTCACCCTCGGCTCGATGAACTTCCCCACCGGACCCTCCGTCAACTCGCCGCAGACCATCGAGGGCCTGGCCCGGGCGATGCAGGAGCGGGACATCGTCCCCGAGCTCGAGGTGTTCGACGTCGGCATGGCCAACTACGCCCGCTCGCTCGCCGAGAAGGGCGTGCTGCAGGGTCCGTTCTACGCCAACATCCTGCTCGGCTCCCGCGGCACCGCCGACCTGAGCGCGGCGAACGTGGCCGCGGTGCTGGCCGGCCTGCCGAACGGGACCACCTGGGCGCTGGCCGGGATCGGACGCTTCCAGACCCGGGCCAACACCCTCGCCACCACGCTGGGCGGCCACGTCCGGGTCGGCCTGGAGGACAACCCGTACTACGACTGGAGCGACCGGACCGACGCCACCAACGCCCGCCTAGTGGAGCGCGCCGTGCGCATCGGCCGGGAGCTGGGCCGCGAGCCGGCCACGCCCGAAGAGGCCCGCCAGATCATCGGCCTGAAGCCGGTGGACCGCACGTGAGCGAGAACATGCGAACCGAGACCGTCACCGACCACCGCTGGCACACCCCGGAGGAGTACGACGAGGCCACCGGACGGCTCCAGCAGCGCAACGCCGCCCTGGTCGCACGGCTCCACCCCGACCCGGACTCGGTGCAGCGCGCCTACGAGGTGGGCTGCGGCACCGGCGCGCTGACCGAGGAGCTGGCGCAGGTCCTGCCGAAGGCCCGGATCACCGCGTTGGACGTGTCGGACGACATGCTGCGCCTGGCCCGGAACCGGGGGCTGGCACCGGACCGGGTCGAGTTCCGGCTCGGCTCGTTCCTGGAGGACGACCACACCACCGACGGCCGGAGCGTCGACGCGGCGGAGGACGGCGGCTACGACGCCGTGTTCAGCAACGCCGCACTGCACTGGCTGCATCCGCACTACGCCGACGGCTTCGCGCGCATCCGCCGCCTGCTCGCCCCCGGCGGCCTGCTCTGCGCCGCCGCGGCCGGGCGGACGGCCGCGGCCGACGCCTTCGACCAGCGGATCGAGGAGGCCACCCGTGGTGTCCTGCCGGACGGCGACGGCTCCTCCTTCAACCGGCGCCGGCTGACGGCGGCGGACGTGGTCGACCTGGCGGACGCCGCCGACCTGGCCGTGGACGACGTCTTCGTCGTCGAGCGCCGCCGTACGCTGCCCGCCCCCGCGTACGCGACCTGGTGGGTGGCCAGCGGCGGCCCCTGGTCGGCGGACCGGCCCGAGGCGCACGAGGCGGTCCGGGTGCTGACCGAGGCGCTCGGCGGTGCCCGCACCGAGGTCGAGCTGGTGCACGTCAGCACCTGCATGGTGCTGCGCCGGCCGGCCTGAGCCGGCCGGCCTGACCGGGTCGACAAACCGGTCGGCTCAGAAGGTCTGCACAGACGGCAGGAACGGAAGGCAGGAACGGAAGGGGGCGGGCCCAGGTGGCCCGCCCCCTTCTGCTACCTGCCCTTCAGGCCGGCGAGGGAGAGCTGACGATCACAGCCGATCGCCAACTCCCGTTCCAGGACGGCACGGTCCGCGCCCCAGCCGAGCACGTAGCCGGCCCGGTCCCAGTTGCCCACGGGTTCGCCGTAGGTCCGGCCCACCTGGCCGATCTGCACGGCGGCGCGGACCGTCGCCAGCCCCTGGAGGACGTCGGCGGGCCGCGCGTACCCGGTGACCCTCCCGGTCCCCAGCGAGAACCGCACCCCGGCCACCGTCGCGCCGTCGTCGGTCCGCTCGTCCCCCGGCGCCTCCCGGCCCGTGGCCAGTGCCGCCGCATGGCGGTACAGGTCGCGGCCGTGGGTGCGCTCGACGAGCTCGGGGATGCAGTCCCCGGCCGGCCGCACCGCCATCTCCACCGGTACCGGCCCCCGGTCGGTGAGCTTGACCTCCAGGTGGACGATCGCGTCCGCCACCCCGAAGGCCCGGACCAGTCCGTCCGCCAGCGCGGGGACACCGTCGTTCGCCGCCCGCTCCCCCACCGACCCCGGCGCCGCCTTCCCCGGCGCGGTGACCAGGTGCCGGCGCTCCAGGAAGCAGCCGGCCCCGACCACCTCCTTCTCGGTGACCGAAGCCAGCACCACCCGCCCGCCGCGCACCACGGCCTCGTAGCTGATCTCCGGCCCGGTGAGGAACTCCTCGGCCAGGAAGCTCCGGTGGCCGCGCTCCCGCATCGCCTCGCACGCCGCCAGCGCCTCGTCGGCGCCCGCCACCAGGGTCACGGAGGCGGATCCGCCCGCACCCACGGGCTTGACCACGCACGGGCCCGGCCGGCCGCCGACGAACTCGGCGACCGCCTGCGGGTCCTCGCTCGCGTGGTGTGCCACGCTCGGCAGGCCGTGCGCGGCCGCCACCTCGCGCTGGCGCCGCTTGTCGCGGGCCAGCCGCGCGGCCCCCACCCCGGCGGAGGGCAGCCCCAGCCGCTCGGCGAGCAGGGCGGTGGTGATCTGGCACTCGTCCGACAGCGTGGTCACCCCCTGGTGCCCGGCGGCCAGCGCGGCCAGCGCCGCCAGGTCTGGCGCCGCGCCGTCACGGACGTCGCCGGGGAACGACCGCTCCACGAGGTGGTCGTAACGCGCGTAGGAGAACCCGTCCACCAGCGTCACCTCCAGCCCGTCGGCGGCCCAGCGGTGGAAGGCCCGCTCACGCTGGTTCCCCGCCCCCAGCACCAGCAACTTCGGGCGTTCGGACATGGTTCAGCCTCCTTGGGTGCGGAACAGCCGCACCGGATCGGGTACTTCGTCTTCCCAGCCGGCGACCCGCTCCCAGGCCCCGGCGCGCAGCCCGTCGGGGTCGACGACGGCGCCCGGCCCGAGCACGGTCACCAGCGGTTCGAGTTCGGCGCCGCGCAACAGCTTGGCCCGGTAGCTCTCCATACCGAGGTGCACCTCGCGCACCCCGTGCCGGTAGGCGTGGTCGATCGGCAGGTAGGCGGTGAGGTTGAAGTACTCGAACGCATCCACCAGCCGCTCGTAGTCGAACCCGGCCATCCGCACGTACAGGGCGTCGTGCCAGCGGTAGACCAGGGCGAAGGCGACCAGTTCGCCCTCCAGCCGACAGGTGAACACGGTGCCGTCCAGGTGGTCCGCCTGGGTGCGGATCACCCGCTCGGTGGACTCCGTCGTGGCGCTCTGCCCGTGCTTGTGCTGCAGCTGCACCAGCAGCGGCGCCAACTCGTCCCGGCAGTCGCGGAGTTCCTCGCAACCGAGCTGGTAGCCGGCCGCGTCGAAGCTGCGCCGCTCGTGCCTGATCTTCACGCGCCGCGGCTTGCGGGGGCCCGCGAAGCCGCGCAGGTAGTCGTCGAAGTCGGCGCCGGTCAGGCGGATCGCCGCGTTGAACGCGACCGGCAGCACCGTCGTCGGACCGCCGCCGAGCAGCGCGGCGACCTCGTCCGCCTGCCGGGCGCGGACGTACTGCGCCACGGCCGGCCGGCCGGTCTCCGCCGCCAGCCGGGCGACCTCGTCGGCCAGGGCGGCCGTCAGGGCGGCGCGCTCCTCGCCCCGGGCGGCCGTCAGCAGGACGGGGTTGTAGTAACCCCGGCCGACGCCGAGGTGCAGCAGACCGCTCGCCTCCGGGGCCGACTCGCCCCACAGCGCCCGGGGTTCGTAGAACTGGTTGAACTCCCGCTCCGGAACGGCGTACGGCAGCACGGCCGACACCTCGTCGCCCTGCGTGGCGACGAGCAGCTGCTGGGACTGCCCGCTGAAGTCCTCCTGCGCGGCCAGCCACGGCAGGCTCGCGTAGAAGTCCGAGCCGCTCGCCGTCAGCCGCTGCCACACCGCCGGATCCAGTTCCCTCACCCCCAGGACCCGCGAGACCACCGGACGTATGGTTGCCAAGGCCCTCATCCCCCTCCTTGCACGCTCCGCCGACCGGCATCCGTGCACGTGTACGAACCTGGGCATCACCCTAGCCGCGCAGTCGCTCTGACGCCGGGACTCAGCCGATCTTGGAAGACATACCCGTCCGCCTCCGGTTCACCCGGTCAAGGCCGTCCGGTCGTGGCGGGATCGGCCGGTCGCCGTCACGGAGTTCCCTCCCTGACGTTCCGTCAGATCGGTCCTTCCGAGCGGCTCCGTCGGGTACGGGTGTGCCGTGGTGCGCAGTGGGTGTGCCGTCGTGCAGCGGTGTGCCGTCGGGTACGGGTGCGTCGTCCCGGACTCCGGGCCCTTACCCGGCCGGAGGACCGATCAACACCCGCCCCACCGGGGAACCTGAGCGGCGGCCCTCGTCCCGGCGCACGTTCGCAGCGGTCGCGTCCGTCTCCCAGGGCATGCCGCTTCCCGGGACATGCCGGTCGCCACGGCCGGGTTCTCCTGCCGACCGTCCGAGTCCCCCACCCCGGGGCGTTCCGGGACGGCCTCCGCGACGGGGTGGACGCGATCGGCGAGAGGACGCAGAGCCGCCGGGGACCGGCACGACGCCGGGCACGACGCACGACGCGCTCGCCGCACCGCACCACGGCGGAGAGCGGGTCCAGGGCTGCCGTCGGGCCGGTTCGCGTACTCGCCGCCCGACGGCCACCCCCGATGCCGGACATCCTGCGCCACCGCCCTTGCCGCGACCTGGTCGGGACGCCTGCGCTTCCCTGCCGATCCGGCCGACCGATCCCCGCCGTCCTTGCCGGAATCCCTGCGGACTCCTTGCCGATCGCCTGCCGTCGGCCTGCCGGTGGCCGAAAGGTGATCTTGGAATATACCGATTGCTATGTCACCATCACGGTTCGGACGGCGCGGACCGCACAGCGCCGACCGACCGTCAGTACAGGTGTGCGTGTGCGAGATTGGGATCGACATGCCCGCATCCCCGACGGCGAACGACCCGGCCGAACCCCTGCTCAGCGTCCTGGGGCCGATGTCGGCCCGCCACGACGGACGCGAGCTCCCGCTCGGCCCGCCACGACGGCGGGCGCTGCTCGCCCTGCTGCTGATACGCGTCGGCCGCGTGGTGCCCACCGAAGCACTCGTCGAGGAGCTCTGGGGCAAGAACCCACCCCGCCAGGCCGTCGCCACGCTCCAGAGCCACATCTCCCACCTGCGCCGCGCCCTGGCACCGGCCACCGGTCCCGGCGGTCCCCCCGTACTGCGCCACCGGGCCCCCGGCTACGTGCTGGAACTCGATCCGGACCAGGTCGACGCCTGCCGCTTCGAGCGCCTGGTCGGCGACGGACGGCGGCTGTTGGACCGGGGCGACCCGCTCGCCGCGCGCGACCTGCTCACCGAGGCCCTCGGCCTGTGGCACGGCTCGCCCTACGCGGAGTTCGACGCCAACCCGCCGCTCAGCGACGAGACCGCACGGCTGAGGCTGGTCCGGCTCACCGCCGTGGAAGCCTGCGCGGAGGCCCGGCTGGCGCTCGGCGCAGCCGAGGAGGTGGCGGCGGAGCTGGACCGGGAGGCACGCAGCCATCCCACCCGGGAACGCCTCGTCGGCCACCTGATGACCGCGCTGTCCCGGCTCGGGCGGCAGGCCGAAGCGCTGGACGTCTACGAACGGACGCGCAGCCACCTGGCCGAGGAGTTCGGCGTGGACACCGCCGCCGAACTCCGCCGGATCAGGACCGCGATCCTGCGCCAGGAGCCGGAAGCGGGCGGGCCCGCCGGGGAACCGCGCCCCGCACGCACCCGGGCCGGGGCGCAGGCCGCCCGGACCACGGTCGCAGGAGCTCCCGGGACCACGGCTGCGGGGGCAGCGGACGACGACGGGACACCGCAGGCCGGGGCGCACGCCGACGCCGAGGCACCCCCGGAGGCGGCGCGACCGGCCGCCCCGCACGCCGCCCAAGCCCCGGACGCCGTTCAAGCCCCGTTCGCCGCCCAAACCCCGTTCGCCGGCCCCGCCCCGTTCGCCGGCCGCGACCAGGAGCTCGACCGTCTGACGGCTGCGGCCACCGGCGCGCTCGTCGGCCACGGGCACCTGGCCAGCGTCCTCGGCCCCGCAGGCGTCGGCAAGACCCGCCTGCTCCTCGAACTCGCCCCACGGCTGGAGGCCGCCGGCACCGGCCCGGACGGCACCGGCCTGGAGGTGGTCTGGAGCCACTGCTTCCCCGGCGAGGGCGTCCCGCCCTACTGGCTGTGGACCCAGGTCCTGCGACGGCTGTCCGCCACTCGCCCGGAGGCCTTCCGCAGCGCGACGGAACCCTTCGGCGCGCTGCTCGCCCCACTGATGCCCGAGCGGGCGGCCGGACCCGCCGCCGGCACCGAATCCGACTGGGGCCAGGCCCGGTTCCTCACCAACGACGCGGTCTGCGAGACCCTCCTCACGCTGGCCGCGCAGCGGCCGTTCGTGCTGCTCCTGGAAGACCTGCACTGGGCCGACACGCCCTCGCTGGACCTGCTCAGGCTGCTGAGCACCCGCCGCCAGGGCCAGCCGCTCGGCATCGTGCTGACCGCCCGCGAGTTCGAGGTCGAATCCGACGCCACGCTGCGCCGGATGCTCTCCGAGATCCTGCGCGGGCCCAGGACCGAGAACCTGCGGCTCGGCGGGCTCTCCCGGCAGGCGGTCGCAGCCCTGGTCCGGGCACAGGCCGGGCCGGGCGTGGACGCGAAGGTCGTCGAGGTCCTGCACCGGCGCAGCGAAGGCAATCCCTACTTCGTCATGCAGCTGCTGTCCCTCCTCGACGACGCTCGCAGCCTGCACCGCCCGGACGCGGTGCAGATGCTCCTGGCCCGGGTCCCCACCGGTGTGCGCGAGGCGCTCAACCAGCGGTTCGCCACGCTGCCCGAACCGGTCCTGCGGGTGCTGCGGCTGTGCGCCGTCATCGGCACCGAGGTCGACACCGACCTGCTGCACCGGACCGCCACCGAGGACGAACCGGTCGCCTCGGCACTGGAGTCGGCGATCCACGCCGGGCTGCTCGGCGAGGACCCGCACCACCCCGGGCGGCTCCACTTCGCCCACGCCCTGGTGCAGGAGACGCTCGTCGGCGAGCTCGCGCGCACGGAGCGGCACCGACTGCACGCCAGGGTCGCCGAAGCGCTCTGCGCGCGCAGGCGCGGACAGGTGGGGGACCAGGAGATCGAGCGGGTGGCCCACCACACCTGGCACGCCAAGCGGGCGCTGCCCGCCGAGGAGGCGCTCCCCCGGCTGCTGCACGCCGCCGAACACGCCGAGCAGCAGCTGGCGTACGAACAGGTGGAGACCTGGCTGCGGCGCGCGGTGCACCTGGTCGGCTTCCTGCCCCCCGACGCCCCGGCCACCGTGCGCCTGGAACAGCAGTTGCACATCCAGCTGGGCCAGGTGCTGGCAACCACCCACGGCTACGGTCATCTCGACGCCGAGACGGCGCTCGCGCACGGCCGGGCACTCAGCGCGGCCACCCACACCCCCGAGGACCCCTCGGTGCTCTGGGCCCTGTGCGCGGCGTACCTGGTCACCGGCCGCTACGACGCCTCCCGGCAGTTCTCCGGCCTGTTGCGGGACATCGCGGACCACAACGGCGAGCCGGTGGCACTGCTCGGCGCGAGTTACGGCGAGGGGATCGTGCTGCACGTGCGCGGCCTGCTGCCGCAGGCGCTCGCCGAACTGGAGCGCGGCGTCGAGATGGCAGACCGCTTCACCCGCGAGGGCCACTCGCTGGCCCGCACCTTCCAGCACGATCCGCGTGTCTCCTGCCGCTCCTACGACACCTTCACCCACTGGCTGCTCGGCGACCGGCAGACCGCCACGGAGCGCCGTCGCGAGCTGCTGTCCCTGACCGAGTACGAGAGCCGGCCCTCCGACCGGTCGTTCGCGCTCTACGTGGACGCGGTCGTGGCGGCCTGGGAGGGGGATGTCCGCACGGCGCACTCCTCCGGCGCCGAGGGCGCCCGGCTGGCGGGCGAACACGGGCTGATCTACTGGAGGGCGATGCTCCGTCTGCTCGAAGGATGGGGTCTGACGCACTCCGGACACAAGGACGACGGCCTCGTCCTGATGAACGCCTCGCTGGCCGAGCTGCGCGGCTCCCGGACACGCCTGCGCCACCCGCTCCACCTGGGCCTGCTCGCCCAGGCACAGCACCACGCCGGGCACCAGGAGAAAGCGAGGGCGACCCTGCGCACCCTGCGCGCAGCCGTCGAACAGCACCGTGAGCACGTCTACCTGCATCCGGCACTGCCCGCCACCGGGCTGCTCCACAGCCTGCTGTGACGACGCGCCCTGCCGTGACACCGCGCCGCGACGGCGGCGCCGTGCCACAGCAGGGCGCGGACGGCGGTTCGGTGCGCCGCCGGTCGTTCATCCGGTCTCCCCCGACGGCACCGGGGCCGCGGCCCGCGGCGTCCCGGCCATCAGCGGCTCGGGCTCCCAGGCACCCACCAGCCCGGCGTAGACCGCCGAGCGTCCGAGCAGTTCCTCGTGTGTCCCCAGGAGGGCTGACGTACCGTCGAGCAGCAGGACCCGGCGGGCCCGGATCGCCGAGTCCAGCCGGTGGGCGATGACCACCAGCGTGCCGCCACGGGCGGCGAAGGCGCGCTCGGCGACCGCCTCGGCCGCCGGGTCGAGGTGGCAGGTGGCCTCGTCCAGGATCACCGTGCCGGCCGCCGAGAGGTGCACCCGGGCCAGCGCGACGAGCTGCCGCTCCCCGGCCGACAGCCGTGCGCCGTCGGCCCCCAGCACCGCGTCGTAGCCGCCGAGCCGGTCCACCAGCGGCCCGAGCCCGACCGCCCGCGCCGAGCGGTCGAGCTCCGCGGCCGGGGCCCCGGGACGCAGGTAGCTCAGGTTCTCGGCGAGCGTGCCGTCGAAGACGTACGCCTCCTGCGGGATCAGTGCCGTCTCGCCGCGCAGCCGCGAAGCGCCGACCCGCTCCAGCGGTACACCGTCGAACAGCACCCGGCCCCGCCCCGGGGTGCGCAGGCCGAGCAGCAGCAGGGCCAGTGTCGACTTCCCGATTCCGCTCGGGCCGACCACCGCCAGGTGGTCACCGGGCGGGATCCGCAGATCGAGGTCGCGCACGACGGGCTCGGCGGCCGGACCGTAGGCGAAGGTGAGCCGCTCGGCCACCAGCTCGGGGACTTTCGCCGAGCGGACCGGCCCGGGACCGGACCCGGCAGCCGGCCCGGGGGCGGCCGGCAGAGGGGCGGTGGCCTCGGCCAACCGCCCTGCCACCACGCCCAGTTCGAGCCCCCAGCTGCCGACCGAACCGACCAGCAGGCGCAGTGCGGGCTCGAGTCCGGTCCCCAGGTAGGTGATCGCGCCCACCAGCTTCCCGGCGGACAGCCCGCCGTCCCGGAGCAGCCAGGGTGAGGCCAGCACCAGCAGCACCACCGGTGCCTGCGCCCCCAGCGCGACGACCACCGTGCGGACGGAGCCGGCTGCGGCCAGGGACGTCCGGGCCCGCGCCCAGGCCCGCACCGCTTCGCCGACCGTGTCGGCGGCCCAGCGCTGCGCCCCGCAGCCGACCACGTCCCGTACGGCGGCCAGCACCTCGGCGTTGCGCGCCGACAGCCGCTCGTCGGCGAGCACCACGGCGCGTTCGCGGGCTGCGAGGGAGCGCAGCGCCAGTGCGAACACACCGAGCGCGACGGCCAGCGGCACAAGGGTGAGGGCCGCCGCGAGCGGCGAGAGGACACAGAGGCCGAGGACCGTGGCGACGACGGTCAGCACCAGCTGGCGGAGCGTGCGCAGCTCGGCCGAGACCAGCTGCCGGACCGACTCCACCTGCCCGGTGAGCCGGGCGACGGCGTCCCCGCCGATCCGCTCGGTGCCCTCCGCCGCACGCCGCAGGGTGGCTCCGGCCACGCGGCGCACCAGTGCGTCGCGCAGCGGCTCGACCACCTCGGCCAGCCACGGGTACGTCCGGCGGCCGGCCGCCGCCTGGGCGGCCAGCGCCAGTGCGGACACCGCCAGCCAGCCGAAACCGACGGCGGGGCGGGAGGCGAGGAAGCCGTCGTCCAGCGCGCGGGCCACCACCAGGCCGGCGAACAGCGACGGGGCGGCCTCGACCAGCGACCAGAGCCCCACCCGCAGCAGGGCGGCCCGGCTGGCGAGCAGCTCCTCGCCGAGCAGGCGCAGCCCCGCGTTCACGTGGCGGCCCCGACCGGCGCGGCCCGCGCTCACCTGGCCGCCCCGGCCGGGGCGGCCTCGGGGGTGAAGACGGCTCGGTACTCCGGGTCGGCCCAGAGCCGGTGGTGGGCGTCCAGCGCGCGCAGCCGGCCGTCCTCCAGCCAGGCCACCCGGTCGGCGGCGGCCGCCGCCCTGACCCGGTGGGCGGCGAGGATCCTGGTCCGTCCCCGCAGCACCTCGCCGAGTGCGGCGCCCACCTGGGCCTCCGTCACCGAGTCCAGGCTGGAGGTGGCGTCGTCGAGGACCAGCACCCGGGGGCTGCCGGCCAGGGCCCTGGCCAGGCCGAGCCGCTGCCGCTCGCCGCCGGACACCGCCGCGTCCGCGAGCGGGGTGGCGTAGCCCTCGGGCAGGCGGCGGACGAAGCCGTCGGCCTGGGCGGCACGGGCGGCCGCGCGGACCTCCGGCTCCGAGGCGGCCGCCGCGCCCAGTGCGATCGACTCGCCCACGGTCCTGCCGAACAGCACGGGGCGTTCGAAGGCGTAACCGACCTGCTCGCGCAGTCGGGCCGGGTCGATGTCCCGGAGCGGGACGCCGTCGAGGAGGACCGTTCCGGCGTCCGGTTCCACGAGCCGCCCGATCAGGGCGGTGAGGGTGGTCTTCCCCGCACCCGAGCGGCCGACCACGGCGAGCGAGGTCCCGCCCGGGACGTCGAGGGTGAGGTCGGTCAGCACCGGGTGCCCGTCGCGGGTCACGGTGACGGAGCGGAAGGCGAGTGCGCCGGGGCCAGGCGGCACCGGTTCGCTGCCGCCCAGGGCGCTGCGGGCGGGCTCGGCGAGCACCTCCGCGAGGCGGCGGGCGCCGGCCCAGGAGCGGGTCAGGCCGAGCAGGCCGTCGACCTCGCCGACCAGGCGCAGCGAGAGGTGCACGTAGCCGATCGCGGCCAGCATCCCGCCGGGGGTGAGCCGTCCCCGCAGGACCTCGTAACCGGCCAGCGCGGTCGTGCCGGCCTCGACCAGGGCGGAGAGCAGCCGCATCCGCCAGACCGCCGTCCGCTGCAGGTCCCAGAGGCCGCGTCCGGCGGCGGCGAGCTCGGCCAGCGGGGCGAGCACCCGTGCCTCCTCGCGGGCGACGGTGCCCGCGGCCCGGATGGTGGCGATGCCCTCCAGCGCGTCGGTGAGCCGGGCGGCGACGGCGCCCTGGCCGCGCCGGTAGCGCAGGTGCAGGGCCGAGCTGTCGCGGGCGAAGGAGCGGACCACGAGGGCCACGGTCGGAGCGGCGACCAGGACGACGACGGCCAGCCGCACGTCCACCAGGAAGAGGGCGACCAGGCCGGCGGCCGAGACCAGCAGGGAGAGTCCGGAACCGACCAGGACGGGTGCCGCTCCGGCCGCGCTCTCGCTGTCCCCGGCCATCCGGCTGGCCAGGTCGCCGGCCGAGAAGCGGCGCAGTCCGGCCGGGCCGAGCGCGAGGGTGTGGGCCACCAGCCTGCCGCGCAGGTCGGCGGCCATGCGCACCGAGCTTACGGTGAGGGCGAGTTCGGACCCGAGTTCGGCGACTGCGGCGAGCGCGAGGAGCAGTCCGAGGTCCCGGGCGGCCGGGCCCGGCGCGTGGGCGCCCGAGGTGCCGGAGTGCAGGACCGCGTCGACGGCGGCGGCGAGGGCCGCGGGCAGCAGCAGTTCGGCGGCCGCTCCGGCCAGCGTGGCGACGGCGAACGCCGCCAGCCGTCCGGCGGTCCGCCGGGCGGCCGAGGCGAGCAGCCGGCCCGGCGTGACCGGCGGGGTGTCGGCGGGCGGGGCTGTGCGGGTCATCCGGGGAGCCTCCGGGGGGCGGGCTGGGGGGCGGTGCAGGGTCGCGGTGCGCGGGCGCCCGATACGGGGACGGGCCCCTGAGCGTGTGCCTGCTCAGGGGCCCGCGTGGACCTTCGATCGCTACCGGATCAGAGGGTCGAGAAGTGGACGCGGCACGGGAGGGTGATGGCGCAGGTGTACTCGTCGCGGCAGCGCAGCGACTCGGTGGCCTCCTCGGGCAGGGTCTGCAGGGCGTCCAGGTCGGTCTCGGTCATGACTGCTCCTCGGTTGGCGGGACGGATGGCTCGGGTGGGACCAGAGGGTGGGATCAGAGGGTGGACATGACCCGGCGGCAGGCCGGGGTGTTGTTGGTCCAGTCGCACGTGTAGTCCTCGCCGCAGCGCAGGCCCTCGGTGGCCTCCTCGGGCAGGATCTGCAGGGCGTCCAGGTTGCTCTCCACGGGTGTGTCCCTTCGTCTCGGTGCGGTGGTGATCTTGCGGGCCGCCGGTTCGGGGGAACCGGCGGAGTATCAGGGGTGGCGGCTCACGAGCGCGGGGGCGGACTCGGGCAGCCACATCCGGGGGCCGCCGTGGCGGAGCCGCAGCATCAGGGCGACCGCGCCGGCCAGCCCGGTCGAGTACTCCGCGAGCACGGCGAGGCGGCTCTCGTCCGGGACGACCAGCCGGCCGTCGCGCAGCACGCCCTGGACGGCGATGTGGTCGACGAGCAGTCCGGCCCGTTCCCGGTAGTGCGCCTCGCCCGTCAGGTCGGCGGCGTCCAGCAGGAACTCCGCGTTGCCGGTGAGCCCGTGGCAGGCGGCGGTGGAGTCGACTGCCCGGCCGGTGACGACCGCGCGGGCGGCCTGCTCGACCAGGCCGAGCGTCGCCCGGTCCCCGGTGTGCTGCCAGAGCCGGACCAGGAAGGTCCCGACGCCCGAGGAGCCGCTGCACCAGTACCGCACGGGGGCCGGGTCGGCGGAGAGGTGACGCTCGCGGTCCACCGGCCACATCGCCCCGGCGGGCCCGGTGCGTGCCGCGGTGGCGAGGGTCTGTCCGGCCTCGACGGCGGCGGCGAGCAGGCGTTCGTCGCCGACGGCCTCTCCCACGGCCAGCAGGAAGGTGCCGACGCCCGCCACGCCATGGGCGAATCCGTAGTGCCACACGCCGGCGAGAGCCGAGTCGAAGTCGTCCGGCACCGGCCAGAACACGCCCTCGGGCACCCGCCGGGCGGCCTCCAGCAGCCCCTGTGCCGCCTCCTGGGCACGGGCCAGGAAGCGCGGGTCGCCGGTCGCGCGCCAGAAGTGCAGCTGGGTCAGGCCGGAGCCGGCGGCGCCGTGGCACACGTCGGGGTTGGGCCAGCGCACCGGGAGTTCCAGGGCGAGGTCGACGGCGCGCTCGGCGAGGTCGGCGTCGTCCAGCGCGAGGGCCGCGTCGTGCAGGGCCCAGGCGGTCCCGGAGCGGCCGAAGTGGATCCCCGGCAGCCTGCTCGGCATCGTCTCGTGCGTGGCGAGGGTCCACTGCGCGGCCGTACGGACGGCGTCCTCGAGCCCGTCCCGGTCCCCCAGGGTCCCCAGTGCGCGGGCCAGGACCGCGAGCACGCCGGCGGATCCGTGCTGGACCGCCACCGGGTCGCAGGTCTCACCGAAGTCGTCCGAGCGCCACAGGCGTTCGGCGTCCGGCCGCATGGTGGCGACGAGGTGGCCGATCCCGTCGACGAGCAGGCGCTCCGAGGCGTCCGGCGGCTCCGGCTGGGCGGTTGCCACCGGTCGCGCCGTCAGGAACTCCCGGGCGCGGTCGAGGCTCCAACGCTGCTTCGGCTCGTCGCGCATCAGCCCGAGGACGAGCGGTGCGAAGCGCCGCACCGGGGCGTGGTCCCTGGCCAGCAGGCCGACCAGGGCCGCGACCCGCCCTTCGGTGGGCCTGGGCTCCGGGTGGTCCTCGGCCAGCAGCGGATCGGCGCCGCTGAGCGCGTGCAGGACGGTGGCGCCCAGCGCGTAGAGGTCGACGGTGGTCGGCAGGCAGGGGGCGATCGCCTCGGTCGCGAGCAGTTCCGGTGCCGCGTAGCCGGGGGTGGCACCGAGGACCCAGCGCTCGCCCTCCCTGGCGGCCATCTCCAGGTCGATCAGCAGGAGCCGTCCGTCGGGGGTGACCATCACGTTGTTGGGGTTGAAGTCGTTCAGCGTGACGCCCTCGCCGTGGGCGGCGGCGACCAGCCCGATCAGGCCCTCGACCAGCACCGCGGCGTCCCGGTCGTCCGCGCAGGCGTGGCCGGTCTCCGACAGCCGCCGGGCGACCGTACGGCGCAGCGAGGCACCCGGCACCGACTCCTGGACCAGCAGCACACTGCCCTGCTGCTCGAACACCTCGACCACGCGCGGCGCGACACCCTGCCGGGAGAAGCGGTCCAGCATGGCGGCCTCGCGGCGCAGCAGGTCCCGGACGTCCAACCCCTCGACGGTGGCGCCGACATGGGCGCGGGCCTGCTTGACGATCACCTGCTCACCGGTGCGGCCGTCCTCGGCCCGGTAGACCCCGCCCTTGTTGGCGTGCCGGATCGCACCGCGCACCAGGTAGCGGTCGTTCAGCAGGACGGGCCTGAGTGCGGCGGAGCTGAGCGGCGGCGTCGGCTCCCGGTCGGGGAAGGGGTTCTCGGCCCATGGCGGCGGACTGAACCAGGCGTTCCGCTCGTCCGGGACTGGCCGCCCGTCCGGGTCGGTGAGCCGGGAGGCGTAGCTGCCGTCGTTGGTGAGCCGGGGCGCGGCGTGGAACACGCCGTAGCGGTAGTGGACCTGGCTGTCGGGGAGGTAGCGGCGGTCGGAGAGCACGGCGGGGCCCGGCAACCCCACGGTGGCCCGGTGCAGTTCCTCCGCGAGCAGCCGGAACTGCTCGTCGTCGTTCGGGTAGACGGTGATGAACTTGCCGCCGCCGCCCCGGGCGTAGCGGGCCGAGACCAGTTCGGTGACCCGGTTGAGGGTGCCGGCGAACTTGAAGTTCGCGCCGTGGGCGATCAGGACCTCGGCGGCCCTGGCGAGGGTGACGGCCGCGGCGAGCGGGGTGGCGGAGACGTGCAGTTTCCAGCCCTGGGCGCGCCGGTCGACGCCGCGTGGTCTGACGTAGCACCAGAACTCCTGCGGGTCGACGGTCCAGCCGTCCTCCTCCCCGGTGCCGTGCCGCGCGATCACGGCCCGGACCACGTCGGTCAGCAGTGATGCGTCCTCGGGGCGCTCGTGGCCGGGTCCTCGGAGCCCGGCGGCTCGGCCGGCGGCCGGCGGGTTGTCAAGTCCAGGGTTCACGGGGCTTCCTCAAGACGGCTTGACGGCGTGAGAGTTGACGGTGGGGCGGCAGGTGCCGCGGTGGCGGCACGGGCGGGGTCAGTGGGTGTTGCGGCCCGGCGGGAGGGAGTCGCCCCAGCTGGTGTCGGCGCCGTCGACGACCACGTGGTGCACACGTGCGGGCCGTGCAGCGGTAACCGAACCGGAGAGCCGTCCGTCATAGGTGGTGACAAGGGCACCGACCGGGATCAGCACGGCGGCGAGGGTGATCTGCGTACAGCTGCGACGGAGGATCGTGGGCATGGGCCAGCTCCTGTGGTTCAACGTCGAACTAGGGCTTCGGCGGCGGGTTCACCTGCCGACCGGTGGTCCCGGAGGGCGGGAGACCGTGCTCTCTCCGGACACGCACAGTCCACCCCGGCGTGGCTTCCCGGTCCAGCACCTGGGGCTGGCAACAGTGTGCATGGCACGAAAGTCCGACGGTCGCAAACAGAGGGGGAAGGGTGCAAATAGGTACAGACATCCGAGAACTGCCGATGCTGGACGAGGCGGCGAAGGCCGTGTTCGACCACGTGCTGACCCACGGAAGCCTCGCCCCCCGGACCGGGAGCCCCGAGCTCGCCGGGCTGACCGCCGATCAACTGGACCGCGCCTGCGAGGTGCTGCGCGGCCTGCGACTGCTCCGGCCCGCGCCCGACCGCTCCGATCTGCTCATCCCCACCAGCCCCGAGGTGGCGGCGGCCGAGGTGCTCGGCCCGCTGGAGGCCCGGATCGCGGAGGCGAGCATCCAGGCGCGCTCCATCAGGGACGAGTTGCACGCCCTGATGCCGAAGTACCGCTCCTCCCGGCGTGAGCACGGCCGCCGGGGCGGCGATCTGCTGCCGGACCTGCTCACGGTTTCCGCCATGCTCACCGAGGAGGCGGCCAGGTGCCGCGAAGAGGTGTTCACCATCCAGCCGGGGGGCGGCCGGCAACCCGGACAGCTGGCCGACGCGGTCGACCGCGATCTCGCCATGCTGAACCGCGGCGTACGGATGAGGACCCTGTACCAGCACTCGGCGCGCAGCAGCCTGGCGACCCAGGGGTACGTGGAGACGCTCACCGCGGCCGGGGCCGAGTACCGCACGGCTCCCGAACTCCCCGACCGGGCCGTGGTCTTCGACCGGGCGGTCGCCTTCCTCCCCCGCCGGGCCGAGGGCTGCCCGGGCGAGGCCGGCTCCGGCGAGGGCGGCCCGGGCCAGGGCGCGGTGCTGATCCGCGACCCGGACATCGTCGCGTACCTGTGCCGGGTGTTCGACCAGGCCTGGGCCGCCGGCACCCCGTTCACCGGGTGCAGCGGGGCCGCCTACAAGGACGTCGCCGACAGCCTGCGCCGGGCCCTGGTCGGGATGCTCGCGGAGGGGGCCAAGGACGAGGTCATCGCGCGGCGCCTCGGCATGTCACTGCGCACCTGCCGTCGGCACATCGCGGAGGTCCTGGTGAGCCTGCGCGCGGACAGCCGCTTCCAGGGCGGCGTCCTGGCCGAACGGGCCGGTCTCACCGGTCCGAACCCGGTGGCTTCCGAACCTGACCGGTAGACCGGCCGACCGCGGTAGCCCGGCCCGCGCCCGTCGACAGCTCGAAGGCGGACGGCGGGGCCGCGTGGGATGCTGAGCAGGAGTGTTCCCGGCCGGTGGGGGGGTGGGAGGAGCGAAGATGGAGATCAAGCCGCAGGCGGCCGTCATCCCCAAGGAGACCGACCATCTCGAACAGGGGAAGTACGGCCCCGTCTTCCCCAGGACACCGGCCTGTTACGGGTTCACCATCGTCGCGCAGGTGAAGGCGGGCCGGGCCGGGGCGATGCGGGAGTACGGCCACGCCCTGGCCGAGGCGCTGGAGAACGATCCCTACCTGCTCGCACCGTTGAAGCTGCACTACCTGCGCTGGGTGCTCTTCGACGACGACACGCGCTTCATGTACCAGGGGATCTTCGACACCGACTTCGACAAGTACACCGAAGACGCCATCGCGCTGTTCACCAGGGCGGGGGTGAGCACGGCGTTCGAGAACCTCGAAGGGTTCCCCGAGGACTGGCGGACCAACCCCGAGGCGTTCGTCAGGTTCGTACGCGACCACCACTGCCCGAGCTTCATCGAGTACGGGGAGTACCCGTTCGTCAGCGCCGACGAGATCAAGAAGGCTCTGCGGATCAAGAACGCCCTGTCGGAGATGCTCGACCAGTTGCAGTGAGTGCCCGGTGGCCGTCGGCGGCTGCCGTGACGGCAGGCCGACGCGCGGGTCCCGCTGTCGATCGGAGGCGAGATGAGCGAGGTCAGGACCGCACGCACCTACAACCAGAACCACACGCCGCGCGCGTACACCCCTGGCCGGCGGCGGGTGAGCATCTACGTCTCGTGGAGCTATCCGGCCGAGGCCGGCCGGAACCCCGCCGAGCTGGACAACCGGTTCTCCACCCTGACCGAGGTCCGGCGGGTGGCCTGGCCCGCCTACGAGGACCCGAAGTGGTCCGACCCGCTGCAGTTCCAGCAGGGCATCGCGGGTTCACTGGAGTTGTTCTTCTGGGCCTGGGTGCCGTTCCAGCAGTTCACCGGGGAGCTCACCGGACATCCTGTCCCGGTGTACCAGCGCATCGACCAGGCCGGTTTCCGCACCCCGCTCGACGAGCGGGTGCTGGCCGACACCGACACCCTGTTCGTGTTCGGGCTGGACCACATGGTCACCGGGCAGCAGGCCGAGCCCGGGGAGGTCGAGGCGCTGCGGGCCTTCCTCGGCCGGGAGGGCACCTGCCTGGTCCTCGGTCCGCACCACGACGTCGGGGCATCGGACGATCTCGCGGTGCGGGACATGGAGTACCACCATCACGGCGATCCCCTGGTCCCCCGGCAGCAGCGGTTCGCCACCCACGTCCGGAGCCTGATGCAGGGCCTCGGGGTACCGGTCGAGAACCGCTACGGACTGCGTCCCGCCGTGCGGGAGCCGAACCGGATCGCCCCGCTGTCCACGGTCCGGGACCTGGATGCGAGGGGGTGGCTGGAGGGGGTGACGAACTTCAACTTCCACCTGCACCTGCCGCACTACGCCGTGACGACGGACGCGCCCGACGTCGTTCACGTGCTGGCCAGGCAGCCGATCGACACCTCCAGTCCGCATCCGTTCACCGAGGCCGGCAACACCGAGTTCAACATGTTCCTGTGGATGCCCCCAGGAGGTGAGCGGGCCGGCGACGTGCTGCTGGCGGACTCCACGATCTTCAGTTCGCTGTTCGGCGGCGACGAGAGTCTGCGCACCTTCTGGCGGAACCTGGTCACGAAGTGACGCCCCGGGAGAGCCGCAGGGAGGCGACGGGCGTGAGCGGACACCCACGGGCCGCGCTGGAGCTCGACGACATCCAGCGCGGGGTCCTCAGCCCTCGACCGACCCCGTACGCGGCGACCTACCTCGTGTTCCGCATCGACGACCGGGCGGCCGGACGGGAGCTGATGCGGCGCGCGAGCGCGGTGGCGACCTCCGCCGCCGACTCGGCCGGTCCCCCCGGGGAGACGTGGGTGAGCGTCGCGGTCACCTGTCACGGACTGGCGGCGCTGGGCGTGCCGAACACGTCGCTGGAGACGTTCGCCTGGGAGTTCCGGCAGGGGATGGCCGCCCGGGCCAGGGCGCTGGGCGACGTCGGCGAGAGCGGCCCCGAGCACTGGGAGGCACCGCTGGGCACGCCGGACGTCCACGTGGTCCTCACCGCCGTCGCACCCGACGCCCCTCGGCTGGCCCAGGCCCTCGACCGGGCCCGCCCCGCCTACCACCGCCTTCCCGGTGTGACGGCGATCTGGCGGCAGGACTGCTACGCGCTGCCCACCGAGACCGAGCACTTCGGCTACCGCGACGGCGTCAGCCACCCCGCCGTCGAGGGCAGCGGCATCGCCGGGTCCAACCGGCTGGAACTCCCCCTGAAGGCCGGCGAGTTCGTGCTCGGCTACCGGGACGAGATCGGCGGCGTCCAGACCCCGCAACCGGAGGCGCTGGGACGCAACGGCAGCTACGCGGTCTTCCGCAAACTCCACCAGGACGTCGCCGCGTTCCGGCGCTACCTGCGGGACAGCGCCACCGGCCCCGAGGACGAGGAACTGCTGGCTGCCAAGATCATGGGGCGCTGGCGCAGCGGAGCACCGCTGGCGCTCAGCCCGCACCGGGACGACCCCGCTCTGGGCGCCGACGCACAGCGCCGGAACACCTTCCTGTACCAGGAGGACGATCCGACCGGGTTCGCCACCCCCGGCGGGTGCCACATCCGCCGCGCCAACCCCCGTGACGCGTCGGTGGCGGGGGAAGTGCGTCTGCACCGCATGATCAGACGCGGCGCCGTCTACGGCCCGCCGCTGCCCGAGGGCGCCCTGGTGGACGACGGGGCGGACCGCGGCCTCGTGTTCGCGTTCATCGGGGCCCACCTCGGGCGGCAGTTCGAATTCGTCCAGTCCGAGTGGCTGAACGACGGCGTCTTCTTCGGCGCGGGCAGCGCCAAGGACCCGCTCACCGGCTCTCACGACGGCACCGGCGGCTTCACCGTTCCCCGGCGGCCGGTGCGACGGCGCCTGCCCCCGCTGCCCCGGTTCGTCGTCACGCGCGGCGGCGAGTACTGCTTCCTGCCGGGCCTGCGTGCCCTGCGCTGGCTCGGGGAGCTCAGGGACTGACCGCACGGCCGGGCGGCCGGCCGCACCGGGTGTCAGCGGTCACCGTGCCCGCACCGGGGCGGACGGCCTCCTCGACGCCTCGATCCGGGGAGCACGCCGGTCGGGCCCGGCAGAGGTACCGCGGGCCGCCCGTCCGGCGTGCTCCCCGGATCAGACCCTTCCGCCGGGTGCGGCGCTGCGGATTCGCTCGGCAGCGGCCTCGGGGCTCACGTCGGTGACGAAGGCGTCGAGCCCGGATTCCACGCCGGCCAAGTACTTGAGCCTGCCCGGGGCTCGCCGGACGGTGAACAGCTCGAGGTGCAGCGCGAGTTCGGTACCGCCGGTCCTGGGCGCCTGGTGCCAGGCCGCGATGTACGGGGTCCGGTTCGGGGCGGAGCCGTCGGGTGACGGGAAGAGGCGGTCGAAGCGGCGCAGCAGGTCCAGGTAGAGGCCGGGGAACTCGGCGCGTTCCGCCTCGTTCAGCGCGGTGAGGTCGGGAACCCGGCGTCTGGGGTAGAGGTGGACCTCGTAGGGCCAGCGCGCGGCGAACGGCACGAAGGCGGTCCAGTGCTCGCCCCGGAGCACCAGCCGCTCGGGGGTCTCCTGCTCGGCGGCGAGCAGGTCCTCGAAGAGGTTCCGTCCGGTGCGCGCGCGGTGTGCCTCGGCCCGGGCGATCATCCTGGCGGTACGGGAGGCCACGAAGGGGAAGGCGTAGATCTGCCCGTGCGGGTGGGCCAGCGTGACGCCGATCTCCTCGCCGCGGTTCTCGAAGCAGTACACCTGCCGCACCCCGGGCAGGGCGGACAGTTTCGCCGTGCGGTCGGTCCAGGCGTCCAGCACCAGGCGCGCCTTGGCCTCGTCCAGGTCCGCGAAGGAGGCGTCGTGGTCGGAGGTGAAGCAGACCACCTCGCAGCGGCCGGCTCCCGGCCGGAGGGTGTGCAGCGGGCCGTCCTGGGCCACCACGTGCTCGGCCGAGTTCGCGGCGAGCGAGGGGAAGCGGTTCTCGAACACCGCGACCTCGTAGTCGGCCGCAGGGATCTCGCTGAGCCGCCCGTCGCGTGAGGGGCACAGCGGGCACTCGCCGGCCGGCGGGTGGTAGGTCCGCTGCTGGCGGTGCGCGGCCACCGTCACCCAGTCGCCGAGCACCGGGTCGAGCCGGGTCTCGGAGAAGCTCGCGGCGGGCTCCAGCGGCCGCTCGTCCACGACGTCGCGAACCGTTCCCGGATCCCGGTCGTAGTAGACGAGTTCGCGGCCGTCGGCCAACTTGGTGGCGGTCTTGTGCACCGCTGTACTCCTTCACGTGGGACATCGGCCCGGCTGTTCACGGCCTGGGGCGTACCGCAGGCCGCGCAGGACCTGCGTCGAGCCCGGCCGAACGCGCCACGGGCGGCAGGAACGTGGCTTCCCGACACGGGCGGGCTGTCCGTGGTCCGCCTGCCGGCCCTACTGACTGACCCTCAACTCCCCAGCAGATACCGAGCTCCAACAGAATCAAACATATACTCCCGCTTGTCAACAACCGTGCCGCTCGTCGGCGGTCTCCCGGCGTCACCTCTTTCGACCCGACCGGGCGTGAGCCCCGCAGGTGTTGACCATGAGGCCCAATCATGTTTGATTGTGTCGGAATTGACCCTCACTCGCCGATGGAAATCCCTCAGCGGGAACCAGCACGCGGCTTCCGCACGACGGGCAGCCCCCAGGGGACGGTCCGCGGCGGCGTGCTGCGAACGCCGGCCGGGAGAGTGTGCCGTACCTTCCCCGATGCACTGGAGCTGAGCAGATGATCGACGAGGCCGCCACCGACTTCGAGGCCGTCCACGGCGGACGGCCGACCGGCGTGTGGGCCGCCCCCGGGCGCGTCAACCTGATCGGCGAACACACCGACTACAACGCCGGGTTCGTGCTGCCCATCGCCCTCCCGCAGACGACCCGGGTGGCCGCCCGGCGCAGGGAGGACGGACGGCTGCGGCTGTACAGCGCCCAGGGCGACGGCACGATCACCGACCTTCCGCTCGACGGTCTGGCGCCCGGCGTCACCGCCGGCTGGGCCGGCTACCCGGCCGGTGTCTTCTGGGCGCTCGCCGAGGCGGGCCACCCGGTCGGCGGAGCCGATCTGTCCGTCTCCAGCGACGTGCCGGCCGGAGCCGGACTCTCCTCCTCCGCCGCCCTGGAGTGCGCGACGGCGGCCGCCCTCAACGACCTGTACGGGTTGGGCCTGTCCGCGCCGGAACTCGCCCTGATCGCCCAACGGGCCGAGAACGCCTTCGTCGGCGTGCCGTGCGGCGCGATGGACCAGATGGCCTCCGCCTGCTGTACCGGCGGTTCCGCCCTGTTCCTCGACACCCGGACCCTGGAGCAGCGGCACGTGCCGCTCGACCTGGCGGCGGCCGGGCTCCGGCTGCTGGTGATCGACACCCGGGTCAAGCACGACCTCGGCGACGGCGCCTACGCCACCCTGCGGGCCGGCTGCGAGCGCGCCGCCGGCCTGCTCGGCCTGCCCGCGCTGCGCGATCTCGGGCCCGCCGACCTCGCTGCGGCCGTGGACCGGCTTCCCGGCGAACTCGGGCCGCTGGTACGGCACGTGGTGACCGAGAACCAGCGCGTCACCGAGACCGTCGACCACCTGGTCCGCGGCGAGATCGCCGCACTGGGGCCGGTCCTGACGGCCGGACACGCCTCGCTGCGCGAGGACTACCAGGTCTCCTGCCCCGAGACGGACCTCGCGGTCGAAACCGCCGTCGCCGCCGGGGCACTGGGCGCGCGGATGACCGGCGGCGGGTTCGGCGGGTCCGTCATCGCGCTGGTCGAGGCCGCACGCCTGGCGGGGGTCTCGGACGCGGTGCGGGCGGCCTTCCGGTCGGCGGGCTTCGCCGCACCGGTCGTGTTCACCGCCGTGCCCTCGGCGGGCGTCCGTCGGCTGGCCTGACCGGTCCGTTCCGGAGCCGCCGGCTCGACCGGCGGCCGGGACGACGACGTGCCCGCCGACCGCGTCGGCGAGCACGTCGCGGGCCGTCCCCGGGAGGGCGTCGTCGGTGACGGGACGGTCGGCCTCCGCCAGGGCCGCGGAGCTGCTCAGCCCGACGCCCCCACGTGGTGGGGCCCGCGACCACGACCGTACGGCGGGCGGAGGCGATCGGGGGCACGGGCGGTCCGGTCACGCCTCGGCCGGGCGGGTGCCGGTCTCGGCCGCGCGGGTGCCGGTCTCGGCCGGGCGGGTGCCGGCGAGGTGCCGTGCCATCGGAACGCCCCACCCAGGGGTCAGTCGGCCGTTCCGCAGGTCGGGTACGGAGGCCGCCTTCCCTGCGGCATGCGCCCGAAGGGGCGGGTCCGGCGGGGCCGGCCGGGTGGTGCGCCTCCTCCCAGGGACTGCCGTCAGGCGGGGAGTCCGACCGCGCGTTCGCGGTTGCGGCGCTGCTGGATGATGACGGCGGCGACCAGGAGGGTGCCCTGGGCGACGTTCTGCCAGAAGGCGTTGATGCCCTGGACGGTGAGGCCGTTCTGCAGTGCGCCGAGCAGCGCGACGGCGAGCAGGGTGCCGCCGATGCTTCCCTTGCCGCCCTTGAGGGCGCAGCCGCCGAGGGCGGCGGCGGTGATCGACTGGAGCTCCAGGCCCTCGCTGCCGGAGACGGGCTGGCCGCTGCCGGTGCGGGCGGTGAGGAGGGTGCCGGCGAGGGCGGCGACGGTGCCGGAGAGGGCGTAGGCGGCGATGAGGTACTTGTTGAGGTTGATGCCGGCGAGGCGGGCGGCGGTGTCGTTGCCGCCGATGGCGTAGATGTTGCGGCCGATGTCGGTGTACGTGAGCAGGGCGTGGACGGCGGCCGCGGTGAGGATGAGCAGCCAGACCATGGTGGGCAGGCCGGCGATCTTGCCCCGGCTGAGGAAGACGAAGACCGGGTCGTTGAGCACGTAGCCCTGGGCGCGGCCGTCGGAGACGAGCTGGGCGGCGCCCTTGTAGGCGGCCAGTCCGGCGAGGGTGGCGATGGTCGGGTTGACCCGGCCGTAGATGATGACGGTCCCGTTGAACAGGCCGATGGCGGCGCCGATGCCGAGGGCGGCGCCGATGCCGAGGTAGGGGTTGGCGCCGGTGGAGGTGAAGACCATGGCGCTGGTGACGGAGGCGAGTCCGGCCTGGGAGCCGACGGAGATGTCGAGGCCGCCGCAGATGATGACGACGGTCTGGACGACGGCCAGCAGGCCGGAGATGGTGGCGGCTTCGGCGATGACCTGGATGTTGTCCCAGCTGACGAAGTTGGGGTTGAGGGTGCCGAAGAGGGCTACGACGGCGATGAGGGCGCCGATGAGGCTGAGGTTCTGCCCGCCGATCGCGGTGAGCAGGGCGCGCGGGCCGCCGGGCCGGACGGGCCGGGCCCCGGTGTCCGGCAGTTGGGCGGTCGGGGGTGTGGTGGTGGTCATCGGGTGTCTCCGGTCGGGGCGTGGGCGGTGGTGCCGGTGGCGAGGTCGTCGGCCATGGCGAGGGCGAGGACGGCCTCTTCCGTCGCCTGGTCGCGGGTGAGTTCGCCGGTGGTGTGGCCGTTCTGCATCACCACGATCCGGTCGGCGAGGCCGAGGACTTCGGGCAGTTCGGAGGAGATGACCAGGATGGCGGTGCCCTGGCGGGCGAGGTCGGCGATGATCTGGTAGATCTCGGCCTTGGCTCCGATGTCGACGCCGCGGGTGGGTTCGTCGAGGATCAGCAGGTCGGGCTTGCGGGCGAGCCAGCGGGCCAGGACGACCTTCTGCTGGTTGCCGCCGGACAGGGTGCGGACCTCTGCCTCGATGGAGGGGGCGCGCACCCGCAGCCGGTCGGCGTACTCCTGGGCGAGGGCCTTCTCCTGGCGGTGCTTGACGAACCGCCAGCGGCTGAGTCGGCGCAGGCTGACGAGCGAGGTGTTGTCGCGGATCGTGCGCTGCAGGAACAGGGCCTGGGCCTTGCGCTCCTCGGGGGCCAGGCCGATCCCGGCGGTGATGGCGGCGCGCGGGTTCTTCAGCCGCAGGACCTCGTCGTTGAGCGTGACGGTGCCGGAGCGGATCGGGGCGTCGCCGGCCAGGGCGAGGGCGAGTTCGGAGCGTCCGGCGCCGATCAGGCCGGCCAGGGCGACGACCTCGCCGGCCCGGACCTGCAGGTCGACGTCGCGCACGTCGTCGGTGGTGAGGCCCTTGACGTCCAGGACGACGCGGTCGGTGGCGACCTGCCCGCGGACGAACAGCGAGGACAGGTCACGGCCGACCATGAGCCGCACGAGCTCGCTCTCGTCCGTGTCATCGGCCCAGACGACCCCCGCGACCCGGCCGTCGCGCAGCACGGCGATGCGGTCGGCGAGTTGGAAGATCTCCTTCATCCGGTGGGAGACGTAGATGACGGCGATGCCTTCGTCGCGCAGCCGCCGGATCAGGGCGAACAGGGCCTCGACCTCGTGCTCGGAGAGCGAGGAGGTCGGCTCGTCGAAGGCGATCGCCCGCGGCGTGACCTGCCCGGTCAGGGCCCGCAGGATCTCGACCAGCTGGCGCTGGGCGGCGGTGAGTTGGGAGCCGAGCAGATCGGGGTCGAGGACCTTGTCGAAGCCGAGGCGGTGCAGGTCGTCGGTGATGCGGCGGCGCAGTTCGGCACGGTCCAGGCGGCGCAGTCCGGTGCGGGGCAGCGAGCCCGCGTAGACGTTCTCGGCGACCGGGACGTGCGGGATGATCTCGGGTTCCTGCGGGATGATCCGGATCCCGGCGCGGCGGGCGTCCTGCGGGGAGTTCAGGTCGACGGGTCGGCCGTCCAGCAGGACCCGGCCCTCGGTGGGGCGGTGGTCGCCGGTGAGGATGCGCAGCAGGGTGGACTTGCCGGCGCCGTTCTCGCCCATCAGGGCGGTGACCTGCCCGGGCGGGAAGGAGAGGGTGACGTCCTCCAGTGCCCGGACGGTGCCGAAGCGCTTGGACACGCCCTCGGCGCTCAGGCCGGGTGCGGCGCCGGGTGGCGGGGTGGGCGGGGGTTCGGGTGGGGTCATCGGGGCCTCGTTGGCGGTGCGGTGCGTAAGGGATTCAGGAGCGGGAGCCGGTGCGGCGGCTCGCTGCCCGCCTGCCGCACCGGCGGTTCGACGCGGTGTCAGCTGCAGGACACGCCCGCGGACTGCCAGGTGGTGGCGTCGACCATCTTGGTCGGGGCGAAGGCCTCCTTGGGGAAGTCCTTGCCGTTCTTGAGCTTGTCGACCATGGTCTGCACCGCGAGGGCGCCGACGTCCTTGCCGTTGATGAACAGGGCGGCCTTCATGCCGGACGGCTTGCCGGAGGCCCAGTCCTTGCACGCCAGGTAGGCGCCCAGGCCGACGCCGTCGATGTCGTCCGGGCTCACCCCGGCGTTCTGCAGGGCGGTGACGGCACCCTGGACGTTCTCGTCGTTGCAGCCCCATGCCACCCAGTGCTTGACCCCAGGGTTGGCGGTGATGGTGGCGGCGACCTTGTCCTGCGCGCCGGTCGGGGTGTTGTCGGTCGCGACGTCGATGTTCCGCACGCCCGGCACTGCCTGGTCGAAGGCGTCCTTGGCGGCCTTGACCCGGTCACCGCAGACGGTGACGTCCTGCTTCCACGCGGAGATGATCCGGGTGTCCGCCGGGTTCCAGCCGGCCTTCTTGAACTCCTCTGCGGCGCGCTGGCCGACCTGCTGGCCCATCTGCTGGCCGGAGAAGCCGATCCTGGGCACCAGGTCGCCCGCGGCGCACTGCGCCGGGGACGGACCGCTCGCGCAGACCTGGTCGTCCGAGGTGAGCAGCGCGGCCTTGGCGTCCCGGGCCGTCTGGACCACCTGCGGGCCGACCGCCGGGTCCGGCACCACGATGATCAGACCGTTGCTCTTCTGTGCGATCGCGGACTGCACCTCACTGACCGTCTTGTTCGCGTCGCTGCCGAGGTCCACGACCTTCAGGTCGGCACCCAGCTCGGCCGCCTTGGCCTTCGCCCCCGCGGCCTCGTCCACGAAGTACTGCTGGTCGCCCTGCTTCTGCAGGTAGGTGATCGAGACCTTGCCGGACACCGGCGCCACCGAAGCATCGGCGCCGGACGAGGACGTCTGTCCGGTCGAACACGCGGTCAGGCCGAGGACGGTGGCCAGGCCCAACGCGGCGGTCGGGGCCAGGCGGCTACGGAGGGAGGGGTGCATGCTGGGGGCTCCTGAGGGTGGTGGACCGACCGGCTAGAAGCAACACAACCGATCAGAAAGCATCGCGATCAAACGCGATGAAGCAAAAGGAAACGCCCAGTTCAGATCCGAGTCAAGCTCTGGATCCCAACTGGGCGGTTTCGAAACCGTCTCGTTACGCCTACTCAGGGCCCGCCACGGACACGGAAGTTGGCGCGGACGGGAATCGGCGCCCCCGCGCAGGGCCGGCGCGGACCCCCTGAGGTGCAGGTCGAGCCGGCAGCACGCTCGACGGCGACCCGGCAGCCGACCTGGTCACGGCGGGTCCGGACGGAGCGCTCGACTCGCCCCGCCGCCCGTCCGGGCGCCGTCCCGGAGAGGTGCGGGCGGAGCCGAAACGGCGTCAACAGTCCGTGGCATCAACAGCCGACGTGAGAACGCGCCGACGACCACCGCACCCGGCCCCCGAGCTCGGCGCAACGTCCGACCCCGCACGCCGACCACGACCCCGTGGCCGCTGACGTTCAGTTGGATGCGAAGTTGTTGATTAATGTTCGAAGTTGGGTCCAGGTTCCCGCCCGACGCTCCGGCGGGTCCCGCGCCACAACGGCCACGGGCGCCGACCCGACACCCGGCCACCCGGCCCGATCCGACCCGGGCACCTGGCGGCGTCCCACTGGACCGCGCCCGCCGCACGGGACTCCGGCATCCACACCGGGGAAGCGCCGGTCGGCGTCCACCCCGTCGCCGCGCCCGGCCACACCGCCGACGTGGGCGGATACGAACGAGCGCCCTCCGCACCCGGCACACCTCCGACGCCGCGACCGAGCCCGCCCACGACCGCCACGGCGGGCGTCAGGAACGCCTCCCGCATGGTTGCGCCACTACTTAGGTATGGCTAGCCTAAGCCAGCTGTTTCCCCCGCTACGAGTACGAGTGAGGAAGGCCACCGTGCCCTCGCCTTTGATGCCCCCTGCCCTGACGTCCTTGGCGGCGGCCGCACCCTCGACACCCCTCGGTCCCTTCGTCGACAGCGCCGTGGCCTGGAGCACCTGGGTCACCCTGATGGGCCTGGTCGGTCTGATCGCCCTCGCGTTGCTGTCCGCGGGCCCGGCCGCCGTCCGCACGGCACCGAGCGCGCTTCCCGCGGTCACCGCCCGGCTCGCCCTGGCCGCCGCCGTCGCCGGTGTCCTCGCACTCCCCGCCGTGCTCACCGATCTGGCCCACCACGCTTCGGCCGGCGGCGGTTACGACTACACGGCGGCGTGGAACTCCCTCTACGACGGCAGCAACGCCGGCCGGCTGTCCGGGATCGAGGTCACGTTCGCCCTGGTCGCCGCCGCCCTGGTGGCTCCGCTCGCGGCCCGCCCGGTCGCGGCCGGCCGAGCCCGCACCTGGCTGCTGAGCGCCGGCCTGGTGGCCGGCTCCGTCGCGCTCGGTTCCACCAAGTTCCCCACCAAGACGCCCGCCGACTGGGGCCGCACCGGCTTCGAGACCCTGATCTGGATGCTGCACCTGCTGGGAGGCGGCGTCTGGCTCGGGGGCCTGGCAGGCCTGCTGCTGCTCGCCGCCCCCGGCGCGATACCCGCGGCCGAGCGGCGCGCCTTCTGGTCGACGGCCATCCGCCGCTTCTCCCTCGGCGCCACGGGCTGCGTCGCGGCCATCACCCTCTCCGGCCTGTTCCTGTACTGGGAGCACGTGGACGGCCTGACCCAGCTGGTCACCACCATGTACGGGCGCGTGCTCGGCGTGAAGATCCTCATCTTCGGTGGCCTGCTGCTCCTCGGCATGTTCAACCAGTTCTGGCTGCACCCCCGGATCGACGCGGCGCGCGACGAAGGCGATCAGCGCCCGCTGGTCACCGTGCTGCTCCGCAGGTTCCCGCTGGTGGTCGCCGTCGAGGTCCTGCTCGGCATGGCGCTGCTGTTCGTGGCCCCCTTCCTGCACGGCTCCGCCCGCAACCAGGCCTACCAGGCGCAGGTGGCCGAGCAGTCCGCCACCGCCGTCCCGGCGAAGAAGCTGCCGAAGCTCGCACCGAAGCAGGTCGGCACGGACACCTGGGTCTGGGGCACGGCCGAGACGGTCGCCGTGGTCGTCCTCATGGGCGGCGGCTACCGGCTCTCCGGCCGGCTGGCCGGCCGCCGCACGGCAGCCGTGACCTCCGCTCCCCTGCCGAACTGATCCGAGCGGTCGAGCTGCCGCCCGGGCCCCGAGGGCCGTGACACCACCGGCTCCGGAGCGCACCGCCGAGACGCTCCCGGCCCGGGCGGAGCAGACGAGCCGGACGCCGGAGCAGCCGGGCATCGGACGAACCGGACGCCGGACGAGCCGGGCATCCACCGCCGGACCCGCTCCCACCGGCCTCCCACCGGCCCTCCCGAGCCCTCCCGGGCCCGGCGGATCACCGGCCCCGACCTGGGCGGCGACGAGGACCGGCCACCCCTGCACACGGAACCGAAGGACGCCCGGCCATGACACCGCTCCGAATGTGACCCGTATCACTCCCAGGTGAAAACCCGCCGCCCCGGCCGGGCGTCTAGCAGGTGTGAAACGGGTTGGGGCGGCAGCGCCGCAGGAACTGGACGAGGAACGTCTCCTACGACGGGTGGCCCGGGGCGACCGGGCCGCCTTCGAGGAGCTGTACCGGCGCACGTCGCCGTGGCTGGCGGTGCGGCTGCACCGCCGCTGCGCCGACCAGCAGATCGTCGCCGAGGTCATGCAGGAGACGTATCTGGCGGTGTGGCGGGCGGCGGGCTCGTTCGCCGGGAGCCGGACCGGAGGAACGGCCGTCGGCTGGCTGTGGACGATCGCGGCCCGCCGCCTCGTCGACGCGTTCCGGCGCAGGGCCCACCACGCGGAGCCGCCGCCCGCCGCCGCTCCGCACCCCGTGGCGCCCGCCGCCGAGGAGGAGGCCCTGGTGGCCACCGTCGGTGGTGACGTCGGGGACGCGCTGCGGCTCCTCGCGCCGGAGCTCCGGGACGTACTGCAGGCCATGGTGCTCGACGGACTGTCCGTCCGGGAGACCGCCGTTCTGCTCGGACTGCCCGAGGGAACGGTCAAGACCCGCGCCCGCCGGGCCCGGGTCGCGATGCGGGAGGCGCTGGCATGAACGTGGAACACGCGTCGGTACGGCTCATCAACGGCTACGCGCGCGGCGACACGGACCTCGCCGCGGACGAGGTGTGGGGCCTGGAGGCCCATCTGGAGGGGTGCCGGGTCTGCCGTGACCGGCTGTCGGCCGCCGTCACGGCCGGGGCGCCCGGCGTGGCGGCGCTGACCGAGGCCGTCTGGTCCGATCTCGAACACCGACTGCCCCTGTCCGACCCGGCGCCACCGCGCCGGCTCCGGGCACGGCTGTCGGCGTGGACGACGCCCGCCATGACGCCGTGGCTGGCCACGGTCCTGGCCGTGACGCTGCTCGCACTGCTGCTGGACCTGCTGGGACCCGGCTCGGGTCAGGTGTCCCTGGTGCTGCTGCTCGCCCCCGTCCTGCCCGTGTGCGGCGTGGCGGCCTCGTGGTCGCGCGGCCTGGACCCGGCGTACGAGCTGACGGCCTCCACCCCGAGGGCGGGGCTCCAGCTGGTGCTGCGGCGCACCGCCTCCGTACTCGCCGTGGTGATCCCCGCGCTGCTGGCGGGGGGATGGGCGACGGGGGTGACGGCCGTGCAGTGGCTGCTGCCCTGCCTGGCCTTCACCTCGACGACCCTGGCGCTCGGCGGGGTGATCGGCGTGACCCGCGCCGCCGTCGCCCTGGTGGCCGCATGGGCCGTGGTGGTGGCGGCGCCGACGCTGGCCACCAGCCGTACGGCCGTGGTCCTGCGGACGGACGGCCTGCCGGTGTGGGGGCTGATCCTCGCACTCGGCGTCGCCGTCGTGATCGCCCGCAGGGGCGCGTACACCGTGCTGGGAGCCCACCGTTGAGCCTCCGCCAGAACCCCCGGCAGAGCCCCCGGGAGAACCCCCGAGAGAAGTGGAAGCGCACGATGCCCGTAGTGAGCAGGGCCGACACCGCCCCCACGGCCTACGCCTGGGAGATTCGGGCGACCGAACTGAAGGTCAGGGCCGGCCGGAACCGGATGGCCGTCGACGGGCTCGACCTGTCCCTGGGCACCGGCGTGCACGGTCTGCTCGGTCCGAACGGGGCGGGCAAGACCACCCTCATCCGGGCGCTGGCCACCGTACTGCGGCCCGTCTCGGGCGAGTTGGAGCTGCTCGGGGAGTCCGCTGGCGGGCTGGGCGAGCACCGCGCGCTGCGCCGCCGGATCGGCTACCTGCCGCAGGAGTTCGGCTACTACAAGCGCTTCACCGTGCGCGAGTTCGTCGAGTACATGGCATGGCTGAAGGAGGTTCCCGGCGCGGACATCCCCGCGGCGGTGCAGCGCGCCGTGGAGCGGGTCGGCCTGGCGGACCGCGCCGACGAGCGGATGAAGGCCCTGTCGGGCGGGATGGTGCGGCGGGCCGGCATCGCCCAGGCCATCGTCAACGACCCGACGATCCTGCTGCTGGACGAGCCGACGGTCGGCCTGGATCCGGCGCAGCGGCTGCGCTTCCGCGAACTGCTCCAGGAGCTGGGGACGGACGCCTGCGTGGTCGTCTCGACCCATCTGGTGGAGGACGTGGCCGCCGCCTGCACCGACGTGGTGCTCCTCGCCGAGGGCCGGCTGGTCTTCCAGGGCACCCCGGACGAGCTGGCCGCGGCGGGCGGCCCGGAACACGTGGGCGACAGTCCGCTGGAGCGCGGCTACTCGGCGCTGCTGGCCGCCCCCGCACGGAC
Source organism: Kitasatospora sp. NPDC056138 (assembly GCF_042264695.1). Taxonomy (NCBI): domain Bacteria; kingdom Bacillati; phylum Actinomycetota; class Actinomycetes; order Kitasatosporales; family Streptomycetaceae; genus Kitasatospora; species Kitasatospora sp. NPDC056138. The sequence goes on along the minus strand of NZ_JBHJVK010000035.1, from coordinate 46,649 downwards.
GGGGGGCGCCTGGTGAACCTCCGGATCCTGCGCATCGAGCTGAAGCGGTCCGTCGCCCCGTGGGCCGGCGCCGTCATTCTGGCGATCGCGCTCGCGTACCTGTACCTCGTCTCCGGACCGTGGTGGACGGGCACCGCGCCGTGGACGGCCCAGTGGACCTCCATGGCCCTGTGGACCCGGTACCTGCTGGTCTTCCTGTGGCCGCTCGCCGTGGGACTCGGGGCGCTCCAGGGGCTGCGCGACCCCCGTTCGAAGATGTCCGAACTGCTGACCAGCACCCCGCGGCCCGCACGGCACCGCGCGGCCGCCCTGGCGGGCGCGACGGCGTTCACGCTGGTCTCGGCCTTCGCCCTGCTCGTCCTCCAGGGCGCGGCGCAGGTGCTCGCCGGCGACACCTCGTACACCCCTGTCGGCTGGCTGCCCGTCTCGCTGGTGGGGGCGCTCGCGCTGGCCGCCGGGGCCGTACTGGGCATGGGGGTCGGGCGGGCCCTGCCCTCCGCCCTCACCCCGCCCGCACTGGCCGTGGGCGCCTTCCTGTTCGTCAACCTCCTGCGGCAGAGCGCGAACGACGCGGTACCGACCTCGTTCGCGGCGCCGAACCGTCTCTCGCTGCTGTCACCGGCGGCGTCGGAGGTGCGCCAGATGCTCCTCACGCTCTCCGTCCCCGTGCACCTCGGGCAGACGCTCTGGCTGCTCGGCATGGCCGCGACGGGCCTCGCACTGCTGGCCGCCGCCACGCCACGGGCCCGGCTGCTCGCCCTCACGCCCCTGCTGGCCGGCGGGGCCGTCGCCCTGCTCCTGTTCCCGGCGGACCCCCGCGACGCGTACGTCGTCGACCGGGCCGCGGCGGCGCAGGTGTGCGACGGCCCGGTGTGCGTGACGACGGCCCGGCAGGCGCGGCTCGACGACGTGGCGGGTCCCGGCAAGGAGGCGCTGCGCCTGCTGCGCGGCGCCCTGGGCGACCGGGCACCCGTCACGATCCACGAGAGCACCGTCCCGCGGGCTCTGGACGCCGCGTCGGAACGGTCGCGCGACTTGGTGCTCATCGACCCCGACGACGCGGTGATCGGCGCCGCCAAGGGCGAGCAACTGACCCGGGCCCTGGTCGGCCAGGGCATGGCCCCGGTGTGTCACCCCCGCAACGGCGCCGAATTCGGCTCGCCGCAGGAGGAAGCCGCACGGGACATCGGGGCCGCCTGGGTCCTCGGCGGGGACCTCCGGCCGCTCGACGGGAGCGGGTTCTCCGCGAACGCCCTGACCGTGGCCCGCCCGGTGTGGGAGCGGTTCATCGCGCTGCCGCTGCCGGAGCAGCGGCAGCGGATCAGTGCCATGCACGCCGCCGCGGTCTCCTGCTCGGACCCGCTCGCCGCGCTGACTGGCGGTGCGTCCCGGTGAGGTGGCTGACGCTGTACGCGCGCTCTCGGCAGGCGCCCGCCTCGCTCGCCGTGGTGGTGATCAGCACGGTGGCGGCATGGGCGCTCGCCCGGGCCTTCGGCGGGGGTCCGGGAGATCCGCACCTGTCCACGCTCGTCCTCTTCGCGGGGGCGACGGCGGTCTCGGTCGGACTCGGCGGGCAGGACCTCGCGTTGGACCGGACGGCCGCGATCCGCTGGATGCTCCGCAGGGCGGCGCACGTCCTGCTCGGCAGCGTGCTCATCGGCGCGGCGCTGCTGGCGGTGCAGACGACGGGCGGGCAGCCGGCCTCCCCCGCCTTCGTCGTGCGCAACAGCGCGGGGCTGATGGGACTCGTCGCCATCGGGGCGGCCTGGTTCGGGGGGCAGTACGCGTGGCTCCTGCCGTTCGGGTGGCTGCCGTTCTCCTTCCTCCTCCCGCCCGCGACGAACACGGCCACGCAGGTGCTGACCTGGATGGTGCTGCCGCCCGGATCGGCCGCCGGCACCTGGACGGCCCTCGTCCTGGCCGTCACCGGCACCGCCGTCTACGCCGTCGGGGGCCCGAGGCGTTAGCGGCGGCCGCATCGTCCCGGACCGGTGTTCGCGATCCGGGGCCGGCGGACGGTGCGCACCGGTCCGGGCAGGTGCGCACCGGTCCCCCGACCGTCCGGCCGGCTCGCACGTCAGGCGATGACCCGGCCGCCGATCCGCGCCGCGCAGCGCTGCCCGGCCCAGTGACAGATCTGTTCGGGCCAGTCGACGATCCGTCGGCCGCCCTCCCCCGGTGTGCTGCCGCCGTCGCCGAGGAGGTCGGGTCCGAGTGCGGCGGCCTGCGCGTACACCGTGCCGAGCCGATCGTTGCGCCGCCGGATCGACAGCTTCCCCCGGTCGGTGAGCGCGTGGTTGTTCGTGGCGAGCCGCCGGCGCAGCGGCTCGTTGTCGATCAGCTCGGACACCGCGGCGGTGTAACCGGCCACCCGCTGCGCCACCGGGTCGGCGTTGGAGACGAACAGGGCGTTGTCGCCGGGCGCGAACAGCTCGCCGATGTGTTCCATGCCCGGTCCGGCCGAGCAGACGATCGCCAGACCTGCGGCGGCGGCTTCGAGGAGGCCCATGCCGAAGCTCTCGAACGTCGTCGGGGAGAGGAAGACGTCGGCCTGGCCGAGCTGGTCCAGGTAGGCCGGCCGGGGCAGTACCGGCACCAGTTCCGCCTCGGCCGAGCTCAGCCGACCGGCGAGAGCGGCCGGGCAGGGGCCGAGGAAGACCAGGCGCACCCCGGCCTGGTGGCGCTCCCGCAGTCGGGTGAAGACCTCGGCCGCCACGGTGGCGCCCTTGTCCTGCGCGGTCCGGCCCATGTAGAGCACGCACACCGGCTGCCCCGGCCGGCCGACCCTGCGGGTCGCCGGGACGGCCGGGTACACCACCTCGGATTTGGCGGCCAGTTCCTCGATCGTCTCCGGCCGGTGGCCGCGACCGTCGAGGTGGCCGAGGAACCTCCGTCGGGCGTGCTCCGTGCGGAAGAGGATCCGGGCACAGCGTCCGCCGGCGTAGCGTGCCGTCATCGCGGCCTCCCGGCGGGCCACCGCACCCGGGCTGGGAACCGGTGGAGCACCACGGGCCGCCGCGCCCAGTGCGAAGAAGCGGCCGACCTGGAGCGGCGTCAGCAGCGAGTCGGCGTCGACCACCCAGGGCAGCGGCGTCTGCACCGGCAGCCGGGAGGAGTGCACGACCTCCACGTCGGCGGGTACGTCGACGAACCGCACCCACTCCGCGACCGCCGGATCGTGCAGGGGCGAGAACGCCTGGCAGGACTCGCGGTCGGGGCAAAAGCGCAGCGTGTACGTGCACTGGAGGTACGCCGCTCCGGCGGGCGGCGCGGTCAGCAGCGAGCCGTGCACGCCGACGTGCAGTTCGTGCGCCGGCCCCAGCAGGACCCTCACGGTGCCGAAGCGGCGGAAGCGGCCGGCGCGACCGAGGCGTCCGGCCCGGTGACCGCGAGGTGCTCCCGCACGTGCTGGATCAGGTCGCGCAGTCCACAGCAGTCGCCGGTGAATCCGGGGTCGTGCCGGGAGGCGATGTAGCGCTCGTGCGGGCACCAGCCGTTGCAGACGCCGAAGTCGGGGCAGTCGCGCATCCCGGCGAGCGCGCGGTCGTTCGAACCCCGCAGGCGGACGAGCGTAGGCCCGTCGCGGAACGAGGTGAAGGAATCGGCCAGCACGTTGCCCACGGTGTACGCGGGGTCGTCGACGAACAGGTCGCAGTGCGCCACCTCGCCGTCGGGTTCCACCAGGTAGTACCGGCCGAAACAGTCACCGGCGAGCGTACAGACGTTGGCGCCCCGGCCCGACAGCCGGTTCAGCAGTCCGTCGAACTCCCTGACCCGGATGCCGGGGTCGCCGTGGGCCACCCAGCGGTCGAAGTACGCCTGCAGGAACCGGCTCATCTCCGCCGGGGTCACGTAGTGCGACGTCGGCGTACCGGGCGGTGCGTCCGGCTGGTTCGTCGGCTTGGCGGCGAGCAGGCCGTAGTTGGTGATCCCCTCCGCGACGAAGAAGTCGAAGATCGGGTCCGGCCCCAGCTCGATCGCCCCCCTGTCGATGACCATGAGCACGCTGACGGGTACGCCGTTGTCGCGCAGGGCGTCCAGTCCGCGGCGCACGTCGTCGAAGGAGGGCCGCCCGGAGGCGTAGCGGCGGTAGCGGTCGTGCACCGCGGGCGGTCCGTCCAGGCTCACGCTGACCCTGAACCGGAACTCCCTGAAGAACCGGGCCCAGGCCCGGTCGATCCGCGTGCCGTTGGTCTGCAGCGAGTTGCGGATCGTCTGGCCCGGCCGGCGCAGGCGGGCCTGCAGGTACACCGCGCGCTCGTAGAACGGGCGCCCCAGCACGGTCGGTTCGCCGCCGTGCCAGATGAACTCGACCGCGTCGTGGGCGGGATCGGCGAGCGCCCGTGCGGTCAGCCGGGCCAGCACCGGAAAGCTCATGCTCTGGTCCGGCCCGCTCCGCCAGTCGTGGCAGTACGCGCACCGCAGGTTGCACGACCGCGTCGCCTTCACGATCAGACCGAGGTAGCGGCCCACTAGTCCTCCCCCCGGCGGGCTCGCTCCACCAGCCGTTCCACCAACTGGGCGTCCGCCGGGTCGAGTAGCTCCTGTGCCGGTCGTGCGGCCATCCGCTCCCACGGCCCCATCGCGGCGTTGAGCACCGCGACGAGGATGGCGTGGTCCGGACCGGACAGTCCGGTGGCGAACCGGTCCAGTGCCGCGGCGAAGGAATCGGTCGTGCTGTCGTCGATCGTCGTGCGGGCGACGATGTCGCCGTTCACAGCTGCGGCGTCCACTTCTGCGGCCGGGTGTAGATCCACTGGACGATCTCCACCTCCTGCCGCTCCGCCGTGGGGTTGGCCTTCTGCCAGATCGGCCCGATCTCGACCCATGCCTCGCCCTCGGCCGCCTTGCTCCACCGTTCCTTGACGGACGCGACGACGTTGCGCGTGGCCTCGGCGAGGTCGGTGACGAGCTGGTTGCGACGGACATCGTCCGGCTGCAGGTCCCGTGCGTACTGGACCAGCACCTGGGCCAGCGACTGCTCGGTCATGGTGAGGGATTCGCTCCAGTCCGCGAGCCGACCGGCAAAAGCGGCGATGTCGCTGCTGGTGACCGGGATTTCCGCGTCGCCACTGTCTCCGGACATCAGGTGCCTCCACTTACTCGATGGCCCCCCTCTCCGGAGAACCATAACCGTTTGTGGTCGAATGAGTTCTCTCCGTGCTGCATCCGTGTCACCAAGCCCCCCTTCGGCCTGATCGGGCGCGCGCCCCGACGCCGTGCGTGAGCCAATAAATCGTCCACGCGCACCGTCACGTCGCGAACGGGACGCCCCTGTCCGAGAAGGCCCGGGTCCAGCGGAAAGGCAGTGAGCCGTGCAGGAGTTCCACGAACACCGGAGGGCGACGGCCTGGGCGCGGAAGTTCCTCGAAACGGACGCCGGTTCACCCGGCGACGCCGCAGTCACGGCCGGCGCCACCGCGTTCCGCATCTCGGCCGGTGATCACCTGAGGATCCGCGCGCTGGAGGCCGGACGGCTGTACCGCCACGTGCAGGGCATCGACCACGAGACCCGTCCGATGACTCCGCAGGAGCTCGCGGAACTCGGCGACCCGATGGCCGCGCTCCTGTTCCGCCGGAACGTCTTTCCCATGACCGTGCAGGACCTGCTGGCCGCTCTGCCGCAGCCCGCCTCCCCCTCGCAGCAGGCCGTGTACCTGATCAGCGAGGCAGGGCAGATCCCCCCGGGCACCGCGCCCGGGCTGCACCGCGACATCAGGTTCGCGATCGCCCGCTCCGTCCAGGGCCGGGACGTCGACCTGCTGATCAGCACCGGCGCCAACGCGGACCCGGCCACCACGTTCCTGCAGGTCGCCGCCTGGGATCCGATCGCGAAGGTCTTCAACTACTACATGAGAATCACCCCGGCCTGGGTCTGGGCGGGGAACTCGTGGTCCGCGCTCGCGCCCGGCTCCCGGGGGAACGGCTGCTTCGACAGCCACGTCAACGGCAGCGTCGTCATGAAGGAACTGAAACAGCCCTGGCCCAACTGGCAGTCCCAGGCCGCCACCATCCAGCTCGCCCCGGACGACCCGCTGCGCAAAGACCCGCTCTACCAGCAGGTGTCCGGCGCCCAGGACCTGGAGCTGACCGTCCGTTCGCTGGTCAGCCGCTGGACGGCGGCCCGGCTGGCCGCAGTCACGGTGGACGGCACCGTCGAGCACCCCGACCACCTGATGCGCCATCTGTTCACCACCACCTCGGTCAACCTGACCAGCAGCGCGACCCAGAGCGCGACCATCACGGCGGCCGGCGACGACCTCCCGCTGCCCCCGGGACTCTGGCTGAACACCGACGCCCTGCTCGACGACCTCGCACTGCCCACGACCGCGTCGCTCCCCCTGGCGCCCGCGTCCCTGTACGTCGACAGCCTGACCACCTTCGGCTTCCGCCTGGAGGAGAAGGCGTGCGGCTTCTCCCGGCCCGGCGACACCTTCTTCGCGTTCGTGACGCCCGAGGCCGCGTACGAGGACAACGACGTCGTGCGCCAGCTGGTGCAACAGGCGGTCGTCCCGGCGAAGTTCGCCGCGTGCGCCCTGATGGTCGACTTCACCAATCCGGTGTTCAGCACGGACCGCGCCCGGCTGATGGCCTACGTCCCGACCGTCCCGACCACGGTGGCGGCGCTGACCACCCAGATCGTCCAGGCGATCCTCGCCGCCGCCGCGAAGCTGCCCGCCACCAGTCCGGAGGCCCGCTTCGCGGCCGCCTGGGACCTGCCCGACAGCAGCTGGGCCGCTTCCTTCGCGCAACGCATCGACACCTACCTCGGACACGTCGGCGCCCGGATCCGCACACCGTCCGGCTTCGACGACTACGTCAGGCTGGCCGAGTCCCGCCGCCGCGAGTTCAAGGCGATGCGGCTGAACGAGTTCGAACTCACCCTGCCGGTCACCGACATCCCCTCCGACGCCCCTCGGCTGACGATGCTCGAGGACGCCACCCTCGCCCCCTAGGCGCACCCCACCCGCGGACCCACGGCGATCACCCGGTCCGCCGCAAAGGAGCTCAGTATGAGCACGATCAACTCCTACGACCCGCCCGGCCGTCTCACCGACCTGGACGAGACCGGGCTGAAGGCCTGGAACGTCTTCATCACCAACAGCATCGACCAGGCCGTCAAGGGGCCCGACGCCGGCCAGGCCCTCAACGACAGCCCGCGCAGCCAGTTCTACGACCTCACCAGGACCGACACCGCGGCGGACGCCACCGAGGCCCCCGTCACCTGGACGGCCTTCCCCCGCCGGATCAAGGTCCACTCGATCGGCGACAACCAGCGCTGGCAGCGCGCGGACGCCAGCCGCGACGTACAGGACGAGTACTGCGAGTGGAGCATCACCCGCGATCCCGCCTCGGGGAAGATCACCCAGGTCATGTTCACCTGCGAGGGGCCCGAGTACTGGGACCTCCTCGCCCAGTCGAGCCCGGCCACCGTCCTCCAGCTCTACCGGACCCACATCAGCCCGAACGTCCAGCAGAGCGACCTCTTCGGGATCGACGGCAGCTACCAGCGGCGCAACCGCTGGAACGACTCCACGACCCACGGTGCGATGCACCTCATCCAGGCCGCCAACACCCTCGGCGCCGAGATCGAACTCGCCGCCGCGGCCACCATCGTGCGGGTGATCGACGGCCGGGAGCTCACCGCCGACCAGGAACTCATCCAGTGCGGCAAGTACGGTGAGCCGGAACGCAACAGCGACCCGCACATCGGCGGAGCGGTGAACGCGATCGCCCGGCAGAAGGCCGACATCGCCCTCACCAACCCCGTCGGGCTCTACTTCGACGACCTCAGGACCGATGGCTGGGCCGCCCCGGACGGCTCCGACCCGAAGAGCTACTGGACCTACCGGCGCGGCAACGCCACCCACCCGGTGCGAGCCGTCTACGAAGTCCCCGCGGACAGGAACTTCACGGTGGGGGACATCACCATCAACGGCACGCCCATCCAGTACGGCGCGCAGATCGCCGACTTCATCACCATCAGACTTACCGCTGTCGCCTGCCGGTTCGGCCAGAGCACCAGCCAACCGCAGACCGCCTGCGTCCAGTTCCCCCCGCCGCCCGCCGGACCGGCCGCGCCCGCCCTCGCCGCGGTCCCGCTCTCCGCGCACGGCTACCGGAGTTCCCCCGCCGCCCCCAGCTCGCTCACCACCCGCCGACGCTGACCCCGTTCCCGGACCTCCGCCCCGACCTCGCTCCCCCGACCTCACGGACCCGGTGAGCACGGTGCAGCGCACCCCGCACCCGCTGCCGCGAGCGCCCTTGCGCCTCCACCGGTCCACCACCGAGCTGCGGGATCCGGGTTCCGGCGGGATGGTGGGAGGCAGGGGACGGCCGAACTCCGGCGCCGCCGGAGCCGCACCTGCCCGGGAAGCCACATGGACCAGAGCATCGACCCGACAGACCTGAGCGCCGCCGCTGCACCGGAAAGACTCGGCAGTTACCTGGCCGGCCTGCCGATGCCGCCGATGGGCCACGGGCACGGCCCGACGAAGTCCGTCCGCACGGCCGAGTTCCTGGGGCACCGGATCGTGGTCACCACGACCTACCACGTCACGGTGGACGGCAAGCCGCTGGAGGTCGGGCTGGACGTGGACGACAGCGGCATGCTGTCGTGCCACGCCCTGCCCGCCTACCAGTTCGTGTCGGCGGTGGACGCCGTCCGCGTACTGATCAAGAACTACCCGGACGCCTTCCCAGGAGGACCGTGAGATGTCCGTCGTCCGGAAGAACATCCTCACCGACCCAACCGCACGCGACGACTACGTCCGCGGTGTCCTGCTGCTCAAGCAGGAGGTCGGACAGTTCACCACCGCGCAGTTCGGCATCGCCGGCCCCAAGACCCCGGTGCGCACCTACGACCTGTTCGTGATCTGGCACGGCAAGACCATGATGACCCCGGTACCGCCGCACGGGGACCCGATGGTCCGCAACGCCGCCCACCGCGGGCCGATCTTCCTGCCGTGGCACCGCGTCATGCTCGGCCTCCTGGAGGCGAACATCCAACGGGTGCTGCAGAAGCCCGGTTTCGCCCTGCCGTACTGGGACTGGTCGGCCGACGGCGACCTCGGCTCACCGACGAACGCCCGGATCTTCACTCCCTCCTACCTCGGCGGCGACGGCGATCCGGTCACGACCGGGCCGTTCGCCTTCAGCCCGGCCGATCCGGCCACCTTCACGGTCCGGATCCAGAGCGACCAGAGCGGCATGAAGCTCCTCCAGACCCACCGGGGCCTGCGCCGGTCCTTCGCGCAGCCGCCGCCGTTCGGGTGGCGGACGCTGCCGACCGGCGCCGAGGTCAAGGACACCCTCGCCTTCACACCGGCTGGCGGAAACCCGGTGGACCGGTACGACGTCCCCGCCTTCGACGCCTCCTCGGAGGGCTTCCGCGACCGGCTCGAAGGCTGGCTGCCGAAGGACCCGAGCCGGCCGGTGCACATGCACAACCAGGTCCACGCGTGGATCGGCGGGGACATGGCGCCCGCCACCTCACCCAACGATCCGGTGTTCTTCCTGCACCACTGCAACGTGGACCGGATCTGGCAGGGCTGGATGAACCGCTACGGCCGCCTCTACGCCCCCGACATGAGCGCCCCCGCCACCACCTACCTGGGCGAGCGCATCGACGACCCGATCGTCTCCCCGCTCAGCACCGGCACGGCGGGCACCCCCGCGACGCCGAGGTCCGTCCTGGACATGTCCGCGGCCTACACCTACGACGTCGTGCCCTGAGGCCGTACGGCCCACGGCGTGGCCGAGTCCCAGCTCGGCCGGCAGGATCGCGGTGTCCCGGTCGGCGACGCCGGTGCCGAACACCGGCCGGATCCCGGATTGCGCGAGCCAGGCGCCCGGTCGCAGGCGGGAGGTCGAGTTCTCCGGGAGCCCGATGAGCCGGGCGTCCTGCAGGTCAGCCGGCTCCAGGAAGGCCTTGGCCGCCGGAGGATCGGCTGCCGAGACGGTCGACAAGGATCATCGCCACGTCGTCCGCCAAGTGGCCTTCGGTGTGGCGGATCAATGCCTGGTGCAGTTGCTCGAGGAACTCCTGAGGGGTGGTGTTGAAGCTGATCGACTCCATGGCCTCCGGCAGCGGGAAGAAACCGTTGCCGGGGTCGCGGGCTTCGATCACGCCGTCGGTGTAGAGAAGCAGACGGTCCCCCGGTACGAACGGATAGCCCTCCGGCGTCTCGGGAGGACCGGTGACCAGGTCCTCCAAGCCCAGTGGCGGACGCGGCGAGGTGGGCATCAAAGCCTGAGTTCGGCCCTCGTGGAGTACCAGCGGGGGCGGATGGCCGCGGTTGACCAACTGCACTACGGGTTCGCCGTTCGACACCTGGGCGATGAGTGCGGTGGTGAATCCCTCCATCAGCGTTTCCTCGGGGAAGGCGCCCGGCACGGTGGCCTCCCGGCGCAACGCGGCCGCGCAGTGATCCATGACCCCCACGAGGTCGTCCTCATAGTGCGCGACCACCCGGAACGCGCCCAGCGCCACCGCGACCGCGCGCATGGCATTGAGCCCCTTGCCGCGGACGTCCCCCACGATCATCCGCACGCCGTACCGCGTCTGCACGGCCTCGTACAGATCACCGCCGACCTGCGCCCCGGTCCCGGCCGCGAGACACAGGCTGGCCGCCCGCACCGGGCCCAGGCGCTCGGGGACCGGTCGCAGGATGACCTCCTGCGCGCACACGGCGATCCGGCGGATTTGGTCGAACTCGCTCCTCCGGTAGGCACGCACGACGCTACTCGTGATGAAACCGGCTACGGAGACCAGAGCCAGAGCGAGGAAGTTGGTATAGACCTGAAGGGTCCCCCATGCCTGGTTGTAGGTGGCCGTGGCCGCGCTCACCGCCAGTGCGAGAACCACCGCCAGGGCGGTGCGCTTGGGGTCCATCGTTACCGCCGCCAGCGCCGGCACCGCAGTGAGAAAGGGGCCGGTGTAGATGAAGTGGGCAGGGGTGAGCTCGATGATCAGCACGGCCAGCGCGATGACGAACGGCACGCACTGCGCCAGTGCGAGCAGGCCCCTGCTTCGACCGCCCGCTCCTGGTCGAGAAGGTGAGTGGAAGAACGACACCATACGTTCAGCCTGCCTCGCAGACGCCCCGGTGGCCTCCTAGCAGAAGGGCTATGAAGATCTCGGCTTCGGCCCGACGCGCAGGCAGTGGCCGAAACCGAGATCTTCACCAGTCCCTTTCCACCATCGGGTCTTCTTCGGAGTGCCCGGCCTGCCGGGTCGGTCCAGGATCTGGATCAGCTCCTGAAACTGCGTGCTGTGCACCACGCGGGCCCGTGCACCGTTCACCAGAGGCAGGTACGGCGGCACGTGCCCGCACTCGACGTCGGCGATGATCGGGACGCCCAGCGGACCGAGAGCGTCGAGCACGGCCTGCTGCTGGGTGAGCGAGCTGGTGTCCGCGGGGCGGAGGTGCGGCGCCTGCTCGCCCGGGCGCCACATGCGCGGACATCGGGCCGGGCACGGTGCCGTGACCGGTCACATTACGTCGGGATGACCGATGCCGGTCAGAGGGCGGTCGGCCTACCGTCGATGACGTCACCCCGTCGGCGTCACCAGCCCCTACCTGCACCTTTGCCAGTACGTCCGCTCCCGCACCGTCGCCCGGCTCGACCCCGGTGTGGAGACCGTCTCCGGAGACCCGGTGGCGTTCGTCCGCGCCCCCGAGGGGCAGGACCGGGCGGGCAGCTGGCCGGACAGCTGCTGGGAGAGATCGACGAACCGACCGTCAAGCGCTACCGGTCGCCACCGGGTCCGGCGTCCCGCTCTTCCACGCGCCGTTCCTTCCGGCGAGGTTCACGCCGGCCGACTCCCGCGTCTTCAACACCGGCGCGACCATCACCACCTACGCAACGCACCAGAAGTGAGCACCCACATGCTGTTCCGTTCCACGACCGAGACCGACCTCGACCGCGTCACCGCCGTGACGGTCGACGAACCCGTCGGATGGATCCCCGCCGACCGCTACCTCGAAGAACTGGAGGAGGGCATGTACCGGCCGGAGTGGACCTGGATCGCCGAGGACGGCGGCCGGGTCGTGGCCCGTGCCCTGTGGTGGGGGCAGGCCTCCAGCGAGCACCCGGTCGCACTGGACTGCCTGCACGTCGACCCGTCGGTCGCCGACCGCGTGGCGGTCGCGGCCGGGCTGATCACCGCGGGCCTGCGGGCCTTCGCCGAGCAGGGCGCGCCCAAACCCCCGCTGTACAACCTGACGCTGCCGAACGGCTGGCGCCAGGATCCGGCCGTGGTCGCCGCCCTGGCCTGGCGGCGCGACGCAGCGCTGATGGCCGGGCTCACCGCCGAGGTGGAACGGCTGCGCCTGGAGTGGACCCCTGACGCCGGGCTCCCGGCCTCCAGCGGGCGCCTCACCTTCACCGAGGGGTCGGACGAGGAGTTCCTCGACGTCTTCCGGCGGATCGCGGTCGACAGCCTGGACGGCGAGACGCGCCGCAACCTGGCGGCCATCGGCGCCGAGGCCACCGCCCGTGAGGAGGTGGCCTTCTACCTCAGCTGCCCGGGCGAGCGCTCCTGGTGGCGCCTGGCACGCACGCCGGACGGGCAGGTCGCCGGCCTGGCCCTCCCGTCGGCGACCCCGTACAGCCGCAACGTCGGCTACCTGGGCGTGGTCCCCGAACTGCGCGGGCGGGGGTACGTCGACGACGTGCTCGCCGAGATCACCCGGGTGCAGGTGGAGGCGGGTGCCGAGCTGATCACGGCCACCACGGACACCGACAACGCCCCGATGGCCGCCGCCTTCGCCCGGGCCGGTTACCGGACCGCGCAGACCCGGATGATCTACGCGGTGCCGGAGAGCCCGGGGGCGACGCAGGCTCCGGCCTCATGAGGCCAGCAGCCTGGCGAGTTCGGTGCGGGAGCTGACGCCCAGTTTGGGGAACGCGCGGTAGAGGTGGTGCCCGACCGTACGGGGGCTCAGGAACAGCTGCGCGGCGATCTCCCGGTTGCTCGCACCGGACGCCGCCAGCCGGACGACCTCGCGTTCCTGCGGGCTCAGCAGGCTGATCGGCCCGTCCTCGCGGGCGGTCAGCCCGGTCTCCCCGCCCGCGGCTCGCAGCTCCGCCCGGGCGCGGTCGGCCCAGGGCCGGGCACCGAGCCGCTCGAAGGCCTCCAGCGCGGCGCGCAGCTGGTCCCGGGCGTCGATCTGGCGCCGCAGGCGGCGCAGCCACTCTCCGTAGAGCAGCGCGGTGCGGGCCCGGTCGTAGTCGCTGCCGCCCTCGTGCAGGGCGAGTGCTGCGGTGAAGTGCTCCTCGGCCGCACTGTCGGAGCCGGTCAGCGCCTGACAGCGGCGGGCCAGGGCGGAAAGGGCAGGCTGCCCCAGTGCGGCGGCCCGTTCCCCGAGCAGCCGTGCCGTTTCCGCCGCCCGCTCCGGGCGGCCGGCGCGTCCCGCCGCCTCGACGAGGTCCGGCAGCAGGGGCAGGGAGAGCAGCGGATGGGCCGCCTCGCGCCGCGCCGACTCCAGTGGTTCCAGCGCCGCCTCCGCCCGGCCCAGGCCGAGTTCGAGCAGGCCCAGCGCCCACAGGGCGTCCGCCGTACCCCGTCCCACCCCGCGCGGTCGCGTGTAGGCCAGGGCTTCGCCGGCCAGGGCGCGGCCCTCCTCCTCCTGGCCCCGGACGCCCGCCAGCATCGCCAGGGCGGCGCGCAGGTGGGCGGCCCGGTGGGCCAGGTCGTAGTACTCGGCCAGCTGGAGGCCCTCGGCGGCGTGCGCGGACGCCTCATCATGGCGGCCGAGCGCCAGTTCCGCCTGGGCCAGCAGATGGAGCGTGGTGGGCAGCCATCCGCTGATGCCCTGGTCGCGGCAGTGGGCGACCGCTCCGGCAGCGGCCTCCCGTGCGGCCGCGTGGTCGCCGGTCAGCTGGCAGTAGATCCCGGTCATCAGCCGGTCCATGACGCCGGCGGCGGGGTTCCGGCCGCTCTCCACGAGTGCGTGCAGCGCGTCGAGCGCGCCGGGCACGTCACCGCCGAACAGTCGGGCGGGCACGGTCAGTACCGGCAGGTCCGGGGCACGGGACGTGATCTCCTCGATCAGCGTGGCGCTTCCCGCGGAGAAGGCCGCGTGGACCGCGTCGGTCAGCAGTGACGCCATCGTGTCCGGGCGGCCGGCGCCGGTCAGGTCCGCGCTGTCGACCAGGATGCGGGCGGCCGTCTCGGGCCTGCGGTAGCCCAGCTCGACCACCGCCCGGGCGCGCGCGAAGTTCGCCGCCACACCCGGGTCCTCCAGAGGCAGTGGCACCTGGTCGGCCAGTGCGCCGCACCGCTCGTCCTGTCCGGCGTCGGCGGCCTTCTGCGCCGCCCGGACCAGGCGGCGCGCACGCAGTTGTGGATCCGCGGTGAGCTGGGCGGCGCGCTCGTAGGCGGCGGAGGCGGACGCCATCGCCTGTCGGCTCCCGGCCCACTCGGCGACCCGTTCCAGCTCCTCGGCGACCCGCTCGTCCGGGCCCGTCGACGCGGCGGCCAGGTGCCAGGCCCGCCGGTGCACCTGGCCGGCGGCGCCCAGCGCCTCCGCCAGCGCCCGGTGCGCGGCGATGCGCCGGGCGAGCGGTGCGCCCTGGTAGGCCGCGTACCGCACCAGCGGATGCCGGAAGCGCACCACCGCCCCGGACAGGAGCACGAACCCGGAGCGTTCCGCGGGTTCGAGGTCCTCGATCCCTCCGCCGAGAGGTTCCGCGGCCCGCAGCACCACGGTGAGATCCCCGGTGTCGTCGGCGGCGGCCACCAGCAGCACCACCTGGGTGGCTTCGGGAAGCCGCCGGATCTGCTCCAGGAAGCCGTCCTGGATCCGGCTCGGCAGCCCGGCGGCCGCCTCGGGGAGCGCCGACGGGCCCAGCCGTCCGGCGCGCTGGGCCGGGGTGAGCGCGGCCGACAGCTCGATCAGGGCCAGCGGGTTGCCGCGGGCCTCCTCGATGACCCGGTCCGCGACGTACGGCGGCAGGCCCGGCAGCAACTCGGCGGCGGCCGCGCGGTCGAGGCCCTCGACGAGCAGCCCGGGCAGTCCCTTCACGGCGGCGCCGGGCGCCCCGTCGCGGGCCGCGAAGAGCATCACCACGCCCTCCGTCCGCAGTCGGCGCGCGGCGAACGTGAGCATGTCCACCGACGGCTGGTCGAGCCACTGCGCGTCATCGACCAGGCAGAGCAGCGGGCCGTCGGCCGCGGCCTCCGACAGCATGGTGAGCACCGCGAGGCCGACGGTGAAGCGGTCGCGCACGCCGTCGCCGGTCAGCCCGAAGACCGCCCGAATGGCCGCAGCCTGTGGTTCCGGCAAGGCGTCGACGAGGTCCAGTACGGGCAGGAACAGCTGGTGGAGGCCGCCGAAGGCCAGTTCCATCTCCGATTCGATGCCTTCGACGCGCAGCACGCGCACGCCGTCCGCCCGCCCGGCGGCGTAGTCGAGCAGCGCGGTCTTGCCGATCCCGGCCTCGCCGTGCACCAGCAGGGCGCCGCTCGTCCCCTGACGGGCGTCGGCGAGCAACTGCTCGATCCGGTCCCGCTCCGCGTTCCGCCCCCGCACGACGTGCCCCTGCTCCCGTGTTCCGATCGCCCCGCCCAGGCCCGGCGAGACCGTGTGACAGCAGCTGGAGACTGCCTCGATGATCTTCTCGCCAGGCGTGTCCGGGTCATTATCACTGGTCAGGGGCAAGTCAGTGCCAGCGGTGCCGCCGCAGGTGTGGAAACCCCCGGCATCAGCACCGACGACCTGCCGGTCAGCGTCGCCGACAGGGTCTGGAAGGCGAGCGCGTCACCGGTCCCGAGCATCTGCCGATCGGGCGCCTGGCCGGGTCAGGCCGCCGGCAGCCTTGCCTTGAGAGCGTCTTGCCCGAACGGCTCGCGGTCCCGCCACAGGCGCCCCCGGTGGGCGAAGGGTCCGAGGCAAGCGCCGGTGGTTTCCGGCGGCTTCCTCAACCCAGTTGTGCCAGGCCCTCGGTGGCGATGCGTTCGAAGACGGTGAGGTCGTTGGCGAAGACGGAGTCGGGCACCGGCCAGTGCAGGACCAGGTCGGTGATGCCCAGTTCGCGATAGGTGCCGGCCCAGTGGACGAAGGCGTCGAGGGAGCTGAGGGGGCGTTCGGCGGTGAAGCCCTGGAGGAGGACCTTGGCGAGTGAGTCGGGGGCGCGGCCCTCGGACTCGCAGGCCGTGTGGAGTTTCGCCAGCTGCGCGGCGATCACGGCGGGCGCGCGCTCGGCGGGGACGTCCGGGTCGGCCGGATCGCCGCAGGTGACCCAGCCCTGAGCGTGGCGGGCCGCCACTCGCAGCCCCCGGGGGCCGGTCGCGGCGAGGTGGAAGGGGATGCGCGGGCGTTGGAGGCAGCCGGGGATGTTGCGGGCCTCGACGGCCGCGTAGCGGTGCCCCTGCTCCGTCGTCGCGTCCCGGGTGAGGAGCTTGTCGAGAAGGGGGACGAACTCGGCGAAGCGGTCGGCCCGTTCCTTCGCGGACCACGCCTCCTGGCCCAGCACCGTCGTGTCGAAGCCCGGGCCGCCGGCGCCTATGCCGGCCGTCAGGCGACCGCCCGAGATGTCGTCGAGGGTCAGCAACTCCTTGGCCAGGGTGACGGGGTGACGGAAGTTCGGCGACGCGACCAGAGTACCGAGGCGGATCCGCTCGGTCACCGTCGCGGCGGCGGTCAGGACGGGGATCGCGCCGAACCAGGTGTCATCCCGGAAGGACCGCCAGGACAGGTGGTCGTAGGTGTACGCGGTGTGGAAGTCGAGGTCCTCGGCCCGCTGCCAGATCTTCTGCCCTTCGCTCCATCGGCGGGTGGGAAGGATCACTGTGCTCAGGCGCATGCCGCCGACCCTACCCCGGCGCACCCCGGCCGGAGGCCCCGTCGAGCGTCTTGTCCCGGCGGCCGGGCAGGGGGCAGGGTCAAGTGCAGACCGCTTGGCCCCTCCAAAGCCCCACCGGTGGAACATCGGTGATCGACGCCCTGGAAACCCCGATGCACAGGCGCCCGCGCCCAGGCCGACACGTGCGATGCGTACAGGTACACGGACCGTGACCAGGCCCGGCAGCCACCCGCCGCAGTCGCGCGGCCGTGGTCACCACGCACCATCGGCAGTTCCGTCCTCTCCGTCCCCAGCAGGACCGAGCCCGGCTCAACCGGCTGGCTGGTCGTTTTTTCGGAAGCAGTTCCGCCCGGCCGACCGGAATCGACCACGGGCCTTGACCACGCCTCGGTAGCGGCAGACGTAGGCCATGGGCGCGCCCTGCCTCGGAGACGGCGCATCACCCGCCGGAGAACGAAGGCGAGAAACGACCCGAATGCTGGTGGCCGCAGGATGGGACCTCACTGCGGCTGCCACCTGGCGGAACGACAGACAGGCCGCCCCCGCATCTCTGCGGAGACGGCCTACGCCCTGCGTAAACACCAGTCCGAACAACAGCATTTGCACCTGCGCCCCACCCCTACGTACCCCCGTTATCTCCCAGCCGAAAGGCTGGGCGGAAATTTCGCGATCACGAGTCGCAGAATCAGGGCTCCTGTTTTACCGAGCTGCATATTCGCCTCCTCGCGATCGACTCCCGGTAACTTCTTCCGGCACATTCCAGGCTACTCCCCAAAACACGTATTCGGGGCATCCAGGTTCACAAATACCACCGCTTGGGCTCGCCCTTGCGGCTCCGCGCCCCGTTCGGGCCGTCCGGGACAGGCCCAGGGCCTGCGGCTCCTGATGTAGGCCGTCGCTCCGGGTTGCGCAGTTCCGCTGGTCGGCGGCAGGGGCCATCCGAACACCTTGCCCACTTTCGGCCACGAGCCGCTCCAGGGGGCCACGCCCCGCAGTTACAAGATCGATCCAGGATCGGATGTCGCGGGGGTGAGAGCCGGCGCGATGCTGAGACCGAGAAATCGCCGGCGAGGCGTGTACGGACCTGCATCGAAGCAAACCGGGGAAGCCGGCCGAGGAAAAGGCTGCTGCGGAGTACCCATGGCGGAATTCGCACGGAAGAACCACAAGGCTGTGGTGGACAGGTCGGAAGGATTCGGCGAGCGACTGCTGGGGCGGCGGCTGGACCGCACCGACGAGATGCCCCAGCCTGGACAGCTCAGCGATCGGCACGCTGGTCGAGCGCACCAGCCACTACACGATGCTGCTGCACCTGCCCCCGTCGGATGGCCACGGCGGCCCACGGGCCGAGAAGGGCCCCGGCGCTTGCCGGGCATGGCTCCGAAGCCGTACGCGACGCCATCGCCACCCCGATCACCACCCTGACCGGGCAACTGTGCAGGTGTCTGCTTCGCCGACCCGCACAGCCCCTGGCAGCGCGGCACGAACGAGAACTCGAACGGCCTCCTTCGCCAGTACTTCTCCATGAGAACCGACTTGAGCAGGCACAGCCGAAGCGATCTCGACGCTGTCGCCGCCGCCCTCAACACCCGCCCCCGAAAGACCCTGGGATGGAGGACTCCCGCCGAGGCCTTCAACGAGCATCTGTGCTCAACGGCAGACCGTATTGCGGCGATCACCTACCACTGACGATCGCGCTCTCCCCTACCTCGCGATCGTCGCACCACTGGTCAGCTGATCGAGTCGCAGCACCACCAGCGCCCGAACCTCACCGTGCCCGCCGTCCTCCCGGAGATCGTCGTCCGGCACCGGCGGCACCGCCTCCTGCACAGCCGACTCGCAGCCCGGCTGCGGCAAGCACTCCGACCCCTGCCGAAGATCGTCGTCACGACCGTCCCGCTCCATGTGCAGCACAACGGGAAAACAGCCCGATGTTCCCAACTTCCCACAGCTGCAATCCAGTTCCTCATCCGGTACCGCGCATCGCGTCCTGCTGCTCCTCGCATCTGCTTCCGCTGAGCTTGTTGCACGCATCCGAGGCCGGGCGGCCGACGCTCCGGAACCTCGCCATTCCCCCCAGGTCGGACGCCTCAGCGGCGGGGGGGGGGGGGCGGGGCGTGCCCCCACCCCCCCCCCGGGCCGGCCCCCCCCCCCCGCCCCCCCCCCACGGTGGGCGAGCCACCCGGGGGGGCCCCCACACCAA